>JBLIMK010000009.1:0-54340 GCA_047638715.1 Verrucomicrobiales bacterium
CCGGTGTTCTCGAAGGTGCTGACGTGGCCCGGGCGTTGAAGCGCATGGCCCATGAAATCCTCGAACGGAACCATGGCCTTGAAGATGT
Organism: Verrucomicrobiales bacterium; assembly: GCA_047638715.1. Lineage (GTDB taxonomy): Bacteria > Actinomycetota > Acidimicrobiia > Acidimicrobiales > SHLQ01 > SHLQ01. The sequence goes on from JBLIMK010000009.1 coordinate 89, forward strand.
TGTGCTGATTGGCCTCGAGCGTGGTGGCGTGCCAATCGCAGAGGCCCTCGGGTCAGCGTTGCGAACGATCGAAGGTCGCGAAGTCGACGTCGGCTCCGTCGACTGCAGCTTTCACCGAGACGACATTTCAACGACCTCGATCCTTCCAGAAGTGACCAGGATCCCGTTCTCGGTGACCGATAAACATGTGATCTTGTGCGATGACGTTCTCTTCACCGGCCGCACCGTGCGTGCCGCTCTCGATGCCGTCACCGACTTCGGCCGCCCCAAGACGATTCAACTTGCAGTCATGGTCGATCGAGGCCATCGCGAACTGCCGATTCGTCCCGACTACATCGGCAAGAATCTGCCGACGGCTCGCGACGAGAGTGTCCGGGTTTCGCTCGATGGCGTCGAACTCGGACGGCGCGAACCCGTCCACGAGGGAACACCTGGGGACGACACGTGAAAGATCTCCTCACTATCGACGACATCGGGGCTGACGGCATCGACGAGATCATGGTCGCAGCTGACAGCTTCGCCGAAGTGTGCCGGCGGCCGATCCCCAAGGTGCCTGCCCTGCGCGGGAAGACGATCGCCTTGATGTTCTTCGAGGATTCGACGCGCACCCGGACCAGCTTCGAGACCGCCGCCAAACGCTTGTCGGCGGACATCATGAACTTCAGCGCATCGTCGTCGTCGGTAAACAAGGGCGAGTCGCTCCGAGACACGGTCGAGACGATCGAGGCGATGGGCGTGGACGCAATCATTGTTCGCCACATGTCCTCCGGTGCTCCCGAACAGATCTCGCGGTGGGCAAACGCGTCGGTCATCAATGCTGGCGATGGATGGCACGCACATCCAACACAGTCGCTGCTCGATGTCTACACAATCCGTGAGGAGGGTCGGAGTTTCGAAGGACTCAAGATCGCCATAGTCGGCGACATCTCCCATAGCCGTGTCGCACGGAGCAACATCGAAGCCTTCCGCTTGCTCGGCGCCGAGGTCACACTCGTGGCGCCGCCAACCTTGCTTCCACCGCACGTCGAGGCCCTCGGCGCAAACGTGTCCAATAACCTCGACGCCGTGCTGGCCGAGACCGACGTGCTCTATCTCCTTCGTATGCAACACGAGCGAATGGACCAGGCGCTGGTGCCCTCGCTCGGTGAGTACCACCGTTCCTTTGGGCTCACGTTGAACCGCGCAAAGCAGCTGCCCTCGTCGGCGCTGATCATGCATCCGGGCCCAATGAACCGCGGTATCGAGATCTCGCCCGAGGTGATCGATGATCCTCGAGTTCGCGTACTGAATCAGGTCACCAATGGCGTGATCGTCCGGATGGCCGTGCTCTACCTCGTGCTCGGATCTGCTGCGGGCGAGCGGGGTGCATCATGACGCTCTTCATTCATGGTGGCTCGATCGTTGGAGCCGATGGCCCGGTCCAAGGTGACGTACTCATCACAGGTTCGTCGATAGTCGCGACCGGGACCGACCTTCCTGTCCCGGCAAACGCTCGTTGGATCGACGCGTCCGGCTCGTACGTCATGTCGGGGTTTGTCGACCTCCACGCCCATCTTCGCGAACCTGGTCATGAAGAGGCCGAGACGATCGAAACAGGCGCTCGGGGAGCTGCTCTCGGGGGATATACCGCGGTCATTGCCATGCCGAATACGAAACCGACCATCGACTCACCGTCACTCATCCGTGACGTGTTGGCTATGGCCGAGGGTGTCCCATGCGAGATCATCCCCGCGGCAGCGATGACCGTTGGACGGGAAGGGTCGTTGCTCACACCGATGGGCGAACTCGCGGGGATGGGCGTGCGGATCTTCACCGACGATGGACGCGGCGTTCAAGACCCGGCATTGATGCGATCGATCATGGAATACGCGACCGGTTTGGAGGCGGTGACCGGCGGGGCGCCCATCGTGCTGGCACAACATTGCGAGGTCGAGGAACTCAGTGCCGGAGGCCATATGCACGAGGGGGAGTGGTCGACGCGGCTCGGGGTAGGCGGCCAGCCGGCCGAGTCCGAAACCCTGATGATGCGCCGCGACATAGCGCTCGCCCGACGTACGGGTGCGCACATCCATTTCCAGCACGTCTCCACTGGGGAGGGCGTCGATATCGTCCGCGCAGCGAAGGCGGAGGGGCTGAAGGTCACTGCGGAAGTCACTACGCATCACTTCACCCTCACCGATGCAGCGTGCGCGACCTACGACCCGGTGTTCAAAGTGCACCCGCCGCTGCGAACCGCCGACGATGTCGAGGCGATTCGTGAAGGTCTGGCCGATGGAACCATCGATTGCATCGCCACGGATCATGCGCCACACGAACCGCACACGAAGGAATTTCCCTTCGATCAAGCGCCGCCAGGAATGCTCGGTCTCGAGAGCGCGTTGGCGCTTGCACTCACCGAGCTCGACCTACCGATCGAACGAATCGCAGATCTGATGAGCTGGCGTCCAGCAAAGATTGCTGGGATCGATGATCGCCACGGCAATCCTGTCGAGGTCGGCCAGAGGGCAAACCTTACGATCGTCGACCCGGGCTACACATGGACCATTGCCGGAAGTTCGATGGCGAGCAGATCCCACAACACCCCGTACGAAGGTCGTGAGGTCCGGGGCAAAGTAACCCACACGATTCTCGAAGGCGACCTTGTCGTCGACGGGGGAGAGGCAACCCGATGACGAAACTTCGCGAGGCAGCACTGGTGCTTCGAGATGGCACCATCTTCGAAGGAGAAGCGCTCGGCGCGGAGGTTGCGACCGGCGTGAGCACTGGCGAGGTGGTCTTTAACACCGTCATGACCGGCTACCAGGAGGTCATCACCGATCCGTCGTATGCGGGCCAGATCATCACCTTCACCTATCCCCACATCGGCAACTACGGAATTAACTCGATGGATCATGAGTCGCGTTCCTCGTTCTGCCGGGGCGTGATCATCCGAGACCCCGCCCGTCGCGCCAGCAATCACCGAAGCGAGATGGAATTCGGCGACTACCTCGTGGCGCAGAACATCGCCGGAATCGCCGGGATCGATACCCGGAGGCTCACCAGGCACATTCGTGACCTCGGCGCCATGCCTGGAGCGTTTGGCACCGCAGACGAAGCCACACTGCTCGCTGCGGCTCAGATCGAACCGGGTACCGATGGCCTCGATCTCGTCGCCACGGTGACCTGTGACGTGCCGTACTCCGTCGATTCTGACGGCCCGCGACACATCGTCGCTATGGACTTCGGCATCAAGACGTCGATTCTGACGCAGCTCTCGCGGCTGGGCACCGTCGACGTAGTTCCGGCAGGCACGAGCGCAGCCGACATCATGGCGCGCAAGCCCGACGGGGTCTTCCTCTCGAACGGCCCCGGCGACCCCGAGCCGCTCGTGCACATACGCGAAACGATCGGCGATCTCTTGGGCAATGTCCCGATCTTTGGGATCTGCCTGGGCCATCAGCTCCTCGCCGCGACGCTCGGCGCAAAGACGTTCAAATTGCCGTTTGGCCATCACGGTGGCAACCAACCAGTGAAGCGACTTCGAGACAACAAGGTCGAGATCACGTCGCAGAATCACAACTATGCGGTCGAGCAAGATTCTCTGGTGAATGCCGAGCTCACGCACATCAACCTCAACGACAATACGGTGCAAGGCGTACGCAGCACGATCGCCCCTGCCTTCAGCGTGCAGTACCACCCCGAAGCCGGGCCCGGCCCGCACGACAGCCGATATCTGTTCGATGACTTCGAAGATCTCATGGAGGACTTTCATGCCAAAGCGTGAGGACATCGCGTCAATCCTGGTGATCGGCTCGGGTCCGATCGTGATTGGCCAAGCGTGCGAATTCGATTACTCGGGCACACAGGCCTGTCGAGTTCTTCGTGAAGAGGGTTATCGGGTCATCTTGGCCAACTCGAACCCAGCGACGATCATGACCGATCCCGACTTTGCTGACGCGACCTATATCGAACCGCTCGAAGTGTCGATCCTCGAGGCGATCATCGCTCAGGAAAAACCTGATGCCTTGCTCCCGACGCTCGGTGGGCAGACGGCGCTGAACCTCGCTATGGAGCTCTTCGAAGCTGGCATTCTCGAGGCCCATGGTGTCGAGTTGATCGGCGCGGATGCAGAGGCGATCGATACGGCCGAAAATCGTGACAAGTTCAAGAAGGCAATGATCGAAATCGGCCTCGACGTTCCCAAATCGGGTGTCGCGCACGATATGGAGACCGCTCGCGAGATCGTGTCCGAGTTGGGCTTACCGATCATCATCCGTCCGGCTTACATCTTGGGCGGCAAGGGCACCGGGATTGCAGAGACGCCCGAAGAATTCGAATCGGTCGCATCTCTCGGTATTGCAGCGAGCCCGATCGGCGAGATCCTCATCGAGGAGTCGATCAAGGGCTGGAAGGAGTACGAGCTCGAGGTCATGCGCGACCACGCAGACAATCAGGTCGTGGTCTGCTCCATCGAGAACCTCGATCCAATGGGAGTACATACCGGCGATTCGATCACCGTTGCTCCGGCGCAGACACTCAGCGACGTCGAGTTGCAAGAGATGCGCGACACGGCGTTCGCGGTCATGCGTAGAGTCGGTGTCGAGACGGGCGGTTCAAACGTGCAGTTCGCCGTCGATCCCTCGAACGGCCGTCAAGTCGTGATCGAGATGAATCCGCGCGTTTCGCGGTCGTCGGCGCTCGCTTCGAAGGCCACGGGTTTTCCGATCGCGAAGATCGCAGCGCGGTTGGCGGTCGGGTACACGCTCGACGAGATCCAGAACGACATCACCAAAGAGACGCCAGCGAGTTTCGAACCCTCGATCGACTATGTCGTGACGAAGATTCCCCGGTGGGCCTTTGAGAAGTTTCCCGGCACGTCCGGGGTGCTCGGAACCCAGATGCAATCGGTCGGCGAAGCAATGTCGATCGGCCGGACTTTTCCCGAATCGCTGCAGAAAGGACTCCGCAGCCTCGAGCTCGGTCGGCACGGCCTGAATGCCGACCCCGGCGAGGCGGCTTATGAGGACATCCCGCTCGACCAGCTGGCGATCGAAGCGAACATTCCAACGCCCGAGCGGATCTTTCAACTCGAGGCGTGCCTCCGTCGTGGCATGAGTGTCGACGAGCTTCACGATGCGACGAAGGTCGATCCGTGGTTCCTCGATCAGATGTTGCGGATTACCGAAGAGCGTCAGGCATTGCAGTTGACCTCTGCCGGCGAGCTCTCTCGTCGCGAGTGGAAGCGAGCGAAGCAACACGGCTTTTCCGATGCGCAATTGGGCTATCTCTGGGAGATGCCCGAGGCCGAGGTACGGACGGCTCGCAAGGCGTCTGGTGTGGAACCGACGTATAAGACCGTGGACACATGTGGTGCAGAGTTCGATGCGAAAACGCCGTATCACTACTCGACCTGGGAAGACACGACCGAGGTTCAGCCATCCGATCGTCCAAAGGTGATGATCCTCGGGTCTGGACCGAATCGAATCGGTCAAGGGATCGAGTTCGACTACTGCTGCGTTCATGCGAGCTTTGCGCTGTCCGACGCAGGCTTCGAGACGATCATGGTGAACTGCAACCCAGAGACCGTGTCCACGGACTACGACACGAGCGACCGTCTGTACTTCGAACCGCTAACGCTGGAAGATGTGTCGAACATCATCGAGGCTGAACAGCCGATCGGCATCATTGTTTCCCTCGGGGGTCAGACCCCGCTCAAGCTGGCAGGCGAGCTCCCATCCGAGCTGATCGCAGGAACCTCTCCAGCCTCGATCGATCTGGCAGAGGACCGCGAACAGTGGAATGCGCTGTGCGAGAGAATGGGCATTCCTCAGCCTCCTGGCGGAACCGCGACCACGACCGAAGGTGCGCTCGAGATCATCGCTGACATTGGATATCCAGCACTCGTGCGGCCGTCCTATGTGCTCGGCGGCCGGGCCATGGAGATCATCTATGACGATGACGGCCTGCGCTCAGCGATGAAACAGTTGGCTGTGTTCGGCACGCTCGGACGTGAAGGAGGGCTATCGGCTGAACGCCCGGTATTGATCGATCGGTTCCTCGAGGATGCGACCGAGGTCGACGTCGATGCAATTCGAGACCAGTCGGGCGAAGTGATCATCGGAGCGGTGATGGAACACGTCGAGGAGGCTGGTGTGCATTCGGGCGACAGTGCCTGCGTGATTCCACCACCGCACCTCACACCCGAGACCGTGGCGACGCTCGAGAGCTACGCCGTTCGGATCGCGACCGAGCTCGACGTCGTTGGGCTGATCAATGTGCAGTTCGCGGTGAGGGGCGATGAGGTTTACGTGATCGAAGCAAACCCACGGGCCTCTCGGACCGTGCCGTTTGTTGCGAAGGCGACCGGCGTCCCCCTCGCAAAGATCGCGGCACGCGTCATGATGGGAGCGAGCCTCGAAGAGCTCCGAGTTGAGGGCTTGCTTCGTCCGCCCGTCACAGGTCATGTTTCGGTCAAAGAAGCTGTGCTGCCGTTCAATCGGTTCCCCGACGCCGATCCTCTCCTCGGCCCGGAAATGCGTTCGACGGGCGAGGTGATGGGAATTGACGCCACGACCGGGTTGGCCTTCACCAAGAGCCAGATGGCGGCCGGCGGAACCCTTCCCGAGGGTGGCACGATCTTCCTGTCGCTCGCTGACCGCGACAAGGCAATGGGCATCGATGCCGCGAAGCGTTTCACGAAGCTCGGCTTCTCGATCGTTGCCACCACCGGCACCGCCGATGCGTTGGAGGCCGCGGGTGTCGAAGTTGGTCGGCGGATCTCCAAAGTGACTGAGGACGACGGCCGCGACATAGACGCGCCAACGGCGGTCGACCTGATCGAGACGGGCGAAATTCAACTGGTCATCAACAGCCCTCGAGGTCGTGGACCCCGTGCTGATGGCGCATACATCCGTGCCGCGGCAGGTGCCAAGGGCGTGCCGTTGCTCACGACCGGATCCGCTGCGGTTGCCGCGGCGATCGGCATGGAGGAATGGCTCGCCACCCCACTTCGAGTGCGCTCGTTGCAGCAGTACCACGCCGAAGGTGCGAGCGCCTTATGACTCCGACGTCCACCGTCGATCTTCGGACCCGGGTCGGTCCTACAGAGTTGCCGACACCGGTAATGACCGCGTCGGGAACGGCTGGCCACGGCGGCGAGCTCGCCCGTTATGTGCCGCTCGATTCGCTCGGTGCGCTCGTCGTGAAATCACTCTCGATCATGGCCTGGGCTGGAAACCCTGGCCCTCGGGTGATCGAGCTTCCCGGTGGAATGATGAACAGCGTTGGACTCCAGGGTCCGGGCGTGGCCGGTTGGATCGCCGACGAACTTCCCGCTTTGAAAGCGTCAGGCGCTCGTATCGTCGCCAGCATCTGGGGCCGCACGATCGAGGAATATCGACAAGCAGCCGAAGCGCTCGTCGATGTGCAAGACGACCTCACGGCGGTTGAGATCAACGTGTCGTGCCCGAACCTCGAAGATCGACGCAAAATGTTTGCCCACTCGTGTGATGGCACAACAGGTGTCATCCGAGCGACAGCAGCGCTCGAAATACCAAGGTGGGCCAAGTTGAGTCCCAACGTTGCCGACATCGCCGAGATAGCGGGAGCCGCTGGCGATACGGGGGCTAGTGCGGTCACACTCACGAATACCTTGCTCGGCTTGGTGCTCGATCCGCTTTCCGGGCGGCCGGTGCTCGGCGGTGGTGGAGGTGGTGTGTCGGGCCCAGCTATTCGCCCAGTGGCGCTCCGAGCGGTATTCGATGTAGCGGCGGCGCACCCGGACCTCCCGATCATCGGTGTTGGGGGTATCGCCAATGCCGAAGACGCGGTGCAGTACCTTCGGGCCGGTGCCTCAGCGGTTCAGGTTGGTACGGCAACATTTGCCGATCCACGAGCGACTGCGCGGGTTACCAACGATCTCGCGACCTGGTGCAAGAGGGCCGGAGTCGCACGGGTGGCCGAACTCGTCGGTTCCGCCCATGAACGCTGAGCGAGTAGGGAAGTTTCCATGATTGATGTAGATGATGAACTGCGAGCAAAGTTGTGTGTCGCACTCGATGTTGACGACTTGGTCAGTGCGGTCAGAATCGCGAAAGCGTTGTCGCCGTGGTTCGGTGTCGCCAAGGTAGGCCTCGAGCTCTACACGGCTGCGGGAATCGATTCGATCGCCACGCTGATCGGCATGGACTACGACGTCTTCGTCGATCTCAAGATGTACGACATCCCAACAACGGTCGAGAAGGCGTCTCGAGTCTTGGGCGCCCTCGGTGTCACCTACGCCACCTATCACGCGCAGGGTGGCGAAGATGTGCTTCGCGCCGGCGCCGAAGGATTGCGTGCCGGGGCATCCGATGCTGGCCTCCCGGATCCGTTTCCTCTCGCTATCACGGTGCTCACATCCGACAAAGACGCTCCCGACCACATCATGCCAAAGCGCGTCACCACAGCGGTCGAGGCCGGAATGGCCGGGCTGGTCTGCAGCGCGAGCGACGTCAAAGAAGCCAAGCAGTACGCGCCACGGTTAGTCGCCGTAACTCCGGGCATTCGTCCCGAGGGCATGACTCATCACGATCAAGTTCGGGTCGCGACCCCAAAGGCCGCGCTCGACGCTGGCTCGGATCTGTTGGTCATTGGACGTCCAGTAACGCAGGCCGAAGATCGCGAAGCTGCAGCCGAAGCGATTGTGAATAGCTGCCTCTCGTAGCAGCGTTTGCGAGAGCGGATCCGCTATTTCTACGGACAGAATCGCTACGTTGAGCTTGTGGAACCCGCTACCGTCTTCGACGACCCTGACTTTGCAGAGCTCTTTGGTGGGATCGCGGCGATTCGCAAATATCGCGAAGACTTCCGCTCGACCATTGTGGGCGGCCATGTTGGGCTCCTCGAGATCTTTCAGCGAGCAACATCGGACCCGGTCATTGCCTCGATGAAGGTTCTGCCGGCGATCGAGGGACTTCCCGAGGCTGGCAAGGTGCAAACTCGTCGTGCGTTCGAAGAGCTCGGTATTTCCGAAGCGGCCCATATCGGCGATGTCCCAAAGGCCGCTATCGATGCCCTGGCTGGTGCGCTCGAGAGGCATGCGCTATGAGCGGGGAAGTGGTCGTGGTATCGGGGCCCGGGGGAGCCGGAAAAGGCACGGTGGTCGCCGAGCTCGTGGCCCGAGACTCCGAGCTTTCGTTGTCGAGATCGTGGACCACTCGGCCTCAACGGCCGAGTGAACGCGATGACGCTTATACGTTCACGACCGAGGACATATTTCTCTCGAAGCTCGAGGCGGGCGAGTTCCTTGAGTGGAACCACTTTCTCGGGGAGCACTACTACGGATCGCCAGTTCCAGAGATCGATGCCGCACACGATCTCGTCCTCGAGATCGACGTCAACGGGGCGCGGCAGGTTTTTGAGAATTCGCCAGACGCGCTCTACATCTTCATCGATACGCCAACCATCGAGGACCAACGAAGGCGCCTGCAGGGTCGAGGTGATGGGGCCGCGAAGGTCGAACAACGCATGCTTGCGGGCCAGATGGAGCGGGACCTGGCCGAACAACTGCCCTATGTCTATGTGATCAATGACGAGGTCGAACGCGCTGCGGACGAGATCGAGGCGATAATCGCCGCGTTTCGTGGTCCCGACGTCGAGTTCAGCAACGGGTGAGATTGCAACGGGTCGACGGGTCCTGACCTCAGAGCTGGTAACCTTGTCAGCTGGCGCAACGCAAATGGCCCACCGGTCATACGCATAGGAGTCTTCAACATGATCGAAAACAATTCGATGGTCGAGCCGCAGGTTGAAATCCTCCTCGAGAACTCCGGTTCAAAGTTCCGGCTCGTGACTCTGGGCGCCCGACGCGCACGCCAGATCAACGCCTACTTCGGCCAGCTCGGCGAAGGCCTCGGGTCGAGTGTTCCCCCGCAGGTGACCTCCACAGCTCGCAAGGCACTCTCGATCGCGTTCGAGGAAATCGCTGCCGAAAAGATCGTTCCGATCGAGCGCGACTTCGAAGCTGAAGAACTCGCGGAGACGAAGGCAGCAGCCGACGCAGCGGCACTCGCAGCCGCCAACGACTGAGCGGACGAACATGGCGAGCCTCGTCGGTGCCCGAGTAGTTCTTGGCGTCACCGGAGGAATCGCGGCCTACAAGGCGATCGACGTATGTCGTCGACTGGTCGATGCAGGTGCTCACGTGGTTCCGATTCTCACCGAAGGTGCTGAACACTTTGTTGGGCGCACGACGTTCGATGCGCTCGCTTCTGAGAAGGTCCAGTCGTCGTTGTGGGACGAAACGAGCCCAATTCCGCACACACTTCTCGGTCAGTCCGCAGATCTGATCATTGTCGCACCGGCTACCGCCCGGCTACTGGCTGACTATCGGATTGGGCGCTCCGAAGACCTGCTCAGCGCCACCTTGATCGCGACACGCTCACCCGTGATGGTCGCTCCTGCGATGCACACCGAGATGTGGGAGCACCCAGCGGTACGCGAGAACGTTGGTGTCCTTCGCGACCGGGGCGTACACATCGTCGAGCCTGAATCGGGCCGTCTTGCTGGAGGCGATATTGGCCATGGTCGTCTCGCTGCGCCAGCGACGATCGTCGCCCATGCCGAGCGCGTTCTATCGATTGCTGATCTCCAAGGACTCGATGTTCTGGTGGCCGCTGGTGGTACCCGAGAACCGATCGATCCCGTCCGAGTAATCACGAACCGATCGACCGGCAAACAGGGGTATGCCCTGGCTGAAGCTGCATGGGTGCGCGGCGCGAACGTCACGCTCGTCTCGACGGTCGATCGTGAGGCGCCGGCGGGCGTGCAGATCGTCTCCGTCCAAACCGCGGCGCAAATGCAAGATGCTGTCATGAGTCGAGCCGATGCCGACGTGATCATCATGGCGGCGGCCGTCGCCGATTTTCGTCCGGTCGATCCACCGGAGAACAAGATCAAGAAGACTGACGGGGCCGTGCCACAGATCAGCCTCGAGAAAACTCACGACTTTCTCGTCGATCTCGGGGCCCAGAAGCAGGTTGGGCAGACGCTGGTCGGGTTCGCTGCCGAGACGCAGAATTTGCTCGAGAACGCTCGTGGCAAGCTCGAGAGAAAGAAGCTCGACCTCATCGTGGCGAACGACGTATCGGCTCCTTTTGCTGGTTTTGGCCACGACACAAACAAAGTGACCTTGCTCATTGCGGGTGGGTCCGATATCGATGTGCCGCTCGGCTCGAAACGGGCTGTCGCCGATGCCGTATTCGATGCGATCGCTGGCATCAGAGAAACTCCGCAGTAATCCATCAACGCTCGTTCGGTGCCGCTCTACACTGGCGGCATCACAAGGAGAAATACCGTGCCGAAGAACTTCAGCTTCACGTCGGAATCGGTGACCGAAGGTCACCCCGACAAGATGGCCGATCAGATCTCAGATGCCATCTTGGATGCCATTCTGGAACAAGATCCGATGAGCCGCGTCGCCTGCGAAACGCTGGTTACGACCGGGCTCGCAATGGTTGCCGGCGAGATCACGACGAAGGCATACGTCGACATTCCGTCCGTCGTCCGAGAAACGATTAACACCATCGGGTACGACCGCGAGTCCTTTGGCTTCGACGGAAACACCTGCGGCGTGATGGTGTCCATCGACGAGCAGTCTCCCGATATTGCTCAGGGCGTCGACGACTCCGAGGAAGTTCGCTCTGGCGCAGCAGGCGAAGAGGACGCTCTCGACAAACAGGGCGCTGGCGACCAGGGCATGATGTTCGGCTACGCAAGCGACGAGACCGACGTGTTGATGCCGATGCCGATTCACATTGCGCATCGAATGGCCGAGCGGTTGGCAGCGGTTCGAAAGTCCGGGACAGTGCCCTACCTTCGCCCCGACGGTAAGACCCAGGTCACGTTCGACTACGAGGACAACAAGCCGGTTCGACTCAAGACCGTGCTCATCTCCACACAACACAACGATGGCATCGATCGCGACTCGATGATCCGGCCCGACCTGATCGAAAATGTCATCAAACCCGTCGTCCCCGCACAATTCGCGGACGATGACTACGAGGTGCACATCAACCCGACCGGCCGCTTCGTTATTGGTGGCCCTGTTGGCGACGCTGGCCTGACCGGCCGCAAGATCATCGTCGACACCTATGGCGGCATGGGCCGTCACGGTGGGGGCGCCTTCTCTGGCAAAGATCCGTCGAAGGTCGACCGCTCAGCAGCGTATGCAACCCGTTGGGTCGCAAAGAATGTCGTTGCGTCAGGCGCGGCGAGCCGATGCGAGGTGCAGGTCGCATACGCGATTGGTATGGCTCGCCCGATGTCGGTTCTGGTCGAGACCTTCGACACCGAAAAAGTAGATCCGGCGAAGATCGCCGAGGCGGTCGACCAGGTATTCGACCTTCGCCCCGCAGCGATCCTTCGTGACCTCAATCTTCGTCGACCGATCTTCAAACCGACTGCTGCATACGGCCATTTTGGCCGCAGTGGAGATGGCTTCACTTGGGAGAACACCGATCGGGCTGCGGATCTTAAAAGCGCTCTCGGGCTGTAGGTCCGAGCTCTGCGATTGGCAGAGAGCAATGTGGGTGCGAGTCGGGACCCTCGACGTGTCGGTGGGCCACGATAGGTTGCTGGCGTGAGCGAGCTGTTCCCAGGGTTTGACGTCGCGGCGCCAGCTACCAACTACAAACGACCCGTGGGCCGTATTGTTCGGGTGCAGCCAGATATCACGTCGATTCGTCGGAGCTTCGATTACGTCGTTCCGGCGTCCTGGGAACGTGATGGACGCTCGGAACTTGTTGTTGTTGGAGCCCTCGTCCGTGTCGACTTCGGTGGTCGTCGGACGGCGGGGTGGGTCACCGAGGTCGATGTTGAGTTCGACGACTCGGTCGATGTGCGGCCCCTCGTCAAATGGTCAAGCTACGGCCCTCCGCAATCCGTCATCGATCTCGCCGAATGGGCGGCGTGGAGATGGTCCGGACGCCTGCCGCACTTTCTTCGTGCAGCCTCACCTCCGCGAATGGTTACCACCATCCGTCCATCGGCGCCCTCGGCTACCCACGCCGCTGTCCCAGCTCTTGTAAGCGCCTTTGATGCCCCTTTTACAGTCGTACGCACGGTGCCCCACGATGATGCCGTCGGTCTGGCCACCGCGGCGTGTGCGCTCGGCTCGGCTCTGATCTTGGTACCAACGATTGCGCAGCGCCGCTCGTTGGTTCGGTCGCTTAGAGATGTTGGCATCGATATTGCTGAATATGACGAGCAGTGGGAGCGATCGGCAGCTGGCGCCTCGACCGTCGGCACACGGCGCGCTGCATTCGCGCCCATGGCGAACGTCGACGCCGTTCTTGTGGTCGACGAACATGACGGCGCGTACAAAGAAGAACGCACACCAGCGTGGAACGCTCGAGACGTCGCCGTCGAGCGAGCGCGTCGAACCGGAGCGCCTTGTGTGTTGGCGTCACCAACACCGTCGCTCGAGGCCCTACACCTGTCCGACCGCCAGTTGGCGCCTGAGCGGTCAGCTGAACGAAATGCGTGGCCGCGCGTCGATGTGGTCGACATGCGTGATCAAGATCGGCCGGGGTTGTTGACCGATCGAATCGTAGACCTCGTTCGCGGCGACGGCGCTGGGAACGACGGCGCAGTTGCCTGCATCCTCAATCGAAAAGGGCGTGCGCGGATGTTGGCTTGCGCTACGTGTGGATCCCTGGCTGCGTGCACCGAGTGTGGAGGGGCGCTCCGCGAGGACGCCGATGGACGCCTCGAATGCGCCCGGGATGCGATCGTGCGGCCAATGGTTTGCAGCGAGTGCAGCGGGACGCACATGAAGCAGCTCCGCCTCGGCATCACACGTTTGGCTGAGGATCTTGCCGTGCTTGCCAAACGCCCGGTGTTCGAGGTGTCTGCCGAGACTCCTCAAGCCGACCTTCGCGGCAAGAAATTGTTCATCGGAACCGAAGCCCTCCTACATCGTCTGGAATCGGCCCATGCCGTGGTCTTTCTCGACTTTGATCAGGAGCTCTCCATTCCTCGAGTGCGCGCGGCTGAGGAAGCGTTTGCTCTCCTCGCGCTCGCTGCTCGCCGGGTGGGTCCTCGTGACTCTGGGGGCAGGGTCATCGTTCAAACCCGACGTCCAGACGACGTTGTTGTGCAGGCAGCCTTGCGAGGCGATCCGGGCCTCGTCGCGACCTCTCAACGCGATATTCGACAGGTGTTCGATCAGCCTCCGTATGGCGCCTGGGCGATGATTTCGGGCGCTGGAGCAGAAACGTTCGCTTCGTCGATCGATACACCCTCTGTGCAGATTCATCGACTCGGAGACCGCTGGCGGCTATCGGCGGTCGATCACGAAACGCTTCTCGGCGCTGTGAACGCAGTCGAACGACCTGCTGAGCGCGTACGGGTCGAGATCGATCCTCTCGACGTCTAGGGTCGGTAACACAGACACCGGAAATCCGATCCCGGCCAGACTTCGGATCGTTCTATGATTGCCTCATGACAACTATTGAGGTCCTCGGTACGTGCCACCACGACTGCCCCGATAGCTGCGGATGGGTCGCCACGTCTGTCGACGGGACCCTGACCTCGGTAAAGGGGAACCCAGAGCACCCCTTTTCCAAGGGCGAGCTCTGTCCCAAGGTGAACAAGTTCGTTGGTCGGGTGAACCATGACGACCGGCTGCTCAGCCCGCTCATTCGCACCGGCGCGAAGGGAAGCGGCGAGTTTCGCGTCGCGTCGTGGGACGAGGCGCTCATGCTCGTCGCCACCGAATTCGATCGGGTAAGAACCGAACATGGTGGCGAAGCAATTCTGCCGTGGTGGTCTGCGGGAACCCAGGGCCTCATCCAGAACTCCGGCACGAGCAATGCGCTGTTCGCACTCCTCGGAGCGAGTGAGCAGACGGGAAGCGTGTGTGGGATGGCATCGGGAGTCGGGATGGCCACGGTGTACGGAAATGGATTAGGCACCGATCCTTTGCAGGCGGAGCATTCCGATCAAATCATTCTTTGGGGCACGAACACTCGCCTCACCAATCGCCACCTGTGGCCAACGATTGAAACAGCGCAGAAGCGCGGAGCGAGGGTGATCGTCATCGATCCGATTCGCACGATCACGGCCGACAAGGCCGATCAACACATTCAGCCGCTCCCCGGGACCGACGTCGCGATGATCCTCGCGATCATTCATGTCCTGATCGCGGAAGATCTGGTCGACACCGAACACGTCGCAGCCCATGCGCTCGGCTTCGATGAATTGGCCGCCCACGTGGAGTCGCACACGCCTGAGTGGGCGGCGCCGCTGTGCGGCCTGACCGCCGAGGCGATTCGAGATCTCGCACGATCGATCGGGAACACGAAAGCGACGATGATTCGTGGTCTCATCGGCGTCGAGCATCACTTCAGTGGTCCAACTATGTACCGGCTGCTGTCGATGATCCCCGTGCTCACCGGCTCGCACAAAACCCTCGGTGGCGGGTTCGCTCGAAGTGTTGGCTCGTGGGCGGAGGTCGATGACGTCGATGCGGGGATCGTTGGTCGACTGGCCGACATCGTGGCCCCGGATGCGCCGACACGGCGCTCGTTCGGCCAGCCCCAGCTCGGTGCGACGCTCACCGAACTCGATGATCCAATTCACGCGCTTTTCATCTGGAATGGGAATCCGGTTCTATCGATGCCGAATTCTGGTGCCATTCGCCGAGGACTCGAACGCTCGGACCTTTTCACTGTTGTGAGCGAGCACTTCATGACCGATACCGCTCGCTATGCAGACGTTGTGTTGCCTGCTGCGATGGAGACCGAACAAGTCGATGTGATGCCTGCGTGGGGACACCTATGGATTGGCTGGAACGAGCCCGCCGCCGCTCCACGTGGCGAAGCCGTACCGAATACGGAGCTGTTCCGTCGCATGGCGACAGCATGTGGGTTCGATCAACCCGAACTTCAGCTCTCCGACATGGAACAGATCGAGCTGGCGGTTGGCGATCACGTCGACGTAGATGAGCTTCGGTCGCGCGGCTTCGTCCGGGTGAGCAATTTCCCCGTCGACCACTTGCCATACGCTCACGGTGGCTTCGATACGCCTTCTGGGAAGGCCGAACTCGTGGCCGAGTCATTCGAGGGACTCGGCGTCCCCCGCCTACCGCAGTGGGTTCCGATCGAGGAGGGCCCCGGCGCACCTGCAGCGGAGATCTACCCGTTGTTCTTGCAATCGCCGAAGAAGGCAACTCGATTCCTCAACACTTCCTACTCAGATCTGGCGGCACATGCCGATCGTGAAACCAAACCTCACGTCGAATTGGATGAGTCCGATGCCCAGGATCGCGGCCTTGAAGCTGGCGATGTCGCGCGGGTCTTCAACGACCGGGCGTCTCTCGTGTTGCCGGTCGCGATCAGTGATCGACTTCGGCCGGGCGTCATCAGTGTTCCGTGGGGTTTTGTTGATGCTGCCTACGGAGATGCTGTTGGTTCGGTCAACGATCTGACCAACGCTGGCGATACCGAATTCGGAAGCGGTTCGAGTTATGGCGACACGCTCGTTCAAGTGACCGCTATTTAGACCAGCCCTGTCGTCGGGCCTCCGCTATGGCGATCGAGGTAGCGACACCGACGTTGAGCGAACCGACCTTGCCAACCTGTGGGATGAATCCAACGGCATCACACACGGCAAGTGCGTCCTTGCTGAGACCTCGATCTTCGTGGCCCACCACGAGGCAGACGTCGCCTCCGAGATCGACTTCGTGCAGCGGAAGTGCGTCATCGGCCAATTCGATGCCGATGACCGTGAATCCGGCTGCCTTTGCCTGATTGATTGCTTCGGTGGGTTGCTCGACGTTCGTCCAGGTGAGATATCGCTGAGTGCCGAGTGCGGTTTTGTTCGTCTTGGCGTGGGTCGGCGATTCCGTCGACCCAACCAGCCACAGGTGATCGACGCCGAGTGCTGCGGAGGTACGGATGATCGTGCCCACGTTGTAGGGGGTCTGAACGCTGTCGAGAATAAGCGAGATCTTCTGAGTTGTGGCGCGCCGCCACTCTCTGTGCAGCCGCTTGAGTCCGGTGGGGTCGAGGTTTTTCATGGCGTGGACGAGGCTAGGTCGAAAGTGGTCCGGGGCGAGCGTGGGACTGGAGTATTCGGAATCCTTTTCTGGAACCGAGTCGCGTGGTCTCCCATCCCTGCTCGGAGAGCCAGGATGCGAGCGAGTCGCTACCGAGATGTTTCTGCACGACCATCCAGGCAACGCCGCCAGGGGAGAGTCGATCGAGCCATGTGGTCAGCAACTCGTGCAACGCCGACTTTCCGATCCGAATAGGCGGGTTCGACAGGATCAGGTCGAAGCTGAGATCCGACGGCAGATCGCTGGTGAGCGTGAACCGTGCGTTGGTGATCGCGTTGGCCTCGGCGTTCATCGATGCGAGGCGAACAGCTCGCGCGTTCACATCGATTCCCCAGACCTGTGCAGCAGGCGCTCGTTTGGCGGCAGCTAATCCGATAGGGCCGTAGCCGCAGCCCAAATCGAGGATCGTCGTTGCATGGCTCGGGATAGGCGGGTGACCTTGCATCAAATATCGAGAGCCACCGTCTACCCTTTCGCCCGAGAAGACGCCGGTGTCGGTGGTGAGGTTCAGGTACACATCGGGCAGAACAAGCTCGATCGATCGAGGTTTCGACTGCACTGTGGGCTCGGTCTGGAAATACTGCGACGGCTCGTCGCTTGCTGCCGGCTCTCCTGTTGAACTCACAGCGCAACCGTACCCAGCCAAAGCGGTATCCTGATCAGGTGAGCGCTCCGTACCGCATTCGACAATATGGCGACCCTGTTTTGAAGCAGGTCGCAAGGGACGTCACCGATATCGACGGAGCACTCGTAACTCTGGTCGAGGACATGCTCGAGACGATGTACGAGGAGCCCGGGCTCGGTCTCGCTGCTCCCCAGATCGGCGTTCGCAAACGCCTATTCGTGTACGACCTCATGGCTGGCGAAGACCCACACGCGCTCATCAATCCTGAGATCGTCGAGACTGATGGCGAGTGGGAGTACGACGAAGGTTGCCTCTCGGTGCCGGGTTTGTCGTGGAATATCACGCGACCCAAAGTTGTCCATATTCGCGGCGTGGGCCTCGACGGCAACGAGATCAATATCGAAGCTGACGAGCTCGAGGCGAGACTGTTTCAACATGAACTGGATCATCTCAACGGCATTCTCCTCGTCGAACATCTCGACGATGAGCAGAAACGTGACGCAAAGCGGATCCTTCGTCAACGTGCCGATGCGGGCGATGGGACGGCCGCGGCGATGAGCTCCGAGCTCGGGCTGCGCCTCCCGGACACCAACGGACTGTCGCTTCCGTAACCGATGCCACTGCCGTTGCCGCCCACGAGGCCTGGCGATATTCGACGCGTTGCCTTCTTGGGCACGCCCGACATCGCTGTGCCGACCTTGCGTGGACTCCACGCGGCGGGATTCGAGATTCC
This sequence comes from Verrucomicrobiales bacterium, assembly GCA_047638715.1. Classification (GTDB taxonomy): domain Bacteria; phylum Actinomycetota; class Acidimicrobiia; order Acidimicrobiales; family SHLQ01; genus SHLQ01. Next base: position 18,524 of record JBLIMK010000009.1, read on the forward strand.
GATCGTCATCTCTGGAGCAGACAAGCGCCGCGGACGAGGGCGAGACCTCTCGCCGACACCGATAAAGGCGGCCGCCATTGAACTCGAACTAGCGGTGAGCGCCGACGTCGACGAACTACTGGCAGAACACGAGCGGGAGCCGATCGATCTCGCTGTAGTCGTCGCTTTTGGACAGTTGATCCGAATGTCGGCGCTCACGCAGATTCCGATGGTCAACACCCATTTCTCTCGGTTGCCTCGGTGGCGCGGCGCGGCTCCGGTCGAGCGAGCGATTCTTGCCGGTGACACATCGACCGCCATCAGCGTCATGTCGGTGGTTGAAGGCCTCGATGAAGGCGATGTTTGGGCCAGTGTCGACGTGCTGATCGGGGTGGACGACACGCTCTCTTCCTTGTGGGAGTCGATGAGCGTCGAGGGAGCAGACCTAATGATCGAGACGATGCGTGGTGGTTTCACCAAGGCTGAACCGCAGGTGGGCGAGTCGCTCTATGCGCGAAAGCTCACCGCCGACGACCTGCAGCTGGACTGGAACCGGTCCGCCGACGACCTGCTCAGGATCGTTCGCGTGGGCAATGCTTGGACGACCCTCGACGGCGAACGTTTCAAGATCCACGACGCGGAAGTAGTCGACTCGACGTTGGACCCCGGTGTCATCTCTGCACTCGTCGTAGGGACCGGGGATGCCGGGCTAACACTCACGATCGTCCAGCCGGCCGGCAAACCGCGCATGGATGCCAGTGCTTGGGCCAACGGCGCTCGACCCGACGGATCGGTCTTTGGTGTCTGAGGGCTCGTCGAACGGTGTGTCAGCGCGCCGGATCGCAATCGAAGCGCTCGAACGGATAGAGAAGGACGGCGCGTACGCCAACCTGTTGCTTCCGAAACTGCTCGCGGAATCAAACCTCGACGAGAGAGACCGAGGGTTCGTGACCGAGCTTGTTTATGGCTCGACCCGTATGAAACGAGCGCTCGACTATCTGGTCGATCGGTTTATCGATCGGGATGACGTCGACTCTCGGGTACGTGCAGCGCTTCGGGTGGGCGCGTATCAATTGGAGTTCATGCGTGTGCCGGCTCACGCCGCTGTCGATGCAACGGTCGCTGCGACGCCGAAACGCGGCCGTGGCTTTGTGAACGCGGTGCTGAGGAAAGTCTCAAACGCATCGGTCGACGAGACGGCGTGGCCAACCGAAGGAATTCGATTGAGCTATCCAGACTGGATTCTCGATCGACTCGCTGCCGATCTGGGGGAGCGATCTACCGCTGTTCTCGAGGCGATGAATGTGGCCGCGTCGGTTCATACTCGCGACGACGGCTACCGACAAGATCCAGCCTCACAGGCAGTGGCTGCGCTCGTCGAACCCGAAGGTCTTGTGCTTGATCTTTGTGCCGCGCCTGGCGGAAAGGCGACGTACATCGCCGGACCTGCCGGAGGTGGTGGCGCAACCGTGATCGGTTCAGATCTCCATGAACATCGCGCAGGCCTCGTCAGAACCGCCGCGATCGACACGGCAACGCGAGTCCATCCCGTGGTGGCGGACGCGACCTCCTCGCCTTTCCGCCGCCATGTAGCCGACGCTGTGCTGATAGACGCTCCATGTTCAGGGCTTGGCTCGCTCCGGCGCCGAACCGATGCCCGCTGGAGAATCAAAGCGACCGATGTGGACGTACTCGCCGAGTTGCAGTTCTCGCTGGTTAAAGAGGCCGCCGGTCTGGTGCGACCCGGGGGACACGTGGTTTTCTCGGTCTGCACGCTGACCACATCGGAGTCGACGGACGTCGATGCACGGATAGCGCTGGAGCTTCCCGAGCTTCAGCCAATGCCGCTTCCCTCGGTATGGGAGCCGTTTGGGCGAGGCGGTCGCCTCCTTCCCGACGTGTTTGCAGGCGACGGGATGGCAGCGTTCAGCTACCGGCTGAGCTCCTGATCGGCGCACGCCCTAAAGCCAGTCCGAGGATCAGCGCGAAGAGCACGGGAAGTGCTGGAAGGTGCCAAAGAAAGTCGACCGAGGAGTGGAGCAAGAACGCGCCCACCGCAAGACCGACCGGTGCCGCTGGCATCGAGATCGAGGTCTGTACCCGACGCCAATGGCGAAGCGCAAGCGCTGAGCTGATGCCTAGCGCGAGAATGCCAATGAGTCCCTGAGTCACAGCCAGCTCGAGATATTCGTTGTGGGCGAACTCGGCGCGAAATGAGCGACCGGCTTCGAGCCAGCTGAGGTCCACAACGCCTGGACCGTGTCCAACGATTGGACGCTCTGTGAATTGTTCCCATGCGCTCGACCACTCGTTCGCGCGATCACCGAACAGCACCCGGGCATCTTCGCCTTGAGCAGTGGTTCCGGAGCGCAAGGTGAATCGCTCTGTGAACCTGCCTATTTGGCCCGTTGCGGCGAGGAGAAGCAGCGAGGCTACGCCGAGCACAGAAGTGGGACCGACGAGCCGCCGCGTCTCGATGCGGTTCGACCCAAGCGCTCCGCTGGTCACGACTCCGACCACAAGAAGCGTGAGAACTACGGGCGGGTTGCCGTCGTCACCGGCGTCTGCATAAACGAGCACTGCGGGTGTCGCGATTGCCGTTCCAACGGCGACGGGGAGTGAAACGAGTGCCGTACGACGGATCTTCGATGGTCGAAGAAGCGTGAGCCCAACCAGCGCGACAGCGAGGACGCCACCGCGGCTCTGTGTCGACGCCAGTCCGACGAGCAGGAACGTCGTAGCCGCGCTGTGAATCGGTGACGGCCGATCGATCAACCGTCGCAGCTGAAGGAGTGCTATCGGACCGACCACAGCTGCCGCTGCATTGGCATAGGTCAGCGAGCTCGACCCTCGCCAGACGCCGGCGGTGATCCGGCCCCAAGGCGTCTCGTGGAGGATGACACCCCACAGGGCAGTGGCGGCAACGATGAGAGCGATGACAAGAACTGCATCGAGCACGGTCTGGTGTCCGCTCCGAGGAATCGACATTCCGACTGCGAGGCTGATGCCGACCAGGGCGAGCTCCAAAAGCGTTGACCGAGCATCGCTGCGATCACCCGAGAGAGCGAGGCTCAGCGCGGCACTCGACAGAAGCGGCGAGAGCAGGAGGGCAGACACCGAGAGGTCGCGGCGTGTAAACCGACCCAAGAGCAACGAGCCGCCAGCTATGAGCATGATCGCCGCGAACGTCCGATGTTGCGTTTCGTGGTAGGCGCCCTGTCGAAAGATCGCCGAGCCGAGCGCGGCGAGGGCGATGATCGCCGCCGGCGTCAGGTGCCCGGACCACACGGATCGGCCGCCCGAGCCGGGTGCTTGGTGAGCGGTGTCGACCGCCACTGTGCGCCTGCCCATACGGCAGTTCTATCGGCGATCGCCGTGCCTAGTTGTAGGAACGCTTCGCCACTTCTTCGAGCATGACCTCTGTTGCTCCGCCACCGATCGGCAGAATTCGAGCATCGCGTGTCATCCGTTCGATGGCGGACTCTCGCATGTAGCCAACGCCGCCATGGAACTGCATGCAGTCGTACATGACCTCTTGGACGATCTCACATCCCCACGCTTTGACGCCCGACATCGCCTTCACATTGTCCTCGTCCTGATCGCCTATCCATGCGGCGTGATACATCGAGGCCCGAGCCGCGTCGACCTTTGCCTGGTTCATCGCCATCCTCTGACGGATCGCGCCAAGGTCGTAGAGCTTGCCGCCAAACGCGTTTCGTTCTTGGGTGTAGGCAGTGGTCATGTCGATGGCGGCCTGTGCAGCGCCGACACCCATTCCGACAAGAACCATTCGTTCGTTCTGGAAGTTCTTCATCGTCTCGTAGAAGCCGCGATGTTCAGTGCCGAGCAGATTCTCCTGCGGGACCCAAACGTCTTCGAGGATCAGCTCGGCGGTGTCGGAGCAGAGCCAACCGTGTTTGTCGAGTTTGGTTCCCACCGAGAAACCCTCGGTTCCCTGGTCGACCAAAAACATGGAGATGCCGTACTTGTTGCTGTCATCGGTTCGTGCCGCAACGATCACCGTGTCGCCGTAAACACCGTTCGTGATGAACATCTTCGTTCCGTTGATTCGCCAGCCATCACCGTCTTTCACTGCGGTCGTCCGAATGCCTGCGACGTCGGAGCCTGCGTCGGGTTCGGTCACCCCGATCGCCATGATGTGCGAGCCGGCCATGATGCCTGGAACGTAACGCTCGAGTTGTTCAGCGTTGCCTGCGTTCAACAGGTGTGGTGACGCCATGTCGGTATGCACCAAAACGGTCACATCGAAGCCGGCGAACGTCGATGCGCCGAGGGCCTCGGAAAAGGTCGCGCTCGCGAGGTATCCCATGCCCAGGCCCCCGTGCTCTTCAGGAATCCGGAGCGAGAACATACCCAGAGATCCCATCTGCTCGAGAATCTCTCGCGGCACCTTTCCCGCTCGTTCCCACTCTTCACCGTTCGGCGTGACCTCGTTACGGACGAACTCGACGGTCTGGGCGTAGATGGCTTCCAGCTCGTCGGTCATATAGACGTTTCGAAGAGTCATTTCATGCTCCGGTGGTTGGTGTAAATCGTGTTTGGATTCATCGTGCGTCGGTCAGGGCTGCTCGAGAGGTGAGAACGTGATGAGGGTCGCGTGGCTTTCCACCTGGTCACCGGGTGCGACATCGATCGACGCAATGGTCGTGGGCCCGGACGCGATGATCGGATGCAGCATCTTCATCGCCTCGATCGTGAGCAATGTCTGGCCCATAGTGACGTGATCGCCGACACCGACATGTACCTCGGTAATGAGTCCCGGGAAAGGCGATACGACGTGCGTGCCTGCGTCGCCCGTGCGTTCGTTTCCGTGCCAGCGGTCGTCCCTCGATGGACTGTCGAAGATGACGGCTGAGCGATGCGGTGTGACGCGACGGCCGAGGCGGGAGTTCCATGCGGACGTGGGTTTGGCGTCGCCGAAGGGCGAGTTACGGGGGAGCGGGGTCTCGTCGAGATAGCGGGTCGTGATTCTCGCCGCCCGCATCTCGGGCTGAGCAACGAGCCACCGATGGAAGTCGATGTTTGTGGTGAGGCCTACGATCTCGAGCCCTTCGAGCGCGTCCTGAAGTCCATCGAGCGCAGCCAGCCGGCTGGGACCTGACACGATAAGTTTGCCGATCATGGAGTCGTAATGCGGACCAATCTCGGATCCTTGAACGATGGCGGCATCCCAGCGGATCTGATCTGCGTCGGGCACCACGAGGCGCTCGATCACACCGGTTTGGGGCACATGGCCGTTCCACGCGTCTTCGGCGGTGATCCGCGCCTCGAAGGCATGTTGTGAGCGGGCAGCTAGGGCGTCGTCGAACGCCGAGCTCGAAATCGGCATCTCAGCGCCGCTCGCAACGGCGATCTGCAGGGCGATGAGGTCGATCCCGGTGACTTGTTCGGTGACGGTGTGTTCGACCTGGATCCGCGTGTTCATCTCAAGGAAGAAGAAGTCGTTCGTGGCGGCGTCCACGATGAATTCGACGGTTCCGACCGAATCGTACCCGATCGATTCGCAGAGCTTCACAGCTGCAGCACGCATGGCCAATTCCACGTCGCCGGGAAGGTTTGGTGCCGGAGCCTCTTCGAGGACCTTCTGGTAACGGCGCTGTACTGAACACTCGCGGGTCCCGAGATCGACGACGGTGCCGTGTTTATCTGCCGTGATCTGTACCTCGATGTGCCGTGGTCGCGTGATGTATCGCTCGACGATCACGTCGTCGTCCCCGAACGATCGCATCGCCTCAGCTTTTGCGTCCCGGAGCGCCGTCTCGAAGTCGTCGGGCGCCAGCGCGATTCGGATTCCTTTGCCGCCGCCGCCTGCTGAGGCCTTCACCAGTATCGGGTAACCGATCTTCTCAGCCGCGCTCTGAAGCGTGGCAGGGTCCTGGCTCTCGTTAAAGCCGGGGATCACGGGCACTCCTGCCGAGGTGGCCACATTGCGAGCTTCGATCTTGGAGCCCATCGAGGCGACCGACGTCGGTGACGGACCAATCCAAGTGAGCCCTGCGTTCACAACGGCTTCAGCGAAGTCCGTGCGTTCTGACAAGAATCCGTAGCCGGGGTGGACATGGGTTGCGTGAGAACGCTTCGCGGCATCGAGCAGGGCATCGATCGATAGATATGAGTCGGCCAACGCTGCCGGTCCAATTCGTTCGGCGCTCGCAGCGTCGAGGACATGGGGTGCGTCGGCGTCGGGGTCGGCATAGACAGCCACCGTCCGCACCCCCCATTCGTTGGCCGTACGGAAAACGCGACGGGCGATCTCGCCGCGGTTGGCGACAAGAATCACCATCGATGGATCGGGGCAGGGGATAGTCATCTCGATCACATCCGGTAGACGATGCGATCGCCTGAAACTGGCGCGTCCTGACGGGCGGCGAGCGAAAGGCACATGCCGAGCGCATCGCGGGTATCGAGCGGACTGATCAGACCGTCATCCCAGAGTCGCGATGTTGCGTAGTAGGGATCGGACTGCTCCTCGTACTGTGCTCGGATGGACGCTCGGATCTCGACGATTTCCTCATCGGTCGTTTCGGCGCCCTTCATTCCACCGAGCCGGATATCGGTGAGGACCGTTTCTGCTGTGTCGGCCGCCATCGTTGCGATTCGGCTATTCGGCCACGCGAACAGAAACCGTGGATCGAAACCGCGACCACACATGCCGTAGTTGCCAGCACCGTAGGAGCCCCCGATGAGCACCGTGAACTTTGGAACCCGAGCATTCGCGACAGCCGACACCATCTTTGCGCCGTTCTTTGCAATGCCTCCGACTTCGGAATCGCGCCCGACCATGTAGCCCGACGTGTTCTGGAGGAACAGCAGAGGCACACTTCGCTGATCGCAGAGTTCGATGAAGTGCGTTGCCTTTAAGGCGTCTTCGCTAAAGATGATGCCGTTGTTCGCGATGACGCCGACCAGGTGGCCCCAGATCCTGGTGAATCCGACCACGATCGACGTGCCCCATTCCGGTTTGAACTCGCTGAAGCGACTTTCATCGACCAGGCACGCAATGATCTGGTGCGCGTCGAAGGGAAGCCGCGTATCGGCGTTGATGATCCCGAGGATGTCCTCGGCTGCGCGACTTGGCGGCTCGGGAGCAGTCCAGTCGATCCAGTCCTGCTTTGCCTCGAGCGGACGCTGGTTTGTGTTGCCGCACAACTCGCGCAGGAGCCCGTACGCCTCGGCCTCGGTCTGGACCATGTAGTCGCTGACACCGGACTCGCGAGTGTGGAGAGCCGCTCCACCGAGATCATCGGGATCGATGACCTCGCCGAGAGCTGCTTTCACGATCGGCGGTCCGCCGAGGAATATTCGACCGATTCCTTCCACCATGATGACTTCGTCGCTGAGCGCTGGGACATATGCGCCGCCCGCTGTGCAACCGCCGAGTACAACGGACATTTGCGGCAATCCCGCCGCGGACATCCTCGCTTGTCGATAAAACGTGCCGCCGAAGTGATCCTGGTCGGGGAACACCTCGTCTTGCATTGGCAGGAAGGCCCCGCCAGAGTCGACGAGATAGATGCAGCCGAGGCCATTCTGCGAGGCGACGTCTTGGGCCCGGACGTGTTTCTTGATACCAGCGGGAAACAGTGATCCGCCTTTGACGGTAGCGTCGTTGGCGATGAACATCCAGGGCACACCGTGCACGAGGCCGATGCCCGTGACGATGCCAGCTCCGGGAAACTCGTCATCGACCTGGCCGAACCCGGCGAGCGTCGAAAGCTCGAGAAACGGAGACCCTTCGTCGACCACCATGTCGATGCGGTCGCGCGTCATGACCTTCCCGCGTCCGTGGTGTCGTTCGATCGACCGTTCTCGTCCTTGGCCGCCGTCGATAGCGAATCGCATCCGAGCCGACAGCGTGTCGAGTTCGGACCGGTAAGTCGCAGTGTTTGTCGCGTAGAGCTCGCTAGTCGAGTCGATCGTGTTGGGTATCTGCCGCATTAGCGCACGTCTCCTGGGGCTCTTCCAATGCCATCCCACAACGTTCCGACGATTGCTGATGCGAGATCGTCGACCGAGCCTTCAGCGGGGTCGAACCACTGCACGGTCGAGTTCATTGCGCCGAACAGTGCCAGTCGAGTGAGCCGAATCGCCTCTGGATCGAGGTCTTCGGTGATCGACTCGAACAGCATGGTCCACCGAGCTTCATAGGCGTCGCGATCGGGCACTGACTCGGCCCGAACTTCGGGCGGGGCGAAGGGGAACACAGTGACGTGTGCAGCGGTGAAGGCATGATGCGCGAAAAGGGCGTGGAGATGGGCTGCGATATGGGTGCGCAGTCGATCGCGGCCGTTCGCGGCGCTCGTCAGCGATTCCTCGGCGTCAACGAATGCGGTCATAACCGCCTCCATCCCGATCTCAAGGATCTCGGTGAGGAGGGCGTCCTTGGACTCGAAGTGGTGGTAAATCGAGGCGGGGCGCATGTCTACCGCGTCAGCGATCGTCCGCACGGAGGTCTCTGCGTACCCGCGAGAGAGGAAGAGTTCAGCAGCAGCGCGAAGGATTCGCTGGCGGCCACCGATCGAGTCGGCGGCAGGAGCTGGTTCTGAAGACGTATTCGCTGTCGTCGTGTCGAGGATGGTCATTTGTCTATCGATACCCTACCGAACGATCGTTAGGTAGGCAAGCGCGCCTTGATCTTCACCGGCTGTTTCGCACGCCAGCTCACACCCGCGATGTGGAAGCGGCGAAGTTACCGAGCAGCGGTGTTGTGGTGGCGAATTACTTCATCGACGATGAAACGAAGAAACTTCTCGCTGAACGTCGGGTCCAGGCCTGCACCGTCGGCGAGCGCACGAAGACGAGCGATTTGCACAGACTCTCTATCGGGGTCGGCCGGGGCGAAGCCCACCGTGGCCTTGTGTTCGCCGACACGTTTGGTGATCTTGAAGCGTTCCGCCAGAAGATGCACCAACGCCGCATCGATGTTGTCGATGCTGTCGCGACATTCTCGAAGAACCTGATCGTCATCCACGACATGAATCGTAGCGACTCGCTCTCGGCAGACCGCGCTACCTTGGCGCTGATGATAAATCACGACGATGCCCCAACGCCAGCGAAGATCGTGACAGTGTCCGACGGCGTGGTCTACGGCACGCGCGAAGACCGGTCTGGGGCGGCGCTCGAAGACCATCTGCACTCACTTGGCTACATCGTGATCGAGCGAGCCGTAACCGAAGATGGGATCGAGCCGGTTCGAACGACGCTCGTGCGTCTTGCCGCCGGCTTCAGTGGGGTGATCGTAACTACCGGTGGCACCGGGTTTGGTCCACGCGATCTCACGCCGGAAGGCACCCGCGCGGCGATCGACCGCGAGGCACCAGGGTTGGCCGAAGCAATGCGGCTCGTCAACCCTCTCGGACGGCTGAGCCGAGGGATCTGTGGCACGATCGGTGAGGCGCTCGTCGTGAATACTCCGGGATCGACGAAGGGGTGCATCGAGACCTTCGGTGCGATCGCCGACGTTGTCCCGCACGCAGTTCGACTGATGGTCGACAATTCCGATCCACACCCGCATTCTGAGAAGCCCTCAGACCCTTCGCACTCCCCATGAACATGGATCAGCGCACGGGACCGATCGACACAGCGGCGTACCGGTCGTCGATGATGCGCCGCGCGATGGCGAATGCAGCGACAGCGCGCCTGCGCTCGACACCGAATCCCTGGGTCGGTGCTGTCCTGGTCGATCGTTATGGCCTCGTTTACGACGGTGCTACCCACCGCCCTGGAGGCATGCACGCAGAGCGAGAGGCGTTGGCTGCGGCGGGCGACGCTGCCATGGGAGCCACCGTGTTCACGACACTCGAACCCTGCGGGCATACGGGAAGAACGAGTCCATGTACGGAAGCCTTGATCGCAGCGGGCGTCGCTCGCGTCATCATCGGGATCGAGGACCCAGACGAGAATGTCTCCGGTAGGGGCATCGCTGCGCTCGAAAGCGCTGGAATCGATGTTGTTGTCGGAGTCGAGGCCGACGCTGTGGCGGTACAGCTTCTGCCTTACGTCACGCATCGTTCGACCGGCCGGCCCCATGTTGTCTTGAAGCTCGCCATGACGCTCGATGGGATTATTGCCGCGCCAGATGGCACCAGTCAGTGGATAACGGGGCCCGAAGCGCGACGCGACGTACACCATCTTCGTGCCGAGTCCGACGCGATCATCGTCGGCAGCGGAACGGTCAAGCGTGACGATCCGTCGCTCACGGTTCGCGATTTCACGCCCGCGATGATCGATGAATCGTTGCCGTCCCTCGATCCGTGGCGAATCGTTCTCGGTTCCACGGCTGCCGGGCTCGAAGCCGACTCAAAGACGGCTCCCTTTGAGGCGTGGGATGGCGATATCGGTGACCTTCTTGATGCCCTTGGTGAACGCGGGCTTCTTCAGGTCTTGGTCGAAGGGGGTGCAGGCGTAGCTGGCTCTTTCCACCGCGCCCAACTCGTCGACGAATACTGGATCTACATGGCGCCGGCGATCATGGGTGGCGGCAATGGCCAGTCCGCGTTCGGGGGCCTCGGCGCTCCGACGATGGCCGACGTGCAGCGCGGCGAGTTCGTCAGCGTGACGAAACTCGGCGACGATCTGCGCCTTGTCTACCGAAATATTTAGGGGCCTGGCCCCTAAAGCCAAAAAGGGACGTGGCCCCTAAACGGGACTAGTCGACGATGGCGTCGGTGTTGAGCGCGACGATTCCGGTCGCTCCCATCGCTCGCAATTCGCCGAGTTTAGACCACAAGTTCTTTCGTTTCACGACGATATGTGCTGCAACGAGGTCGTCGCGGCCTGCCAGGGGCAACACCGTCGGAGCTGCGAGACCCGGAAAAACCTGACCGAGGTCGACGACCCTGTCCGCGGGAAGATGAAGCATCACATACTGAGTCAGGCGAGCAGCCAGAGCAGCTTCGAGCCTCAGCTTGACGTTGGCGATCGGGCCAGCGGAGGCTTCGGACCACATGAACGTCGCTTGACATCCATGGCCGTCCGCGAGAACTCGAAGCCGATTTCGTTGCAGGCTGCCCCCGGTTTCGCGGAGGTCGACGATCGCGTCCGCCATCCCAACTGCGCACACGCCCTCGAGCGACCCACCCATGGCGACGATGTGGGCATCAACGCCGCTTCGGCGCATCCAGCGCTCGGTCCAGCGCGGAAGATGAGTAGCGATGGTCATCCCATCGAGATCGTTGAGCGATGTAAAGGGTGCGTCCTCCTTCACCGCAACGATGAGATCGGAGCGAGAGAATCCAAGCTCAAGACTGGGCCAATCCTCAATCTCATTCTCGAGCGCTGTATCGGTCGAGACGAATGCGGCGTCGAGGCGCCCTTCACCCAGCCACGCTGCAGCGTCGCTGGGACGCATCTCGATGAATTCGATGCCTTCGACGATGGCTGACGCATTCATTCTGTCGAAGGATCGACGGGAGTAACCCGCATGGGCGAGGAGCTCCAATACAGATTCCCGAAGTCGTCCCTTTGACGGAATCGCAATGCGGGTGACCTGATCAGGGGTCAGATGCTCGGGCGTGGCTTGGTCGGACATGACTACTGAGCGTTTGCAGCAACAAACGCTTGCTGGAGTTGGGCACGGGCTTCGCGAAGCGTCGGCTCGTTTTCGCCGAGTCGACCCTCGAGAGCGTCGACGAGGGCGCCCAGAGCGTCGATCGCGAGAGACGCCTCGTTGAGGTTTGGCGGGTTCTGGCGAAGGTGAATCGCGCCCAGCTCGTACATCCCCATTGCATGGTTGGCAATGACGACCTCTGGCGGAGTTGTCGAAAGCTGACGCTCGGTTTCGGCCATTTGAGTCATGGCGGCTTCGAGTTGTGTACGTTCTTCGTCGCTCAGGTCATCGAGCGAAGGGATGCCGAGCGCCTCGGCGAGCGCTTCTTCATTGAACTGGGGGCCCGACGCTGGGGCGTCGTTGGTCGGCGTTTCGGTCGGTTGTGCGTTGGGCTGGTCGCGGGGAACTTCATGCTCGCCACCTGGTGTCCACAAACTCATCTCATCTGTCCGATCTTGGTGATTGGCTTGTTTTTGCCTCGTTCAGCCTATGCTTGGTACCTGACAATTTGTTCTGAAAGCGGTCCACCGATACCTCCGGGTATGAACGTGACCCGCCCAGCCACTTGCGGGTGCGCTGGGTCTACGGCAGAAGCGCCTCCAGCGGATTCATTTTCTGGGAGCTCGAATGACGTATGGCCTGGTTCCCATCGTGGCAGAGAGCCCGATGGAAAGGTCTGCCATTGCGCAGTGATCAGTCATAGCTGAAAAGCCCGAAGCCAGGATCAATGAGCGAATTCGCGCACGCGAAGTGTTGCTCGTGGGTCACGATGGCGAGAAGCTGGGCGTTCGGCCCACCCCTGAGGCGCTCCGGATGGCGAGCGACATGGATCTCGATTTGGTCGAGGTCGCGAGCAAGGCAAACCCACCGGTCTGCCGCATCATGGATTACGGGAAGTGGAAATACGAACAGTCTCAACGCGACAAAGAATCTCGTAAGAAAAGCACCAATGTCACGGTGAAGGAGATGAAGTACCGGCCCAAGATCGGGCAAGGCGACTTCGACACCAAGACGAGAAAGGTCGAGAAGTTCCTCGGTGAAGGCTCGAAGGTGAAGGTCACGATCATGTTCCGTGGTCGCGAAATGCAACACCCCGAGCTCGGCCGGCGAATTCTCGACAATGTCGCCGACACCGTCATCCATTTAGCCAACATCGAATTCGGACCGAATCTCGAAGGCCGCAACATGGTGATGGTCCTCGGACCAGACAAGAAGAAGCTGGCCGTCTTAAAGAAGGCCCAAGATGAAGCCGCGGCAGCTGCTGCGGCAGCCGAAATTGAAGCCGACCTCGCCGAGGTCGACGCAGATTCAATTCCGGCAACGAACGAAGCCACAAACGAAGAAGAGTGAGAGGTAGTCCTCATGCCAAAGATGAAGACACATAGTGGCGCTGCGAAGCGCTTCAAGAAGACCGGCACCGGCAAACTCCGCCGCAACAAGGCCGGTCGTAACCACATGCTCGAGAAGAAGAGCTCGAAGCACAAGGCACGGTTCCTCGGCGACGCCGATGTGGCCAAAGCAGACGCAAAGAACATTGACAAGATGCTCGGAAACTGAGCGAGAGACGTAGGAAGGATTTGTTATGGCACGCGTCAAGCGTTCGGTAAACGGCCGTAAGAGCCGCAAAGCAACATTGAAGAAGGCGAAGGGGTATTACGGCAATAAGAGCCGGTCATTCCGCTCCGCTAATGAACAGGTCATGCACTCGGGGAGCTACGCGTTCCGCGATCGCCGGGCACGCAAGGGCGAAATGCGCCGGTTGTGGGTGCAGCGAATCAACGCTGCATGCCGTCTGAATGGCACCACGTACAGCCGATTCATCTTCGGTCTTAAGGAAGCTGGCATCGAAGTCGATCGCAAGGTCCTCGCCGATCTCGCAATCACCGATGCCGCTGCATTCACCGCACTCGTGCAATCGGCGAACGCCGCTGCCGAGGCAAGTGAAGGCGCAGCAGCCTGATTCTCGAGCTTTCTGCTCGAAACCCACGGGTCGCAGATGTCCGGCGTCTGCTGCGTCAAAAGTCGCAGCGACGCCGGTCGTCTCGTTTTGTCGTAGAGACGCCCAAGCTCGTACTCGAGGCGTTCGAGAGCGATCTCAGGATCGACTTTGTCATCGTTCCCGGCGATCAGCATCCAGATCCCGAGATCGCCGAAGCCTGCGAAGCAAACGGCGTGCGCTTATTTGGTTTGGCCTCCGATGCCTTCGACAACCTCTCGGACGCCCGCACTCCACAACCAGCGCTCGCGGTCCTCGAACTACCGTCGCTCGACGTTGATAGCCGCTTCGCGTCTCCAAACGGCATGTATCTGCTTCTTGTCGACGTCTCCGATCCGGGGAACGTCGGCACGTTGATCCGCACGGCCGAGGCAACAGGGTGTGCTGGGGTCATCGTGACCCCGCAAACCGCTGATGTGCTGTCGCCGAAGGTCGTTCGTGCTTCGGCCGGTTCGGTGCTGAGGGTTCCAATTGCGGAGGTGTCGATCGATGATCTGGAAGCGACGCTCGAACATCTCGACGTGCAGAGCGTTGCAACGGCGATGGATGGCGAGATCTACACGAGCATCGATGTCGATCCGTCGAAGCCTGTCGCGCTCATGCTCGGCAGCGAAGCCCATGGGCTCGATAGCGCTGTGAGCGCTATTGCTGACCACATCGTGTCGATTCCAATGCATGGCGAGGTCGAGTCGTTGAATGTCGCCACGGCAGGCGCCGTGCTCGCTTTCGAGCTCGCATCTCGCAGGGCGTCGACCCAGTAGCGCGAACCGTATCTCTTCAATCCAGGTCTTCAGAACCGATGATTGCAAGTATGACCAACACCGCCGAGCGACTCGATCGCGAGAAGTCCTTTCATGATGGCCGTTTCGAGGATGACTCTGCTCGTGAGGCGACGGGCGTCTTCTATACCGCGGTCCCAGCAGCGACAGAGCAATACATTGCTCGGGTCGAGCGAGCGGCGCATGGCGACGTTCTCGAATTCGGGTGTGGGGCCGGCGCTCTCGGCGTAGATCTATCGATAGCTCGCTCGTTGACGGCGATCGACATCTCGCCGGTCGCAATTCGCGAGGCTGAGAAGTCTGCGATGGATCGAGGCATCGAATCACAATTTTATGAGATGAACGCCGAAGCCCTCAGTTTTGGCGCTGACACATTCGACTTGGTGTACGGCTCCGGAATCCTCCATCACCTAGACCTCCACGCAGCGTGTTCGCAGCTCCGGTCGGCTGTGCGGCCCGGAGGTCGGGCGATCTTTCTCGAGCCACTGGGTCACAACCCACTCATCAATTGGTATCGAGACCGAACTCCGGAGATGCGGACCGAAGACGAACACCCACTGCGTTCGAGAGATCTTGCGATGATCAGCCGTTACTGCAACGAACTCGACACCGCGTTCCACGGGCTCGCCTCGCTTGGCTCAGCTCCTGTTCTCGACCGGCGTGGCGGAACTCAAATCAACAAGATTCTGACGGCGCTCGACGGGGTTTTGTTGCGTGTTCCCAAAGTCCAGCTGCTGTCGTGGATCGTTATTCTGGAAATGCGCTTTTAGTCGACCGGTCGAATCCCTGGATCGTCTGCGCCTTCGCACCAGAAGCGGCCTTCGATCGGGCAGAATAGTTCGGTGGAACTTGCGTCTCTGGTCGAACGTGCATCGACCGAAATCTCAGCAGCATCCGATCTCGAGGCCTTAGCCGAGGTCGAACGGTCCTTTATGGGAAAGAAGGGCGAGCTCGTCGCGTTGAAGAAGACGCTCGGCAACCTCGAAGCCGATGAACGTAGAGCCGCTGGCCAGGCGCTGAATGACGCCATAACATTAGTTTCAGCGACGCTCACGCAGCGGCGTGGCGTTCTCTCGGCAAGCGCGGAAGCCGAGCAGCTCGCATCCGAACGTCTCGACCTCACCGAGGTGATGGACGAAGTCCGGCGGGGACACCTCCACCTTGTGACTCAGGCGCGGGATCGTCTCGAGGATGTTTTTGTCGGGATGGGCTTCACTGTGGCTGAAGGGCCCGAAGTCGAGTCGGCTTGGTACAACTTCGAAGCCTTGAACATCCCTGAATGGCATCCGGCACGCGGGAGTTTCGACACGATCTTCGTGGACCTCGGCGAACCGGAAGAAGTCATGCTTCGCAGTCATACCTCGCCCGTGCAGATCCGCACGATGGAGAACCAGGAACCACCGATTTACATCGTCGCTCCAGGCCGAACCTTTCGGACCGACACGGCCGACGCGACGCATCTTCCAGCGTTCAACCAGATCGAAGGCTTGGTCGTTGACCGAGGCGTCGGGCTTGGCGATCTGTCCGGCACGATCGACAGTTTTGTGAAGGCGTTTTTCGGCCACGAGGTCAAGACTCGCTTGCGTCCGAGTTACTTCCCGTTCACCGAGCCGTCGGCGGAGTTCGATATCAGCACACCATCGGGCGAGTGGCTCGAGCTTGGCGGCTGCGGCGTCGTGCACCCCAAGGTGCTTGAAAACTGCGGCATCGACCCCGAGGAATGGCAGGGCTTTGCCTTTGGGTTTGGCATCGACCGCCTGGCCGTCATGCGTTACCAACTCGATGACATTCGTGAGCTCGTCAACAACGACGTTCGCTTCCTGAGCCAGTTCTGAAAGAAGAGAGACACCGATGAAGGTATTACTTTCGTGGCTCCAGGAATTCGCCCCCGGCATCGATGGAGATCCGGTCGAACTCGGCGAGACCCTGAGCGCGCTCGGGCTCGCTGTTGAGGAGATGACAATCACGGGACAGGGTCTCGACGGCATCGTCTTGGCGAAAGTTCTCGAACTGTCGCCACACCCCGACGCTGACAAGATTCAGATCGTTCAGGTCGATTCGGGTGACGGACAGCCGCTGCAGGTGTGCTGTGGCGCGTTCAACATGGCCGTCGGCGACCTGATTCCGTTTGCGACCGTCGGCACGGTCATGGCGAACGGGATGGAAATTGGCGTGCGCAAAATGCGCGGCGAAGAGAGCAACGGCATGTGTTGTTCGGCGTCGGAGATTGGCCTCGGTGACGACAGCGACGGCATCATGTTGCTTACCGATACCTCCGATGTTGCATTGGTCGGCTCGCCGATCACGACAGCTCTCGGCATGGAATCCGATGTCCTCTACGATCTTGAGGTCAATGCAAACCGGCCCGACGCAATGTCGGTTGCTGGTGTCGCCCGAGATCTGGCCGCGGCCTTGGGTGTGTCGTTCAGCTATCCGGACTACTCCGTCGATCGCGCTGGGGAGAGTGCCGAGACCGCCGCGAGCGTCGAGATCATCGATCCGGACCTCTGTGGTCGTTTCGCTGCTCGGGTGCTTCGCAACGTGACGGTAGGTGAGTCTCCACAGTGGATGCAGAATCGCCTCACAGCGCTCGGCATGCGTCCGATCAACTCGGTCGTCGATATCAGCAACTATGTGATGCTCGAACTCGGCCAGCCAAATCACGTTTTCGACCTCGACACCGTGCCGAACGGCGAGTTCAGAGTTCGCCGAGCCAACGACGGCGAGACGATTGTGACCCTCGATGGTGCCGAACGAACGATGGTCCCAAACGATGGGGTCATCACGAATAACGCTGATGAGGCGCTCAGCCTCACGGGTGTGATGGGCGGAGCCACTACCGAGGTCACCGACTCGACGACCAATGTCCTGCTCGAGATGGCGTGGTGGGATCCACCCTCCATTTCGCGCACCGTCAAACGGCTAAACCTCCCGAGCGAAGCATCGACCCGATTCCGCCGAGGGGCAGATTGGGGACAGAACATCGATCGGTCAATGGATCGTTTCTGTCAGCTCATTGTCGAGACTGGCGGAGCGATAGCTCCAGGCCAGATCGAAGTTCCCGGAAATACCCCCGACGTGAGCGCAAAGACTGTCCGTGTCGCGAAGGTCAACAGCCTCCTAGGCACCGAACTCTCAGCTGACGATATTGCCTCGCTCCTCCGCTCGATCGGTTTTGATGTCGACGTAGTTGCCGGCGATGTCTCCGTCGCAGTCCCAACCTGGCGGTGGGATGTGGCCACCGATCACGCACACGAGTTCGAAGCCAACATCGCCGAAGAGGTTGGACGTTTGCATGGGTATGAGGTCATTGAGAAGACCGTGCCCAAAGGCGAACTGGCCGGACATCTGACCGAATACCAGCACGCCCGACGTCTAGTGCGAAGCGTTCTGGTCGGAACTGGCTGTGATGAAGCTCAGCCGATGCCGTTTCTCGCTCCGGGCGATCTTGAGAATGCCGGATTGGCGAGCGATGGTGTTGCGCTGTCGAATCCGCTCGACGCGGCGGAGAGTGTTCTGCGGACCTCGTTACTCCCGGGACAGCTGAAGTCGATCGCCTACAACCAATCTCACCGGACGTTGTCGCCGCGACTGTTCGAACTCGGTACCGTGTTCCTACCGCCGGGCGGCGAGGCACTGCTGCCCGACGAGCACGAATACCTCGCGGTTGCCCTCGCCGGCGCCGAAGCTCCTGAGGCCGTCGCCGTGCTCAACGTTCTGGCGGCGGCGCTCGCGCTGCCGAATGTCCAGGTCCGCTCGTCCGACGCACTGCCGGGAATGCACCCGACCCGCTCTGCGGAGGTCGTCATTGCTGGTCGATCTCGAGGAGCGGTCGGGGAGGTGGCTCCCTCGGTGCTCCGAACGTTCGGGGTCGAAGGCCGTGTTGCCTGGCTGCAGCTAGACCTGTCGGAGGTCCTCAACGGCCCGCACGGCAAACGTTCCTACCGTCGCGTCAGCAAGTTCCCATCGAGCGATATGGATCTCGCTTTCGTCGTGCCCGACAGTGTGGGTGCCGACAAGGTACGAAACTCGATCAAAAAGGCCGGCGGCGACCTGTTGGTGGGAGTTTCGTTGATCGACACCTATCGAGGCAGCGGTGTCGAGGACGGGTCCCGAAGCTTGGCGTACCGCCTGCGTTTTCAAGCACAGGACCGCACCCTAACCGATGCCGACACGAACTCAGCTCGCGAAGCGATCATCGCTATGGTCGCCAAACAGACCAAGGGCGTGCTGCGCGGCGAGAAGCGGTAGTTTCCCCGTCGACCTGAACGCGGGTCGGCAATGTTCTACCCTCGGGTAGGTGAGATGGCGGCGGACTTCCGGACTCGGGATTGCGCTCTTCGGGGTGCTGCTCGGCTGCTCTTCAGCGTCTTCGGTCGATGTCGCAGCTGAGAGCGACGAGTCAGTTGCCAGCCGGTCCTTCAACTCGACGAGCACGGCCACGACGCTGATAGAGGTGTCCTCCGTATCGGCAGTCGATCACGTACCGGCCATCGATTTTGACTCGTGTTCGCAGATGCTCACGCTCTCTGCAACACGACTGGGCGGGTTGGGGACCGGTAGGAACGTCGACGGCCATACGAAGTCGATCGTGCTCAACTACACCACGGGCCATCCCGAAACCTTCGCTGGGAGCTGGACTGACCGCGACTTCGGAACATTCGTTGCGGCGTTCACCGACGAGATCGATGTTCACCAAGCGGAGCTCGACAGGCTTCTCGGAGATGATCGCCGGTCGATCGTCGAAGTAGTCAAGGCCGATTATCCGCTCACCATGCTCAAAAATACTGTGACAGAGCTTCGTGCTATCGCTTCGACAGCCGGCGGTTCGTTGATCCCCGCTCTCGATGTCCGCAAGAATAGAGTCACTGCATTCGTTCCTCGTCTGGACGACGAGGAAGGGCCCGAGGCCCTCGCCGACCTGCCGGCATGGGTCTGTCATGTCGTTGCTGACAGCCCTCCAGATGTCGCTAAGACAGACGGTCTTGAGCTGCGTGACGTCGACGTCGCCCTCGATCCAGACAACTTGCCGGGTCGCGAGAGCACCGAGCTCCATTTGATCTTGACCGAACATGATTGTGCGGGCGGGCTGCCGATGGGCGACCGACTCCATGGGTCATTCGTGCGCGAATCGTCCGATGTCATCGCCATCTCCTACTGGGTGGAAGGTCAGCCCGCACACCTTTGCCGCGAACGTCACGAGACAACGGCCGTGATCGAGCTGTCCTTGCCTGTTGGTGAACGACTCGTCCTCGATGGATTGAACAGACTTAGCGGATCGCCGAGCTTGCGAACCGACTCGACGTATTTGAACAACATGGTTGCGTTGACCGAGCAGATTTGGACACTCGAGTTTGAGGACTATCCCGTAACCGATTTCACGGCGACATCGGAGACGTTCACGATTGGGCATGGCGGGATTGTCGAGTTCGAGATATCGACAGCGGCTCCGCGAGAAGAACCGATCGGCGATTGGGCCGTGCCATCAGCCAATTCGCCTCAATTCAATTCGATCGAACGCTTACATGGGATTGGTGTATGGGCATCCTGTGGCGAGTTTTACCTCGAGGTTCTGAGCGTCGATGGTGACCTAGCAGCGGCTGAGTTGTTGTTTCGTGCGCTATCTCGCACGCTAGAGAGTTGCTCCTGACTTTGGGGGAGCTCCCCATATGGCGGAGACGTGTGCGCAAACCAGCGACGGATCCAGTCCTTCATCGCTTGATTCGCTCAAGAGCGCTCAATATTGCCGATTGCATTGGTATGCACTTGGATGAATTGCAGCTAAGCTCCTCGTCTATGTCAGAACACGATCCGATGATCAAGCGCGTTGGTGTGGTTGGGGCCTCTGGATACACGGGCACAGAATTGTTACGTCTTCTCTACGGGCACCCGAATCTCGAGCTCGTCGTCGCTACGGGCGATTCGAAGGCCGGTACACGTATTGCCGATCTGTACCCGAGCCTCGCTGCAGCGTACGGAGATCGAACCTATGACGCCTTCACACCGGAGCTGGTCGACGGTCTCGATGTCGTATTTTGCGGATTGCCCCATGGTGTGAGCCAGAGTGTCATTCCTCAGATCCGCGGACGCGTCGGCCATATCGTCGATCTCGGGTCCGACTTTCGTTTGCACGACAAGGGTTTGTATCCAAAGTGGTACGGCGCCGAGCACGATCACCCAGCACTTCTGGATGAATTCGTTTATGGCTTACCGGAGCTTTTTCGAGACAAGATCGCCGGAGCCGAGCTGATAGCGGCCACTGGATGTAATGCGGCCACGGCCGTTTTTGCGCTAGTGCCACTTCTCGCCGAAGGAATGATCGACGGCAACGGCATGATCGTCAACCTCATCACGGGCGTCAGCGGTGCTGGCCGGCCGCCAAAGGAAGCGACGACGTTTTGTAGCGTCGACGAAAATGTCGCCGCTTACGCACTGCTGACCCACCGGCACACGCCCGAGATCGAACAAGCCCTAACCGAGCGAACAGGTCGCGAAGCGTCCGTGTTGTTCACTCCGCACCTCGCACCGATGAATCGAGGCATCATCGCAACGTGTTACGCGCGGCCGATGAGCGACGGGCTTTCCACGACCTCCGTGCTCGACGCGATGCGGGCGTTTTACGCCGATGAGCCCTTCATGGTCGTCGATGAACGCAGCCCGTCGACGAAGGCGGTGACCGGCTCGAACGCAGTGCACCTCACCGCACGAGTCGATCCACGGACCGGGCATGTCATGGCAATTGCTGTGCTCGACAACTTGATGAAGGGAGCGTCGGGTATGGCCGTCCAATGCGCCAACTTGGCGCTCGGTCTGCCAGAGACAGCTGGGCTCACAGCGATCGGTATGTATCCATGAGCGCGGTATCCCCACTCGCTCCAGCGAGTTTCCCCCACCTGCCCGCCGTCGGTGGCGTGCAGCTCGCAACATACGCGGCTGGCATTCGCTATGAGGGACGTGATGACCTGTTCCTCGCTCTACTCGACGAGGGAACGAGCGTCGCTGGAGTCTTTACCAAGTCGCTCTGTCCTTCGGCACCGGTCGACTGGAGTCGCTCGATCCTCAACTCGGGGCACGCTCGTGCCGTCGTGTGCAATAGCGGCAATGCCAATGCCTTCACCGGCTCGCTCGGCGCAGTGTCGGTAGACGTCACGGTCGACAATCTCGCAGCGAAGCACGGAATTGCTCGCAACGACATCCATGTGGCTTCCACTGGAGTTATTGGCGAACCGCTTCCGAACGACGTGCTCGCCGCTGGCCTCGACTCACTCAATCCTGCGCCCAGCTCACCCATTTTGTGGGAGGCGTCCGCCAACGCGATTCTCACCACCGATACCTTCCCGAAAGGTGCTGCCGCATCGGCCGACCTTGATGGCACGACCATAAATGTCGTCGGTATCGCCAAAGGCAGCGGCATGATCGCTCCCGATATGGCGACGATGCTCGGATTCGTGTTTACCGATGCAGCGGTTGCTCCTGACGTGCTCCAACAAATGCTCGTTTTGTCGGCAACGGCCAGTTACAACCGCATAACGGTCGACTCCGACACCTCAACGAGCGACTCGGTCTGGCTGTTCGCCAGCGGCGCTGGAAATAGCGAGCCAATTACCTCGACGGAAGACGCACGCTATGGAGCACTCGCAGCCGCAGTACATCAGGTCAACCTCAATCTCGCGCACCAGATCGTGCGCGATGGGGAAGGCGCAACCAAATTTGTTGAAATCACGGTCGGCGGTGCCGCCGATGACGCTGCGGCGTCTGTGATCGCTCTCGCCATCGCGAATTCGCCCCTCGTAAAGACCGCACTCGCTGCCTCCGACGCCAATTGGGGACGCATCGTGATGGCCGTCGGCAAGGCTGGCGAACGCGCCGACCGAGACGCCCTGAAGATCACCATCGGCGACGAGATTGCGGCCGAGAACGGCGAGCTCGCGTCCACCTACTCCGAAGAGCGGGCGACGGAACACTTGCAGGGTGCCGAAGTTCGCCTTGGCATCGACGTGGGCATCGCCAACGGCACGGCAACGGTGTGGACCTGCGACCTCACACACGGATATATCGAGATCAACGCCGGGTACCGATCATGATCGATAAAGAGATGATGCGAGTTTGGCGCAGCCAAACTTGGTTAGTAAGCGAAGCGAACGGCGGGTACCGATCATGACAGTTTCTTCCATGGATGACCGCGGTTTCGAACCGTCGATGCGAGCGGGTGCGCTGATCGAGGCGCTGCCCTACATCGAACAGTTTCGCGGTGCGATCATCGTCGTAAAGTTCGGCGGCAACGCAATGGTCGACCCCGACCTCAGTCGTACGTTCGCGGAAGACATTGTGCTCTTGCGTTCGGTCGGCCTCAAGCCGGTCGTTGTACACGGTGGCGCACCACAGATCGGCGAGCTCCTCGAGCGTCTCGGCAAGAAAAGCGAGTTCCGAGACGGCCTTCGGGTAACCGATGCCGAAACCCTCGACGTTGCTCGGATGGTGCTCGTTGGCAAGGTGGGCCGCGACATCGTCGGCGCAATCAACGTGCACGGCGCGTACGCGGTCGGGCTCAGCGGCGAAGATGGTGGTTTGATTCGTGCGACTCCGCGCGACCCCGAACTCGGGTTCGTCGGCGATGTTGCTGCGGTCAATCCGAACATCGTCGAACGTCTCCTGGCCGAAGAGATGATTCCGGTGATTTCGACCATTGGTTCCGATGAGTCGGGCCAGGCATACAACATTAATGCCGACACGGTCGCCGGGGCCCTCGCCGGCGCCCTACAGGCCGAAAAGGCCGTCTACCTCACCGACGTGCCGGGTTTGCTCGCCGACGTCAACGACCTCGGAAGCATCATTGCCCAATCGACCGTTCCAGAGCTAAGGGCGCTCATGAAGGACGGCACGATCGCCGGCGGCATGATCCCGAAGGTGGGGGCGTGCATCCACGCGGTCGAGTCCGGCGCCAATGCTGCTCACATGCTCGACGGACGTGTGCCTCACGTCCTGCTTCTCGAACTATTTACCGATGCTGGCATCGGCACAAAGATCACGCTCGGAGACCAATCATGACAACCCATGCTGATGCAGTAAACGCCAGCTCGGCGCTCGAGTTCTGCCCGATGATGGCCAATTATGGAGCCCCGTCGCTCACGCTCGTTCGTGGCGCCGGCACAGAGATCTGGGATAACGAGGGCCGTCGCTACCTCGACTTCCTCGGCGGGTTAGCAGTGACCAGTCTTGGACACTGCCACCCGGTCGTGACCGATGCAATTATTGAGCAAGCGCAAACCCTCGTTCACGTCAGCAATCTGTACAACACGATCCCTGGGCCAGAGGTCGCGATCACGCTCGACCGCCTTATTCAGACGTTTCCGGGTGCCGAGCCACCATCTTCACAACGCGGTCAAGTGTTGTTTCAAAACTCCGGGGCGGAGGCGAACGAGGCCGCTATCAAGCTGGCCCGAAAGCACAACGGCCGCGGACGACATGTTGTGCTGTCGGCCTTGCGTTCCTTCCACGGACGAACCTTGGCAACGCTGCATGCCACCGGACAGCCCGAGAAGCACGAAACCTTCTACCCATTGCCCGAGGGGTTCCGTCACGCTGCGTACAACGACGTCGACGCAATGGAAGCGGCGCTCGATCCAACCGTTGGAGCGATCCTCGTCGAGCCAATCCAAGGCGAAGGTGGTGTCAACACCACCGATGCCGGATACCTACGAGACCTCAGAGCGCTGTGCGATGACCGTCAGGTTCTGTTAATCCTCGACGAAATCCAGACAGGTCTCGCTCGTACGGGCGCCTGGTTCGGGTTCCAGCACGCCGGGATCATGCCCGACATTGTCACAATGGCCAAGGGTCTCGGTAACGGCATGCCGATCGGTGCCGTCTGGGCCAAGCGCGAAGTGGCCGAATCGCTGAAGCCTGGGGATCATGGTTCAACGTTTGCTGGCCAACCACTCGCTGCCGCAGCGGCGCGGGCAACGCTCGCGGCGATGGAGCAGATGGACGCACCGCGAGTCGCTACCGAACGTGGAGCAGAGCTAACGAAGGCTCTCGTCGCCCTCGACGCTGTCGACAGCGTGAGAGGATCTGGGTTGTTGCTCGCAGCCGAACTGAACGAGGCAGGCCTTGCTGGCCGGACCGGTGGGGAAGTAGCCGCAGCGTGCGCTGCTCAAGGCGTCCTTCTAAACGGCGTCACCAAGACCGCGTTGCGGTTCGCTCCACCGATCACTGTGTCGTCGGGCGAAATTGAAGAGGCAATTCGCAAGATCGACGCCGCACTTAAGGGAGCTTCGTAATGCGGCACCTTCTCGAGGTCGACGATTTGACGGTCGACGAGCTGAAACATGTCCTCGCTCTCGCGCAGAGCCCGACACCTCCCCAGGTACTCGCGGGCAAGGGTATGGCGTTGGTTTTTGAAAAGCCGAGCCTGCGAACCCGCAATTCGATGGAGATGGCCGTCTTCCAGCTCGGTGGGCTTCCCGTCTATATCCAAGGGGACGAGATCGGGCTCGACACCCGCGAATCGGTAGAGGATGTCACCAACACGCTCGCTGGCTTCCATGCCGCGATCGGCGCTCGCGTCTTCGAACATTCAAAGGTCGAACGGATGGCGGCGGTCGACCGAATCCCGATCGTCAATCTGCTGAGCGACGCTGCGCACCCAATGCAGGCCCTCGCCGACGCTCTCACAATAATCGAGGAGTTCGGCTCGGTCGAAGGTCGCAAGGTGGCATATATCGGCGATTCGAACAACGTCACCCGCTCCCTCGGTCTGGCCGTCGGCATGCTCGGTGGCGAGATGCGGATTGCTTCACCCGCCGACTACAGCTTTGGGGAGGACGACCTCGCGAGGCTGCGCTCTACCGGCGGCGTGGTCCAGACCATGGTCGATCCGTATGAAGCGGTCGATGGTTGCGATGTTATCTACAGCGATGTGTTCACTTCCATGGGACAAGAAGAAGAATCGGGGATTCGGTTGAAAGCCTTCGCCGATTATCAGATCAACGCAGAACTTATGCGGGCCTCAGGTAACGCTGTCTTCCTGCACTGCTTGCCGGCGCACCGTGGCGAAGAAGTCACGAGCGAGGTCGTCGATAGCGCGGCGAGTCGCGTCTGGAAGCTCGCAGAAAATCGAATGCACGCGGCGCGGGGCTATTTGGCGTTCGCTCTCGACGAAGGGGCGGGAACATGAGCAAGAGGTCTCGACAACACACGATCGTGCAGCTGCTCGCGGAAATTGCGGTGACCTCGCAGGGCCAACTCGTGGAACTTCTCGAGGCTGCGGGCGTCGAAGCGACGCAAGCGACCGTGTCTCGCGATCTTGAAGACATCGGTGCAATCAAAGTCCGTGTTCCTGGTGGCGATCTTGTCTACGCGCTGCCCGAACATACGAACGAACAGGTGGCACCCCCCGACCATTTGCGCCGTGTGCTCAGCGATTGGGTGGCAGAAGTCCGACATTCACACAACCTTGTCGTGGTGAAGACGCCTCCCGGCTCCGCCCACGTCGTAGCCTCGGCTCTCGATCGATCCGGCCTTGAGGGCGTACTCGGCACCGTTGCCGGCGACGACTCGATCCTCATCGTCGCAACCGAAGAAGTCAGCGGCAAAGACCTTGCCGAACACATCCGCAAACTTGCAGGAATCTAGGAGTTAGTCCATGTCATCACCGAACGTCGGCGCTGCCTCAGTCAATAAGGTCGTACTCGCCTATTCGGGCGGTCTCGACACGTCGATCATCTTGAAGTGGTTACAAGAGACTTACGAGTGTGAGGTCGTGACCTTCACCGCCGATCTCGGCCAGGGCGAGGAGGTCGAGCCAGCCCGTGCAAAGGCGCTTGAGATGGGGGTTCCAGCCGAACAGATCTACATCGACGACCTCCGCGAAGAGTTTGTCCGTGACTTTGTTTTTCCAATGTTTCGCGCCAACACGATCTATGAGGGGGAATACCTCCTGGGTACCTCGATTGCTCGCCCGCTGATCGCAAAACGCCTGGTCGAGATCGCCATCGAGCAGGACGCCGACGCCATCAGCCACGGAGCGACCGGCAAGGGCAACGATCAGGTCCGTTTCGAGCTCGGTGCTTATGCGCTCAAGCCCGATATCAAGGTGATTGCACCGTGGCGCGAGTGGGATCTCGGTTCACGTGAATCGCTTATGGCGTATGCCGCCGAGCATTCGATCCCAATCGAGATGAAGCGCGGCAAGAAGTCGCCGTTCTCGATGGACGCAAACCTTTTGCACATCAGTTTCGAGGGAGGGCCGCTCGAAGACCCTTGGACCGAGCCGCCAGAGGATATGTGGCGCTGGAGTGTTTCTCCTGAGACCGCTCCCGATACGCCCACCTATATCGAACTCATCTACGAACGTGGCGACATCGTGGCCATCGATGGCAAGCCAATGACCCCAGCCGAGGTGCTGACCGAACTGAACCGCCTCGGTGGAGAAAACGGTATTGGCCGCCTCGACATCGTCGAGAACCGGTTCGTGGGAATGAAGAGTCGAGGGGCATACGAGACCCCTGGCGGAACGATCATGATGCGGGCGCATCGTGCGATCGAGTCCATCTGTCTCGACCGAGAGGTTGCACACCTCAAGGACGAACTGATGCCTCGTTATGCGAAGCTGATCTACAACGGTTTCTGGTTCGCGCCCGAGCGCGTGATGATGCAAACAGCGATCGATCACAGCCAAATATCGGTGAACGGCGAGGTTCGCCTCAAGCTGTACAAGGGCAACATCATGGTGGCCGGACGCAAGAGCAACGATTCGCTCTTCGACGAGAAGATCGCGACGTTCGAAGAAGATGACGGTGCCTACAACCAGGCCGACGCCGATGGCTTTATCAAGCTCAACGCGTTGCGACTCCGAACCCTCGCCAGCAAACGCGGAAACCAATACTGATGGCACAAGAGCCCCGCAAGCAGCTGTGGCATGGACGTTTCGCTGGTGGCCCGTCGGAGGCTTTGCAGCAGCTGAACGACAGCCTGCCTTTCGATCAACGGATGTTCCGCGAGGACATTGCAGGGTCCCGAGCGCACGTCACCATGCTCGAGGCTGTTGGCCTGCTCACAAACGCGGAACTCGACGGCATTCTCGCCGCGCTCGATCAGGTCGAGAGTGAGATTGCCAACGACACAATGGAGTGGGCGTCGAGCGACGAAGATATCCACACTGCTGTCGAGCGGCGGGTCACCGAGCTCGAACCGGCCGGTGCAAAGATGCATACGGGCCGTAGCCGGAATGATCAGGTCGCGACCGATGTGCGCCTTTGGACGCTGCAAGCACTCGACGAGATTTCGGATCTTGTGCGCCGTTTTCAGGCGACGCTGCTCACACAAGCCGAAGCTGCTGGCGACGCGTACCTTCCCGGGTATACCCATCTCCAACAGGCGCAGCCTGTCTCGCTGGCGCATCACCTGTTGGCCCACGGCTGGATGCTCAACCGCGATATCGATCGCCTTGCAGATGCTCGCCGCCGTACCGACGTTTCGGTTCTCGGCGCCGGTGCACTTGCCGGTTCGTCCTTGCCGCTCGATCCGTCGATCTCGCAACGCGAGCTCGGCATGGCTGGCCTGTTCGACAACAGCCTCGATGCTGTAGCCGACCGTGACTTCGTTGCCGACTCGCTCTACGCGCTCGCCATGATTGGGGTGCACCTCAGCCGTATCGGCGAGGAACTCATCTTGTGGGCGAGCATCGAGTTTGGTTTCATCACGCTCGACGATGCATTCAGTACCGGCTCGTCGATGATGCCGCAGAAGAAAAACCCCGATATCGCCGAACTCGCTCGAGGCAAAGGCGGCCGATTGATCGGCAATCTCACTGGATTCTTGGCGAGTGTGAAGGGTTTACCTCTCACATACAACAAGGACATGCAGGAGGACAAAGAGCCGTTGTTCGACTCTGTCGACACGGTTCGACTTACCCTCTTGGCGCTCGATGGCATGGTTTCGACCACCACGTTCAACGTCGAGCGGATGGCCGAACAGGCCAACTCTCCCTACGCCGCGGCGACCGACCTTGCCGAGTTCCTCGTTTCGAAGGGCATGGCGTTCCGCGACGCACACGCGATCGTCGGAGAGCACGTTCGCAACGCACTCGCTGGCGTCGGCAGCCTCCACGAACTCGTCCGAGGTGATGAGCGCCTTGGCGACGAAGCCGCGGCGCTTCTCGAGCCGGGCGTATCTGTCACGCGCCGCACCACCCACGGCGGCGGGAGCCCACAAGCGGTCGTCGCTCAGCTCGAACGTTTCCGCGTCGCAATCGCTTAGGCGCTCCAAAGGTGTGTACTCCGGGGTCCGACCTGGCCGAACACTCGACCGTCGTGGCACCCGCGCTACTCGGGTCGATCTTGCACGGGCCGAATGGGTCGGGCCGGATCGTGGAGGTTGAGGCGTACGCCGGCGCCGAGGACCCAGCGAGCCATGCAGCACGGGGTCTGACCCGACGAACCGAGCCGATGTTCGGCCCGGCGGGCGTGTTGTACGTCTATCTGATCTACGGGATGTATCACTGCGCGAACGTGGTGACCGGCCCTGAAGGTGACGGGCAAGCGGTACTTATCCGTGCACTTGAGCCGACCGGCGACCCGACGCTGATGCGAGCGGCTCGCCCAAAGGCCAAACGGGACATCGACCTGACAAACGGCCCCGGCAAGCTTTGCCAAGCCCTCGGAATCGACCGAAGCCATGACCGGCTAGACCTACTCGATCCGCAGTCCGTGGTACAGCTAACGTTGATCGAACCCGACAGGTCACTCGGGGTTGTGCAATCCACCAGGATCGGTCTCTCGGCCGCCAAAGAAACACCATGGCGATGGCATATTCGAGATAACCCCTGGGCCTCGAAGGGATAGGTAGTGCACGAACAGCGCAGTCGACGAGGTCTGGCACTTTGGCTTGCCGTGGTCCTCGCCGCTTGCAGTCCGGGATTACGAGAGACAACGCCCGTCGTACAGGAGCAGGTCACGAGTGTTGTGGTGCCGAGCACGAGCACGGTACCGACTACCTCCTCGTCATTGGCACCACCAACGACGCTTTCAGAGCTCGACGAGCTCCGAAAGGAACAGGCCTTGGAGCGCGAGCGGGAGACAATTCGCGCCGAAGCGGCATTCAGCGCGTACCAGCAAGCACTTCTGGACGCCGATGCGGCGGCCGCCATATCGCTTGTGTCCGACGCCACGATCGAGTGGTACTCGGAGAGCCTTCTCCTTGCTCAGTCTGCATCTCCAACCGAGCTTGAGGCCGCCCCAATTCACCAATTCGTGTCTGCGCTGCAACTTCGTGCGTTGCTCGGCTCGGGTGTTCATGAGATCAGCACGGGGTCCGAAGCGTTCGGCGTTCTCATCGAAGACTTCATTCCGTGGCGGATGTCTACCGAAGACGGCTTCCGGGTGTACGTGGACCGGTACCTTGGCGGCACGGTCTATTACGAGCAGGAAGAGACCGTGTGGCACCTTTGGCTCATCGATGGAAGCTGGCAGGTCAACGTGCAGTACTTCAACAACTACGTCGGCTTTAGCAACGACGACGTCCACGCTTTGGAATTACTTGTCGGAACGCCGCTCACGCGACCGGAATATATCGACGCCCTTGAGACATTCGTAGATACGCCCGTGCGCGAAGCACCACCACGGTCGTAAGTTGGATTGCGGCCGGCGGAGTCGCCCTTTCGTGCTCCGTCGCCCTCTCAGCAGTTCGTCCGGAGGACGCGAGTCGGTATCGCTGTTGGTCAAGACTCGCCTTGGCGATGGAGTCTTCTAGAAATAAATCGGTGTCTTAGCCCTCGTGACGTGGCGAGAACCCGGGCGCTGATATTCTCTCGGTGATGCGTGAGTACAAACAATTCCCGGTGGATGATCCAGCGCTGGTAGGGAGCTCCGAGCCGCGGGCGGCGTGGCACCACGTATCGCCTATTCACATCGAGGAACTCGAGGACGTCAAACGAAAGTTCTTCGAGCTCACGGCGCTCGAGCCAGGTGCACTCGATCGCTCGACGACACCAGGCCATCTGACCGGCTCGGCGCTCGTGTTCAACCACGACGCGACCCAAACGCTCCTTATGTTCCACACGAAGCTCCAGCGCTGGCTGCAGCCAGGCGGACACGCCGATGGCGAAGCGAACCTTGCTCGCGTCGCGCTCAAAGAAGCGACCGAAGAGACCGGCATCGAGGGCCTCGAGATTGTGGACCCAGCGGTCGACCTAGACATTCACAATGTCGCGAAACCCGGCGCGCCCGAGGTCCTTCACTACGACGTGCGGTTCATCGTCTTTGCGCCCGAGGGGGCCGAACCAGTGGGGAACCACGAAAGTCAAGACATTCGCTGGGTGAGCCTCGAGGATCTTGACGACTATGGACTCGATGAAGGCCACCACCGCATGATCGCGGCCGGCAAAGCCGTAGCCGCAGAGCTACTGAGCGAAAACGCGTAGAGATCGCGCGCTAGTTTCTCGCCATGGCTATCGCGTCGTTCTCTCTCGTTGCACTCGACTCACGGGAACCAAGACGTTTGGCGGAGTTCTATGCAGCTCTGCTCAGCTGGCCGCTCGACCTAGAAAACGCAGCTGACTACTGGGTGCAGCTGCGTAGCCCAACCGGGGTAACGCTTGCGTTTCAGCTCGCCCCAAACCACGTCGCGCCGGCGTGGCCCGACGGTGGTTCAGTGCAAGCACATCTCGATTTCGACGTTCCCGACCTCGACGTTGCCGAAGCTGAAATCCTCGAGCTCGGTGCAATAAGGGCCGAGACCCAGCCTGGCCTCGATAACAACGACTCCTGGCGCGTTTATCTCGATCCTGATGGACACCCGTTCTGCCTTGTGAGAGCGCGTTAGCTCCAGGGTTTCGCCCTCCCGTTGGCTGATGCGAGCGCGACAGCGGAGCTCGGGCCAGGAGCTAGAGATCCCCGGGCGGCAAGCAGCTCCGGATTTCGTTGACACGGGCGAACCCACTCATACGCTCCGCAATGAAGATGCCGTCTCGCTCGGTGTTGAGGAATCGGACATCACCTTCGGTCCGCAGGCGATCGACGTGGCCGTCTCGATCTTCGAGGTAAAAGTCCCAGTCATCGAGCCATCGGATGATCAGTTCTCGATCTTCGACGGTGCCGCCGTCGAGCGTGGCCAGATCAGTCCGCATTCGTTGCAGTGCGTCGTTCGCCTTCTCGAGGTTGTCCGCTCGATTCTCGGGGCCGGTCGCCGAGCGAATCGACGGAAGAGCATCCATCTCAGCGAGGGCATCAGCGCAGCGAGTTTCGATCGCGGCAACGTAGACCTCATCTTGGATCTGGTCGGGGGCGACAAAGATATCGCGAGCCCACGGACTGAAGGCAAAGATCCAGAACGCGACCACCGCCAAGATGAACACAACCGCGGTGATCCTCGACCATTTACCCATGCCGTCTGGCACGAATTCAGTACGACCGGGGTCAGGCACCTGGGATTCGCGAGCCTCTCGGCTGGATCGCGGGCGGTCACCCGGGGGAGTTTGCGTCACGGCGTCATCGTAACTGCAGAACGATGTTGACCTTCGTGCCCGCTTCACCGATCGTGCCAGGCTGGGGGTCCTGGCGAACGACAACGGCATCAGCACCATCGGTCGCACGAGTGAAAGCGCCGGTCGCGTCGACGAAGACCCGCGTAGACGTGAAACCCTCGCGACGGATCTTGAGGCGAGCCGTGCTGAGATCGTCCCCGATCACATCTGGAACGGTGGGCTGCGCTGGCGTAATGGCGACCTCGACGATCACCGTGGTCCCGCCGGGTACGGGAGTAAGTGGCGGTGGCGACTGATTGATGATGGTCCCGGGGGTGAAGGTCTCGTCTTCGATTTCCACCGGCGACAAGAAGAGCGATGTGTCGACGAGTTGCGCTGCTGCTTCGGCAACCGTGCGGCCAAAGAGGTCGGGTACATCGACGGACTCAGGGACGTTGACCACCGTGGTCGGTGGAGCGCTCGCTGGTGGAGAAGGGAATTCGGACGGGACGATGCGGGCGTGTGCCACGCTCATGAGCTCGCGCCAGATCCGGGCCGGGTATGTACCGCCAGCGACTTGGATGTCGGTTCCTGGATCCTCTTCAGTGCATGTCTTCCTCGTGCAGGGCACCATCGAGATCTGGCCCTGAGGGAACCCGACCCAAACGGCCGCTGCGAGGTCGGGGGTGTAGCCAGCGAATGTGGCGTCCGCATAGTTCTGCGCCGTGCCAGTCTTGCCCGCTGCGGGTCGCCCAAAGTCGGCATCTCTGCCGGTGCCACGTGCGATGACTTCGCCGAGTACCCACGAGAGCTGATCGGTCGTGGTCGTTTCCAGGACTCGGGTGCCCACAGGTTCGTGGGTCCAGAGGGTGGTTCCGTCCGGGTTGAGAATCTCCGTGACAAAAATCGGATCGTGTTGGACACCGCGGTTTGCGAACGTCGAGTACGCAGTGGCGAGGTCGAGGGTGGTGACATTCTCTGTTCCGAGCACCGCCGCGTAGACGGGGGCGATGTCTGCCTGCATTCCGAGCTCATTGGCCATCGTGCCAACAGCATCGGCGCCCATATCGATGGCGAGTTGTGCATAAACCGTGTTTCGAGACCAGATCGTGCCGTCCACGAGATTCGAAACTCCTGTTCTCGACCCACCACGTACTTTCCAGGGTGTGTCCGAGTCCGGCAGCACGAACTCTTTGACCCGCGGAGCGTCGAAGCGCTGAGTGATCGACACGCCACGATCGAGCGCCGCTGCCAGCAGGATCGGCTTCATCGACGAACCCGCCTGACGGCCGGTGCCCATGGCCAGATTCACGTTTGCAAAGTTGCTATCCCCAAAGAAGTCTCGGCCACCCACCATGGCCAAGATCTGGCCCGTCGGTGGGTCGATGATCACCGCTGCTGCATCCGGCTTCCCGGTCCCCTCCGGAAGGATGGCTTCGATCGCAGCCTCGGATTTTGATTGAAGATCAAGGTCGACGGTTGTTCTAATACGGATGCCACCCCGGAAGAGGAGGTCTTCGCGGGCTTGGTATGTGGCCAGGTCGGCAGCACGCTGTGGGTTGTCTTGCACCCATTGTTCGGTCATGAATCCACCGCTGAGGATCCATGCCTTCACCTCTTCAACGAAGTGTCCGGCCGGGTAGCGGTCAGCGATCTCGTCAAACTCGGGGGCGAGATCCAAAGGATCGTCGAGGGCCTCGAGGTATTGGTCTTGTGTAATGAAGTCGTTTCTGAGCATCGCGTTGAGCACGATCTCGCGGCGGTTGAGGGCTCCCTCACGGTTGTTGTACGGGTTCAGGCGACTCGGCTGCTGAATGAGACCAGCCAGAAGCGCCGCCTGGGGGAGAGTGAGACTACTGACCGACGAATCGAAGTATTGCTGCGCCGCGGACTCGATGCCGTAGGCGCGAGCGCCGAAGTAGACCCAGTTGAGGTACTCGGCGAGGATGAACTCTTTGGAGTACTGCTTCTCGAACTGGCGAGCAAGAAGGACTTCCTCCAGCTTTCTACTCGCGGTTTGCTGCGACCGGTCGAGGAAAACGTTACCAACGTATTGCATGGTAATGGTCGAACCGCCGCCGGAGATCCCGCCGGTCGTGACGCCACGCGAGGCGGACCGGAAGAGCGCCTTGAGGTCGACGCCATCATGAAGAAAGAAGCGTTCGTCCTCGATGGCAACGACGGCGTCGCGCATGACGGTCGGAATCTCGTCGATGGAAACAATGGTTCGGTTTTCGTCCGAAGGAGGCTCGAGGATCAGTCGCCCGTCGCGTGCCAGGATCTGAGAGGTCTGTGCGACGGCGGGCACCGGCGGGACGAGATCGCGGGTTCGATAAGAGCACGAAGTCGCCACCAGAACCAGGACGACGAGCGCGACGGAGACGCGAAGAAGACGACCGGCGGAGGGCATTGTGCCATTTTGGCCCACGGCGAGTGAAAAGAACGGTCATAGACGTGTGGTTTTCGGCGGTAGATTCGACGACTATGTCTGGCGCTTCGATTCTTGACGATCTGACAGCCCGTGGTTTGATCCATGACACCACCGACATGGAGGCGCTTCGCAAGCGTCTCGGCGACGGACCGATCACGCTCTATCACGGCATCGACCCGAGCGCTTCGAGCCTCCACATCGGCAATTATGTTGGCGTCCTCGCGCTTCGGCGCTTCCAAGACGCTGGCCACCGCGTCGTGGTGCTCATTGGTGGAGCGACTGGAATGGTCGGAGATCCGGGTGGACGATCGGAGGAGCGCAACCTTCTCGATGAGGCCACGCTCGATACCAACATCGACGGCATTCGGACGCAACTCGAGCGACTTGTCGACTTCGAGAATGCCGAGCTGGTCAGCAACTATGACTGGACCAAGGACGTCAGTATCCTCGAGTTCCTACGCGATGTCGGGAAACACGTCACCGTCAACCAGATGGTTGG
This sequence comes from Verrucomicrobiales bacterium, assembly GCA_047638715.1. GTDB lineage: Bacteria > Actinomycetota > Acidimicrobiia > Acidimicrobiales > SHLQ01 > SHLQ01. The sequence goes on from JBLIMK010000009.1 coordinate 53,238, forward strand.
GCGTGACTCGGTTCGCAGTCGTATGGAGAGCGACCACGGGATTTCGTACACCGAGTTCTCGTACATGCTTCTTCAGGCCTTCGACTACTGGTGGCTGAATACGAACCGCGGCTGCGAGTTGCAGATCGGCGGGAGTGACCAGTGGGGCAACATCGCGCAAGGCGTCGACCTGATTCGTCGGCGCACGGGCACACATTGCCACGCACTCACGTGGCCGCTCATCACTCGCGCCGACGGCCAGAAGTTCGGCAAGAGCGTGTCGGGCGCTGTGTGGCTCGACCCCGAACGCACGACGCCATATGAGTTTCATCAGTACTGGAAGAACGTCGATGATCGTGATGTCGAGCGCTTCTTGTTGCAGCTGACGCTGATCCCCGTCGACGAGATCGCGTCGATCATGACGTCCCATGCTGAGGCGCCACACGAGCGCACTGCTCAACAGGCGTTGGCGGATGCGGTTACCTCACTTATTCACGGCGCCGATGCCGCGGCGTCGGCGACGCGTGCTGCAGCGGTCCTCTTCGGAGGAGGTGCGCCGACCGCAGACGATCTGACAACTCTGCGCGGGGTCGTGCCCGAAACGACCTTCGATGTCAGTGAGCTCCATGAGACCGAGTTGTTTGTCGATCTGCTCGTCGCATCGGAGCTCTCTTCATCGCGGCGCGAGGCTCGACAGGGTCTTTCCGACGGTGCTGTCCGGTGGAACGGCGTGAAGATCGACGGAAGTGAGGCGACCCTCTTGACCGCCGGATCGATAGGGCTGTTGCAGAGCGGAAAGCGCAAGAAGCACCTGATCGTTCTACGCTGAGCAAAACTTCCGCACCGAAAACCGCCCAATCTCGCCAAATCCCATCGATGTCAAGGAAAAATTCGGGATTTGTTTGGAAAGAGGGTTGGTGGTTACGGCGGGCCGCACTAGCTTAGTGAGTCGCCCCGCTCGCAAGAGCAACGGGGCGAGAGGGCACCACCGGGCAGGGGTTTCGACTTCCGCTCGAGTGTCATGCGCTTCTTGAAAACGGAGAAGAGGACGAAAAAGCCAGTGCGGATTCGTACCAATGTTCGATTCGAGTCGAACGGTACGTAATTCATACGAAGCAACCGTT
>JBLIMK010000010.1:0-51146 GCA_047638715.1 Verrucomicrobiales bacterium
GGAAGCTCGGCCGTGAAGCGGTTATCGAATTCGATACTGGCAAGCGCTGCGGTCATATACCTAGTCAACCCCTTCCGCGAATATTTATGCCCGTCCGGCTGCCACATCGTCGAACGGTCCGTCCAATGAAACAGAGAAGCCGACGATCGCGCCCTGAGCTCCGTCGTCGGCGTTGTGGGCCCACGTCGTGCCGCCGTGTATATCGGCAACGCGCTGAACAATCGCCAAGCCGATGCCATTTCCAGGACGAGTTCGGGCTTTTGGTGAACGAAAGAAGCGGTCAAAGACGTGCTCGAGATCGGCGTCGGGGATTCCCTCGCCAGCATCGCGCACCTCGATCCGTCCATTCTCGACGTGAACCGTGACCGGTGAGCCGACCGTGGAGTACTTCAGTGCGTTGTCGAGCAGATTTGAAACTGCACGGCGAACCATCCGAGCGCGAATGACCACGTCGCGCTGACCGTCGAGCGCAACCACCGAAATCTCGCGGCCGCCCATCAACTCACTCCGTTCGGCAACCTCGTTCACGAGCCGGACGAGCGACTGCGTAGACGGTTTCTCTTCGACGCCCGTGGGATCTGTCGCGAGATCGACGAGTTCGGACACGAGGTCACTGAGCTGTTCGACCTCGGCTGCTGAACTCTCCAAAAGTTCGCGGCGCTGACCGTCTGGAAGCTCCGGGTTCGAATCGAGCAAATCGATCTTGAGGCGAAGACTCGTCAGTGGAGTTCGAAGCTCATGGCTCGCATCGGCCACCAGCCGCTTCTGTTGATCTCGACTCAGCTCGAGGGCTGAAAGCATCTGGTTGAACGACGTCGCGAGCTCACCGACCTCATCACTTCTCGTCACCTCGATTCGAGACGGAAGGTCGCGATGGGTCGCCATTGCCTGTGCGGCTGCGGCGACCTCGGAAATCGGCGCCGTGAGTCTGCGCGCCACGAGGGCCCCGAGACCAGCTGCGAGTGCGACCCCGAGAAGGCTTCCGAGAAGTATTTGCAGGCGCAACCTCCCGAGGGTCGCGTTTGAGTCTTCGATATTTCGGGCGATTTGGAGAACGCCCTGGCGACGATCCGAGCCAATTGCGGAACTTGCCATCCGGTACTTCTCGCCATCGATCTCGACCGTCGTGAGCACGGCTCGCTGCGGATCGCTGATCACGGGAGGTTCGGGCAGCCCATCGTCGACGACGATCTCGCCGTTCGCCCGCGTCACCCGGATTCGGGTAAACAGCCGATTGTCGCCTCCCGAATAATTCTCAAAAACCCCCTCGAGAATGCCCTGTCGGCGGCCCGGCCTGCCGTCTTGGTTGACGCCTCGACCAGCTGGCCGAAATTCCGATGAAATAAGCGCACCGGATTGATCGACCACTCGGAGAAGACTCTCGTCAACCGAATTTTGTTGTTGGCGCGCAGACAACACCCAAAACGCGGATGCCATCACGAGGATCGAAATCGCCGCAGCAAGAGCAACGGTGAGCGCGAGCCGGGCTTGCAGTCTCACGAGATAACCCGTGCGACGTAACCGACGCCGCGCTTGGTGTGGATGAGACGTTGACCGCCGGTGGCCTCGATCTTCTTGCGAAGGCTCGAGACGAATACCTCGAGGGTGTTCGACGATGTGTCCTCGTCGTAGCCCCAGACCGCGAGATGGATGTCATTGCGGTCCATAACCCGGTCCGCGTTGTCGAGTAAGTAGGCAAGGAGTTCGAACTCGATCTTTGTCAGCTCGACTTCGCTCTCACCTCGGGTGACGCGCCGAGTGTTTCTGTCGAGTGTCAGATCGCCGAGCCTCAGCAGGTGGGTGTCGGAGCGCACGGCTGCAACATCGAACGCCCGGAGCAGCGCACGGATCCTGGCGAGCAGCTCATCGAGTGCGAACGGCTTCGGGAGATAGTCATCGGCTCCTGCATCGAGTCCCCTCACGCGGTCGACCACCTCGTGGCGAGCAGTAAGCATCAAGACGGGGCCACTGAACCCGCCGTTTCGAATCTGGCGACAGGTTTCGAGCCCGTCGATACCTGGCAGATTCAGGTCGAGTATGACGAGATCGGCGTGCGTCGATGTCAAATGCGCCACAGCGGCCTCGCCACTTTCGACGCCCGTGACGGCGTACTGCTGTACTTGCATTACGACCGCGAGGGATTCTCGAACACCCCGGTCGTCTTCAACAACCAGGACGCTTGGTTTTCCGGCCTCAGGCTCGGTGGCGTCGTTCATACACCGAAGAGTAACGACGAATAGTTAGAGCTACCTGAACCTCGGTGAGAGAAAGCTGAAGGTTCTTACCGTTCCTTCAGCCAGAGGTCAGCGACGCCTTCGATGATCCACAGATTCTCTTTCATGTGGAAGTGAATCATGGAATCACCGCAACGAGCGGCAAACCACACAAACGAAAGAACCCCTCATGAACAAGCTCAAGAACCTCTCGATGATCGGCGCCGGCGCAGCCGGAGCAGTTGCCCTCACGATCGGTGCTGCCGGGATTGCCGGAGCTCAAGACGATGCACCGACGCTCGATGATCCGGCTCCTGTCGAAAGTGAAGACACCACCCGCCCCGACCGAGGTGATCGTGCAGAGCGTCGCCAAGCCAAAGTCGATCAGCTCATCGAAGATGGCGTGATCACCGAAGAGCAGGCCGAAGACATGGCCGCAGTCCGGGCCGCAGTCCAGGAACACCGCGAAGCAGCTCGCGCCGAGAAGCAGTCGGCCATCGCTGATGTACTTGGCATTTCGGTTGACGAGCTCGCCACCGCCCGTGAAGAAGGCACCTCGCTTTCAGAGCTCGCTGGTGATGACCTCCCAGCGATCGTCGACTTCTTCACCGAGCAGGCAACCGAGCGCATTGCCGAGCGCGTCGAGAGCGGCCGAATCACACAGGAACAAGCTGATGAACGGCTCGAAGGACTCGACGAGCGCATCGAGTCACGCCTCGAGAACGGTGGCTTCGGTGGACGCGGCGAGGGACATCGAGGCCACGGTCGTGGTCACGGCCCACGCGGCGGCCATGGCCCAGCTGACGCTCAGGCAGAGGAGGCCAGCTTCTAGTCGATTACTTATCGGGACTTCCGCCCGACAACACATGTTCCCTCCACTGGAACCGGCACTCGCCCTCGGCGAGCTGCCGGTTTCGGCGTTTTAGGAATAGAACGGGTTCTCACCAGCGGTGTGGTCCGTGGCATCGACCACTTCGCTGACCTCTGGAATCGCTTCCATGATCGAGGTCTTGATGCCCTCGGTAAGCGTTTGGGCGCTCATCGAACAGCCCTGGCAGCCGCCACCCATGAGCACATGCACGATCGTGTCGGCTTCGACCCGCACGAAGCTGGCAAACCCACCGTGAGCGGCCAGCGCAGGGTTGATACTCAGGTCGAGAAGCTGTGTGACCTTCTCTTCGATCGTGCCGGTCAGGTCGATATCGTCAGGGGCGAGCACGGGCGGCCGATTCGGGTTACGAATAACGAGGCCGCCCTGCATTGGATTCGATGGGAGATCGAGCGTCGAGCCACGCATGTCTTCCACGCTGTCCGCTGGAATGACAACGGTCAGATCTTCGATCTTGTAGATGAGGGCGTCGTCGGGCATCTCATCGATTGCCTCGAGCGACAAGTCGTAGTCAAACTCGACGCCGCGCGTTCCAACGATCATCACGCGAAGCGCCGTGTTTTGCGCATCGTCCTCGCCATCGCGAATCTCATACACCTTCGTCAACGCTGCGTTGGTCACCGAGAGAACGACTCCGTCACCCTCGGCGCTCGGTGCGTTGGCCGCAACGTCGGTCTCTGGGCTTTCGACGATTTCGTCAGTGGCATCACTCATAGGGTCAAGGCTACGACCCCGGTCTACGATTCCATCTCTTCGCTGAGCTCAAGCCAACGCTCTTCGAGCGCCTCGATGTCGGCCACGACAGGGGTGAGTTCTGCGCCGAGCCTCACCAACGCCTCGTGATCCGAACCAGCCGCTTCGAGCTCGGCGGTTAAGCGCACGCGTAGTTTGTCGAGTTTCGCCATCTCCTTTTCGTTCGCCTTCAACTCATGACGAATAGTGCTGTGCGATCGTCCAGAGCTGCGATCCTTGGCGCCCTTCTCGCTCGGTTCGGAGCGAATACCTTGCATCTTTGTCGAGTCGGCGGCTGGTGTGGCCGCCTGACGACGGAGCGCGTCGTAGGCCTGGTATCCACCGGGAAGTCGTCCGACCGAACCCGTCCCGTCGAAGACGATCACATCGTCGACGGTGCGTTCAAGGAAGGCCCGATCATGGCTGACGACGATGACGGCACCCGGAAAGTTCTCGAGGAAATCCTCCAAGACGCGGAGGGTGTCGAGATCGAGGTCGTTCGTGGGCTCATCGAGAAGCAACACGTTCGGCTTGCGGGCGAGGGTGATAAGGAGCTGCAACCTGCGACGCTCCCCTCCGCTCAGCAGTTCGATCGGGGCATATTGGGCGTCGCTGTCGAACCAGAAGCTCTCCATGAGAGCGACGTCTTGCCAGTCGGGTTTGGGCGCATCGCCGACGACCGCCTGCCAAACTCGCATCCGCGGGTCCAACTCGATCCCGCGCTGATCGAACAACTCCATGGTCACTGTCGATCCAACCTGCACGGCCCCCGATGTAAGCGAACGTCGGTTCGCCATCACGTCGAGAAGCGTCGATTTCCCGGTGCCGTTCGAACCGACGATTCCGAGACGTTCACGCGGATCGATCGCAAGGTCGACTCCGGAGAAGAGCGGGTCGTGATTCGGGTGTGCAAACCCGGCGTCGACTAACTCGACAACGTCGTTGCCGAGGCGAGGAGTGCCGAAGTACAAATCGAGCGACCCCGTGCGTGCGGATTCCTCGGGACGGGCGTTCACAAGCTCTGTCGCCGACCGAATTCGAGATTTCGCCTTGCTCGTGCGGGCAGGGGCGCCGCGGCGAAGCCAAGCGAGTTCGGTCTTAGCGAGGTTTGCGCGCACACGCTCGGATCGAGCTGCCTGTTCCTCGCGCAGCGCACGACCCTCGAGATAGGCGTCGTATCCGCCCTCGTGCATGAAGGCCTTGCCACGGTCGAGTTCGAAGACGCGGTTCGTCACCCGGTCGAGTACATGACGATCGTGCGTGACGAGAAGAAGGCCACCCTTGTACTTCGCCAAACGATTCTCGAGCCACTCGATCGCATCTACATCGAGATGGTTCGTCGGCTCATCGAGAATCAAGAGGTCGCTCGGATGGACGAGTGCTCTCGCCAAAGCGACACGTTTGGCCTCCCCACCAGAAAGCTGCGATACCGGCGTGGACTCTCTGCCGCCCATTCCGAGCTTGTCGAGAACCGCGTCGATCTCCCAGGTCTCGCCGCCGACACCTGTCACCGCATCGCGCACGGTGCCGCTCCCGAGATGTGGGTTTTGGTCGAGTGCAGCCACCCGGACATCTCGGCCACGTCGGACCGCACCTGCCTCGGGCTCTCGCGAACCGATGATCACATCGATGAGCGAGGACTTGCCAGTTCCGTTCAATCCGACCAGACCAATGCGGTCGCCAGTGGAAATTGTCAAAGAAACGTCTCTAAAGAGATCTCGGCCGGGGCGAACCATTGTGACGTTCGAAGCGTCGATCAGAATCATGAGGGCTCAACGCTAGCGGGGTGATTCACACCTTTCTGTCCGGCGGGTTACTCTAAGTCTCCGTGAGTGACGTATGGCAAGGACCCGGTTGGTGGTTGGCCTCAGACGGCAAGTGGTATCCGGCGGACGACGGACCAGGAGCTGTTTATGAAGGCGACCTCAGCAACGACAACACAGCAACGACCGAACAGGTAGTTGCGGCCAACGTCTCCACCCGCCTGGCCGAGACTGGCGTAGAGCCTGCACCGGTTCACCATGAGGGTGCGACTGCGATCCCGACCGCACGAGTAGCTGCTGATCCAGTCAGTACCGATGGCTTCACTGGCAACCCGTTCGCACAGATGCCGAAGCCAGCGCTCGACGAGATGAAGGTCGGGGGTTGGCAGGCGATCGAGCCTGAGCCAACGATCGAACCGGCACCCACTCCGAGCTTCGAGCGCGTTCAGCCGGACGACGACGATGTCGTCCGAGGCGGCGATGTTGACGGTTGGACGAGCGCCTATGAAGAGCGCCAAACAACCAGCGAGGTGCTCGACAACGCGCTGATGCCAGTAAGCCTTCCTCCACCGACACCGCCACTGACACCTGGCCTGGCGGTCGCCGATGTGGCGGTGCCGAACGTACCCGATTTTTCGCCGACGGAAATTCCCGACGTCCCAATGCCAGCCGCGGTCATCGTCCCGGTCTCGATGCCCAAGGTCCGCATCGACGACGTGCCCGACATCACTGTTCCCGACATCGAGGCGCCACCGATTGAACCATCGCCGATGGCCACCCCGGTCACACCCGAGCTCGAAGGTGAACTTCCGATCTTCGATTCTTTCGACGGGGGAACAACGGTCGTCCGTGACCTCGGCGCTCCAATCGAGCGGGAAGACGCGTGGCGCAAACCTTCAGACACCGATGAGGCGGCAAGACCGCGTGCCGACGCGGCGTTCGCCACACCCGACGTCGTCGATCTGGCAATCCCAGATAAACCGGTCGAACCTCTCGTCGAGACGCGTCAACGGAATCGGAAGCGGCCCGGCATCTTTGTTCTCGTGCTGCTTGCACTCGTGGCAATTGGTTGGTTGCTTGTGTCGTTGTTCTCCAACGATGGCCCAAACGCGACGGACACCGAGAACAGCACGACCGTGCCACCGGCTGCGACGAGCGACGCCAGCGGCGATCCGACGGATGCACCAGCGACGACCGCAGCACCTGACGACGGCCTCGAGTCGGTCTTTTCTCTCCGGGCCGGCGACTGCATAGTCGGCGACATCGGCGCCGGACAAGTCACCAAGATCGAAAAGGTCGACTGCGAAGTCGCTCACCAGTTCGAGGTCTACCGCGAAGAGTTGATCGACGTGTCCATCACGGCCTTTGACGAAACCGCCATTTCGTCCTACGCCGAGGAGGTCTGTCGTACAGCTCTCGCCAACTATGTCCCCGCCGATGATGAGCGTGGACTGAGTTTCAAGTTCTTACAACCAACCGAAGATTCCTGGAACCAAGAGGAGGATCCCGATCGCGTCATAACCTGCTTATTGTTCGACGACGACGCACCTCTGATTGGACGAGCCGCATGAGCAACGCCACGATCGACTTCTATTGGCGACCTGGATGCCCATTCTGCATGAGCCTTGAACGAGGCCTCGACAAGATGAAGATCCCCCTCAACAAGCTGAACATTTGGGATGACGCGTCACATGCTGCAGCCGTGCGATCTATCGCAGGCGGTAACGAAACGGTTCCAACCGTGGTCGTAGGTGACGCAAAGCTGGTCAACCCGAGCGCAACGCAAGTACTGCAAGCGATTCAGAATCAAGCGCCCGACCTTTTGCCCGACAGCGTGAAGATTCCCGAGCAGGGAAAGCTAGGAAAGCAGATTAACAAGCTCCTCGGGGGCTAACGCCACCACTCCCGCTCTGTCACGAACCTGCAGCGTCGCTGCGGGTTTTTGTCGTTTTGGCCGCGGTTCAAGCAGCCCTAATCGCTTGTGGGTTGTGAACCATCCTATTTAGTGCTAAAATTTATTATCCCCTGGAGGTGGGCATGCTCGACGAACTCTTCGCGATTGCTGGAACGCTCGAATGGTCGGCTCAACGACTGTGCGCGGGCAGGTCGGAGCTGTTCTTTGCGCCCCCCGGAGAGCGACGCACGCGCCGTAACAAACGGGAAGCGCTGGCTCGCTCCTATTGCCAGAATTGCCATGCGTTACCCGCCTGCCGGAGTTGGGCGCGGGAGAATCGCGAACACGGGTTCTGGGGAGGAGAAAACGAGGAGCAACGAGCAATGATGGGATACCCGCCGCGGAGCCCCTCGCGACGAGTCGTCGCTGAGATGGGCCGAACTGCGTACCGTGACATTGGCCACAACGGACTCGGGATCGACAGCGAAAAACTGGCTGGTTGATGGACGAGACATCCATGTCGCTGATCGAGGCAGCCGAACGTCTCGACGTGCATTACATGACGGCCTACCGATACGTGCGAACGGGACGACTCGCTGCGCACAAACACGGTGGTCAATGGCGAGTCACCGTCGCCGACGTCGATACCTTCGAATCAAACCCCCAGTCGGCCGGACCGCGTGGCACCGTCTTGCCCCCGTTGATAGAAGAACGGCTGCTGGCGGGCGACGAGAACGGAACGTTTCAAATTCTCGACGACGCTATGAGCTCAGGCGCCGATGCCGACGAGGTCTACCTCGATCTCATTGGTCCAGCCATGACCTCGATCGGCAATCGATGGCATGAGGGCGACATCGACATCGCTAGCGAGCACCTCGCATCAACGACAGCTATGCGCGTGATCTCTCGGCTCGGGGCGCGTATTGTTTCCCGCGGTCGATCTCGCGGCACGATCCTGCTCGCATCTGTTTCCGACGACTACCACACACTGCCGACCGCCATGATTCGCGATCTACTGAGATTCCGGGGATTCGATGTAAAGGACCTCGGTGCGAACACCCCCGCAGCGAGCGTCATCGAGCGGGCGACCGACACTTATGATCTCATCGCCATTGGACTGACGGTTACGAATCTGGGAAACGAACATGTCGTGAAGGCCACACTGTCCGAACTCAACAAGGCGCTCGACGTGACGGTCGTGGTCGGTGGCGGAGCATTCACCGACATAGAACAAATCGAACACCTAGGCACCTGCGTACCCTCCCGATCGGGGCGGCACGCGTTGGAGATCTTCGAGCAAGTCCACGCAGAAGTAAGAGCCGGGTAGCGTTCTCCTCATATGCCTGAAGGACATACCATTCATCGCCTCGCCCGCGACCTCAATTCCACACTTCGTCCCGGTCGAATCCACGCCACCTCACCCCAGGGTCGATTCGGCGCGGAAGCATCGATTCTCGACGCACAACCTTTGCGACGCGCCGAGGCGTGGGGCAAACATCTCTTTCTCGACTTCGATAATGCACCGCTGCTCCACATTCATCTCGGCCTCATCGGCAAACTTCGCCCAAAGCCGGCCGGCCAGCCCGAAGAGGGCGAAATTCGTCTTCGGCTCGAGGGAGACGAGACCCTGTGGGACCTGACCGGGCCCATGATCTGTGCGCTGATCGACGATGACGACGCCGCAGCGATCACGGCGAAACTCGGTCCAGACCCGCTGCGCAAAGACGGCAAGGCCGACGAGTTCTACGAACGCATGCGCCGCAAGAAGTTACCGCTGGCAGCAGCACTCCTCGACCAGAAGGTCATCGCTGGAATCGGAAACGTCTACCGTTCCGAATTCTGTTACCTCACCGGGATCGACCCACACACCGCAGCCAACTCGCTCGACGATGAACAATTGGCGGCGCTGTGGAAAACTTCAACCGATCAGCTCAAGTTGGGCTTGAAACTAAACCGAATCGTCACCCGCGAGCCGTCGGAGGTTGGCGTGTCGGCTGCGAAGATCGGTGATGATGAGCGGTTGTACGTCTACAAGCGCGAAGGCCAACCTTGCCATCGATGCGGAGACGAGATCCGCCTCGTCGAGATCGCGAAGCGTAAAGCGTGGCACTGCCCCACGTGCCAGGGATAAACAGTGAACGCTGGTGGATACGACGCGATTCTGGTGGTGTCCTTCGGCGGTCCCGAGGCGCCTGAGCACGTCGTGCCGTTCCTCGAGAACGTCACCCGTGGGCGCGGCATCCCGCGGGAGCGTCTCGAGCAGGTAGGAGCGCACTACCAACTCTTCGGCGGGAAGAGCCCAATCAACGATCACTGTCGTTCGCTCATCGCAGCGCTTCGAATCGAGCTCGACGATGCCGGTATCGATCTTCCGATCTATTGGGGAAATCGAAACTGGCATCCAATGCTTGAGGACACCATGCAACACATGGCCGACGATGGTGTGACGAGGGCGCTCGCGTTCGTGACCTCAGCGACCAGTTCGTATTCGGCTTGTCGTCAATACCGCGAGGACATCGAACGAGCTCGGGCCGCCGTTGGCGCGTCGGCACCCGAGGTCCACAAGATCCGCCAGTACTACGACCACCCGGGATTTATCGAGCCGATGATCGACAACGCGCGGACGGCACTTGCGACCCTCGAGCCGGATGCTCGGTTGGTGTTCACCGCGCACTCGATCCCGCTGTCGATGTCATCTTCGTCGGACTATGTGGCACAACTGACCGAGGCATCCCGTCTCGTAGCCCACGGAGTCGGACATGACGATTTCGACCTCGTCTGGCAGTCTCGAAGTGGCCCACCTCAGATCCCCTGGCTAGAACCCGACATCAACGATCACCTCGATGCGCTTCATACCGCGGGGTTTACCAATGTTGTCGTGACACCGATCGGGTTTATCTCAGATCACATGGAGGTCATGTACGACCTCGATACAGAAGCCCAAGCCACCGCCGACCGATTGGGCATGGGGTTCGCCCGGGCATCGACCGTGGGTTCCAATCATCGTTTCGTGTCCGCCATCCGCGAGCTAATCGAAGAACGATGTTCGGGCGGTCCGGCTTTCGCCGTCGGCGACCTCGCTGTCCGACCCGATTTTTGTGCACCCGATTGTTGCCCAGCTCCAGTCCGCCCGACTCCGGTACGCCCGGGAAAGCAGCCCAGCATCCCCGATACGGGCGAGGCTGAGACATAACTTCATCAGCAATGAACCATGCTCGGATTGCCGAACAAGCGTTGCACTACCGGAATGCGATGGTGGCCGACTCTTTCACAGCTGGCCGGTTCGACCCCGCAGCCGTCGCCTCGATCGCGGTCGAATGCGGCGATCCAGTGATCGACTCAGCCATTCGTCGAATCGGAACCGCGTGGATTCGCGGTGGGCTCACACCCGAGGCCCTCATCGAAACCTGGTCCGGCCCGCTCGTCGATCAGATCTTTTCGGCAGATCCCACGCTGCTCGACGCCATAGACGACATCATCAGAGCCGTGCACCGCGTGCAGTTCTCGCGCCCTCGACGAGGAGTGGTCGCGACACGACCGCTGCATCGGCCTCTTCGCTCAGACATCTTTTGATCGGATCGGTGAGGCCCGGTAGGTCTAGCTTGCGTCGCAAATTCGCAATGTGCACATCGACAAAGTTGGAAAGGCCGTCGGCGACAGCTCGCCTGGCGATGCACCCAACGAAAACCTCAGCCGCGAGTTTCTGGAACTGTTCATGCTGGGACGCAACGCCGGATACACCGAAGACGATGTTCGAGCCGGCGCTCGGATCTTGTCCGGTTGGTGGGTCGATTGGGAGAACGGCGAGGTCGGCTTCGATTACTGGCAACTGCAACAGACGGGCCAGGTGCCGTTCGAGCCGCCGAATGTTGCTGGCTGGCCCGACGATGACCGTTGGAGCTCCGCTAGCCGCCGCAGGTTCCTCGGTATGGCAGCGGCGGGTGTCGCCGCGGTTGGTGGTGGCGCCCTCGCACTCAACCGAAATGGAACCCCAATACCTGGCCTCGCCGCGGTGAACGAGTCGATCTCGGTCTCTCCGACACCTACGACGAGACCGCTCGTCGCGAGCAAGGATGTGGCCGGACGCACGCTCGTCGTCATCGAACTGGCCGGTGGCAACGACGGCCTCGGAACGCGGGTGTGCTGTACGACCGCCGAGAAGCCGTGCATATCCCCGATGAGGAGCTCCTCGATTTCACCGATGACTTCAGCTGGCACCCCCGATTGGAGGGCGTGACAAACCATGGGCTCGCCGCGCTGGTTGGCCTCGGAGCAACGAACGACGCCGATGGCAGCCACTTCGAGATGGAACGACGCTGGTGGGGCATGGAACCTCGGAACCGCTGCTCAACTCATCGATCAAGGGGCAGGGATTCGGCGATGCGATGGGCGCGTTCATGGACGATCTCGGCGACCTCGGACATGGCGAATCAACCCTGATCTGCACGACGAGTGAATTCGGCCGACGGGTGCCCGACAATCGAGGCGGCACAGATCATGGCGCGGCTGGCATGGCGATGCTCGCTGGTCCGGTCAACGCTGGGGTTCATGGGGGGGCGCCGTCACTCAGGAACCTCGACGACGACAACCTGAAGGCCACCATCGACTTAGAGGAGTATTACGCAACGATCGCAGAGCAGTGGTTTGGCATCCCGTCCAGCGAGATGCTCGAGTCCGGCGCTACTCCCATCGACGGCCTGATCGCGGCGGTGCGCTCTCGTCGGTCCGATCTTCAGTCACACTGGGTTGGTGCCCCTCACTCCCCTGGTTCGTCGGAAAAGCATCTGCGTCGCCGTTGCAATCCTCTGGTTAAGCGTCGCCTGCTCCTCCCAAACCCAAACGAGCTCGCCGGGGTCTGACCCTTCCCGTCCCATTGAGGAGTCAAACTCGACGGCCGAAGACCTAACCGAAGATGCCTCAACCACCGCAGACGACAGCGAAGAAGATGGCGCGGCGAGTGAAACGAGCTCGGAAGGGTCTGACCCCGGCGATCCCATTTTGGCTGCTCCGGCGCTCGTGTTCGTAGACAACATCGGTGGCGAATCAGCTGGCGACCCCTACTTTCCCGAGATCGGGAACACCGGATATGACGTTCAGCACTACGACCTCGATCTCGAGATCGACGTCAGCGGCATCGATCACATCAGCGGGCGAGCGAGCATTCAACTCACCACGACCGGAGACGTAGATCGATTCTCATTCGACCTTCTTGGGTTGGAAGCAACGCGGGCGACGATCGACGGCGTCGAGGCAACGCTCGAGCAAACGCCGACGAAACTGCGCTTGAGCCCCACGCAGACGTTGACGGCGAACTCCTCGCACACGATCGTCATCGACTACGAAGGGCAACCAATAACCATTGACTCGACAACTCGAATCGGTGCGATTGGATGGTACGACCGGGAGCGCACGAGCGTCGCGCTCGGCGAACCCATGGGTGCCCGTACGTGGTTTCCCGTCAACGACCACCCGAGCGACAAGGCCACGTACACCTTCCGACTCGACGTGCCGTCACCCCTTTTCGGCGTCGCGAATGGTGTACTCATCGACGACGTACGCATCGACGATCGTCAGACGAGCACATGGGAGATGCGCCAACCTATGGCGTCGTATCTGGCCACCGTGACCGTCGGCGAGTACGTCGTGATCGAATCGGACTCAGCCGGCGAGACCGAGGTCGTCAATGCGGTACCCCCTCGACTCGAGGGTGTGTTCGACGGGGACTTCAACCTCACCGACGAGATGATCGAGGTCTTCACCGAGCTCTTCGGTCCGTACCCATTCGATGAGTACGGCGTCATGGTTATCGATTCCGACTTCGGGTTCGCACTCGAGACGCAAGGCCGCAGCATCTTCAGCGCGGGAAGCGTGGACGGCGACGGATCGATCGAGCGCATCGTGGCCCACGAACTCGCGCACCAATGGTTCGGCAACGCCGTCAGCCCTGCGACATGGCAAGACATCTGGCTCAACGAGGGCTTCGCCAGCTACGCGGAAGACTTGTGGCTCGAGTTTGGACAGGACGATGATCCTGACCTGCTCGCAACTCGTCTCGCCACTCGTGCCGCCGAGGCTCCGACACCCGCGCCGGGTGACCCAGGTTCGACCGGCCTCTTCGATCGAAGCGTCTACCGACGGGGCGGGTTGACGATGTATGCCCTTCGACAAACGGTTGGCGACGCCACCTTCTTCGACATTCTTCGAACCTGGGGAGAGCGGTTTGGTGGCGGGGTTGCGTCGACGGCCGACTTCGTCGCCCTCAGTGAAGAGCTCTCGGGACAAGAACTCGAAACGTTCTTCGAGGATTGGCTCGGCAGCGGACCGATTCCGGACCTTCCCAACTAGGCCAATTGAAAAACGTACGCTTTTGGACGATCCGCGATGGGCGTCGTACGCTTCGGCGATGCTGATCGAGGGATTGGAAACGGCACTGGTCGAAGTAGCTCTCCCGCGATCGAGCTCCACGTCGATTCATTTGATGCAATCGGTCGGTTGTGTGCTCCTCACCCTTCGAACCAACGACGGCCTCACCGGCCAAGGGATGGCCTTTACGCTCAACGCCGATCGGATTCGAGCGTTTGATGAGGCGGTGAGAGGACTCTCGCCTTACGTGATTGGACAGGATCCTCGTGATGTCGAGAAGGTGTTCGCCGACGTGTGGACCGCTCTGAACCCAACCGGCCACAAGGGCATCACGATCGGTGCCCTGTCGGCTATCGATGTCGCTCTCTGGGACATCGTCGGCAAAGCAGCGAACATGCCCTTGGCGAAGCTCTTCGGCGGAATGCGCGACCGAGTCGACACCTATGCCAGTAGCGGCTTGTGGCTATCGGACTCGATCGATGACCTCGTCTCCGAAGCCCAGCGGTTCCTCGACGACGGCTTCTGGGGTATGAAGATTCGAGTCGGTTCCGACTATCCCGAGACCGACGTCGAGCGGGTGCGGGCTGTGCGTCAAGCGGTCGGTCCCGAAATCGACCTCTATGTCGACATCAACCAAGCCCTCACGCCGAAGCAGGCGATTCGATTGGGCCGCAAGCTTGAAGAGTTCAACCTCGTCTGGATCGAAGAGCCGGTCGCGTATACCGATCTGGCCGGTCACGCGATGGTGCGAAACGCACTCGACACGCCAATCGCTTCCGGCGAGACCGAGTACACCCGTTTCGGCATGCAGGCCTACCTCGACGCCGGCGCCGTCGATGTGTTGATGCCCGACCTGCAACGGATGGGAGGGTTCACCGAGTTTCGAAAGGCGAGCGCTCTTGCCTCGACGCGAAACGTCAACGTCTCGACGCACATCTTCACCGAATACAGCCTGTCACTCGCTGGGTCTCTACCGAACTGCGTCTCGGTCGAACACATGGATTGGTTCCAGCCACTCTTCAACGAAGAGCTCGAGCTCGATGGTGGCCAGCTCGTGATTCCCGATCGCCCGGGTACCGGCTTCACCTTCGACGAGGCCGCCGTCGATCGAGCAAAGCTCTAGATCTCGTCCACTGTTGGGGGGGACTCCCCATTTCGTTCGGGTGCGTGCTGCGGAAACATAGCGCTATGCCCGCAGAGACCGTGTGTGTCGAACAACACCCCAACTCTTACGAAATTCCGAACCGGACGCGGAATGAAACATTCGGCCTACCCGTTGTAGGTAGTAGCAGCGCACAACTAGGTGCGACTCAAGAGCGGGAAAGGAAACCCCGTCACCATGACGAAAACCATCAACTCCGCAGAAACATCGAACGACTTGATCGATCTCACGAACGATCGCATCGACAACCTCGCAGCCCTGATCACGGTCACCGCCGAACAGATGGACGAGCGCAACGCCGCCGGCGAAGCGATCGAATCTGGCGCACACCGCACGGCTGAACTTGTCGAACTCGTCTTCGGCAGTAACACGCCGTCGGTCGAGAGCTACCTCGCAGCACACGGAACAGCCCTCGTGGCTGCGTAATACAAATCCCCCCAAAGCGGCGTTCGGAATCCCCTCACCGGACGTCGAAGGACACTGACCGGGCCCGATCTCCACCGATCGGGTCCGGTCGATGTCGTTTTATGGAGATCTTGCTAGCGCGTAGCTCGTTCGATATCGGTGAGTGTGAGCTCGATGCCGAATCCTGGAGCATCGCTGGGCTCTAGGTAGCCGCTGGCAGGCCGAGCCATCCCTGGCGTCGAGCGATACGAGTCGAAGCTGGCGTTCGTGGCCAGCGGCCCAATGTAGGTCTCGGCCCACAGACTTCCGGGAAGTGAGTAGCTGAGATGTTGGCCATAGCTGTCGTTGCCGCCGCAGTGCACGGACAAACCAACCTCAGCCTCCGCCGCCATCTCGGCAATGATGATCGTGGGTGTAGCTCCCCCGACCCACAGAGCGTCGGGTTGCACGATATCGACCCAGCCATGCTCGATGGCGCTCTGAAAAGGTCGGTCCGTATACCACCGCTCACCCGCAGCGAGCGTTAGATCCGGGAGCCTGCGCCTTACCTCCTCGTACCCCGCCCAGTCTTCGGGAAAGATGAAGTCTTCAATCCAACCGAGGCCATATCCCCGCACGGCCTCACCGATCGCCACCGCTTCGTCCGGGCTGTGGACACCCCAACAATCGAGCATCAGATCGGCCGTTGCTCCCACGATCGATCGGCTGCGCTCGACCAATTCGATGGTTCGGTCGAGCGAAGCCGATAGGTCGGGACCCCACGGACACGCGAGCTTGAATGCCTCGAAACCAAGATCGCGGTACGCCTCCAGATCGAGGCCCGTCGCGTAACACGGAATGGCCTGCAGACTCGACGCTCTTTCTCCTGCGATCAGCTCGAACACGGGTTGGCCGTGCTGCTTTCCGCGCAGGTCCCACAGCGCGAGATCGACCGCAGAAATTGCGTAACTCGCCCCTCCGCCCGTACCGAAGTGTGCGCCGCTCGCGGTGGTCATCATCTGCCAAAGTCGCTCGACGTCGCTCGCGTCGTCACCGACGAGCATCGGAGCGAAGTAGTCGTTGATCATCGGCACGGTGAGTCCTGAAAGGGCGGTCATGCCGATACCCCATGTGCCGTCTTCGACCGTGATGACACAGATCGTTTCTCCCCACGGAGGCTCGAACCTCGCCGACTGTCCGCCATATCGTCCGTCGCTCGCCAGCGGATTCATGTGGTCGATCTCGTCGTGCCACCTGTCGATCTTGGCGCGGCCCAGCGCTGCAGGGTTCGTCACCGCTGCTGCCCGTACGGAGGTGATCCGGTTCATCGGGGAAGTCTTCGCCGCTATTGGACGAGAGTCAAGACCTCGATGCCACCGGATTTGCACGGTCCGCAGCTACGGTCAGGTCGTACGTGTGCCAGCGTCACCGAGCGTGGACTAGTATACGAACACCCGTTCGCATCACACCCTTTCGGGGCGAAGCTCGCGCAGCGACCATGTCGACAGACACGGTCGTCGAGCGGAAGCCTCGGCAACACACCTTTCGGGAGCGAAGCTCGCGCAGCGACCATGTCGACAGACATGGTCGTCGAGCGGAAGTCTCGACATGTAGAGGAGCTCCCATTGGTCGACCAGCCTGGTCTTTTCAGTAACAACTTCGCCGCCGAGGTCATCGACACACCGGTGGCCGACGAGATGAGTGAGAGCTTCCTCGCCTACTCGCTCTCGGTGATCACCGCGCGGGCGATTCCCGATGTTCGCGACGGTCTCAAGCCCGTCCAACGCCGCATCCTCTACTCGATGTTGCAGCAGGGAATTCGTCCCGACGCCGATTTTCGAAAGTGTGCGGGCGTCGTTGGCGACACGATGGGCAAGTACCACCCGCACGGCGACTCGGCGATCTACGAAACGCTCGTCCGAATGGGTCAGGACTTCACTCGAGGTCTCACGTTCATCATCCCCCAGGGAAACTTCGGCACGCTCGACGATCCACCCGCCGCATACCGATACACCGAGTGCAAGCTGTCGCTCGCCGCCATGGACATGGTGAGCGAGATCGACGAGGAGACCGTCGAATTCAGCCCGACGTTCGACGGGTTGCGAGACGAACCCACGGTCCTTCCCGCACTTATCCCGAACTTGCTCGTGAACGGCACGACGGGAATCGCGGTGGGGATGGCGACGAACATGCCGACCCACAATCTTCGCGAGGTCTACGCGGCGATCGAGCTCGTCATGAAGAAACGTCGGCCGAAGCCAACCGTCGACGAACTCATGGAGGTCCTGCCAGGTCCCGATTTCCCGAGCGGCGGCATCTTGGTCGACGATGGCCTACGCGACGCCTACCAAACGGGTCGCGGCACAGTGCGCATCCGCGCCAAGGCCGAGACGATCAAGCTCACCCGAAGTCGTGAAGCCCTCGTGATAACCGAGCTGCCCTACATGGTCGGCCCCGAGAAGGTGATCACAAAGATCAACGAACTCGCCTCCGTCGGGAAGCTCCCCGGCGTCGACGAGCGCGAAGGTGCGAAGAATCTCTCGGACAAACATTCGGGAATGCGGATCCAGATCGATCTGCGTCCTGGCGCGAGCGCAAAGGCCGTGCTCGCGAGCCTCTACCGAATGACACCTCTCGAAGAGACCTTCGGCATCAACAACGTCGTCCTCGTGGACGGCGTCCCGACCACGCTCGGGCTGTGGGATCTGTGCAATTACTACGTAGACCATCGTCTTGAGGTCATCGTCCGACGCACCGAGTTCCGGCTTACGAAGTGGGAAGCCCGCCTGCACATCGTAGCTGGCATTCTGATCGCGCTCGACAATATCGATCGCGTGATCGAGATCATTCGCGCCAGCCAGGATGGCCCAGAAGCCGAGGCACGACTCATGGCCGAGCTCGACCTCAGCCAGGTTCAAGCGAAACACATCCTCGACATGCCGCTCCGGCGCCTCACCGCCCTCGAGGTACAGAAGCTCGAGACCGAGGCAGAAGAACTCGAGCAGAAGATCCTCGACGGGCAAAAGTTGCTCGCCTCCGAACAACGACAGCGCACCGTGGTCCTCACCGAGCTCGCCGAAGCGGTCGAGAAATATGGCGTCGATCGTCGAACGATCATCACGTCCGAAGACGAGTTCGCAACGATCGATCTGGCCAGCCTCGAGAACGGTGCCGAAGACGAGATTCCCGACACGCCGTGTGTGGTCACACTCTCGACCAGCGGGTTTGTCGGTCGTGCTCCCACGGAGGGGGCGAAGCGCGCGACACCCGGACGCCACGATGTGCTTGTGGCCTCACGAATTGGATCGACCCGATCGCCGGTGTTTGCTGTCACGAACGAGGGCAAGGCTCGGATGGCGTTGGGTCTCGAACTGAACGAGATCGGCGGCAGGTCTCGCGGAACCGAAACTCGAAAGGCCTTCGGTACCAACAAAGGCGAAGAGGTGCTCACGATCGTTGCGCCGAGAACAGAGGGCGCCGAGAATCTGGTGCTCGTGACGGAAAACGGCGTTGTCAAGCAGCTCTCCGCGGACGAAGTTGCCGGTACCCGGCCAGGCCAAGACCTCATCAACCTGAAACCACAGGACACACTGGTTGCGGCCTTTACCGCCCCGGTCGGTACCGATATCGCGATCGTGGCCAGCGATGGTCAGGTTCTGCGAACCTCCGTCGACAGCATCAGTGTTCAAGGTCGAAATGCATCCGGCGTCGCGGGGATGAAGCTCAAAGACGGCGCAAAGGTGATCGCTGCCGGTGTCATCCTCGGCGATGAGCCGATTCTCACCGTGACCGACAAGGGCACCGCCAAGCTGACGCCATCGTCGGAGTTCGAAGCGAAGGGTCGAGGTGGCGGCGGCGTGCGAATTACCCGCTTCACGAACGAACGGGCACTCATCTATGCCTATGTTGGATCGACGGACGGCTTGCTCGCCGTCGTCGGGTCCGATGATGACAAGACCAAACCCGCCCCCGACCCCATTCAGCTCGATCTCGAAGAAACCAATCGCGACCTCGTGAGTACAACGACCGATCAGCCGATTCTCGCGGTCGGCGCCGCTCGCTGGTTGTAAAACGTCGGCGCCTCCGCCCGACACCTCCCCCTCGTAGAATCAAGAAACAACAATGGCAAATACCACCTCAAACGCACCAACAACCGCCTACAGCGCGTCGTCTATCGAGACGCTCGAAGGCCTTGAGGCCGTACGCAAACGCCCCGGCATGTACATCGGAGGCACTGGATCTTCGGGCCTGATGCATCTCGTGTGGGAGCTCATCGACAACTCGGTCGACGAAGCTGCTGCCGGCGAAGCCAACAAGATCTTCGTCACCTTCCACCGCGACGGATCGGTCGAAGTTGCCGACAACGGGCGTGGTATCCCGGTGGGCAAACACCCAAAACGAAAGGTCTCGGCCCTCGAAGTTGTCCTCACCGAGCTCCACGCCGGGGGCAAATTTGGTGGCGGCGCCTATGCCTCTTCGGGTGGACTGCACGGTGTCGGCGCCTCGGTGGTCAACGCTTTGTCGATGAAGCTCAAAGCCGAGGTCGATCGAGAAGGACATACCTGGACACTGGATTTCGACCAACGTGTCCCCGGACACTTCAGCGGTTCGTCGTTCAAGAAGTCGCACGAACTCAAGAAGATTGCCCGCACGAAAAAGACCGGCACACGAATCCGTTTCTGGGCCGACACAGACATCTTCGACCCTGAAGCCGCGATCGAATGGGACGAGGTCGTGCGCCGAGTGAAGTTGGCCTGCTTCTTGGTGCCGGGGCTTCGGATCACGATCGAGGACAAACGAACGGCATCGAGGCGAGAGCCGGTCGAGTTCTTATCGCGCGGGGGCCTCAAGGACCTCGTGAACGACATGGTGGGCGACAAGACGCCAATCACCGAAGTCATCAGCCTCTCGGGCATCGACACGTTCGAAGAGAAGGTTCCCATCGACGGCAAGATGACGATGGTCAACCGCGAATGCACCGTCGACATCGCCTTGCGCTGGGTGAACGGATTCGAGTCGCAGGTCATCACCTTCGTCAACACGATTCCCACGGCCGAAGGTGGTACGCACCTAAACGGCTTCGACCGATCGATGACCCGCGCGGTCAACGACGTCCTCCTGAAGGACATGCGCAAGCTCGCAAAGCTCGCGAAGTCGAACAAACACAAAGCGATCAAGGACGACGTTCAAGAGGGTCTCGTCGCCGTCTGCAAAGTGACGTTCCCGGAGCCGCAGTTCCGTGGGCAGACGAAGCAGGAACTCGGCACTCCAGGTATTGAAAGGATCGTCTACGACGTCGTCAAACAGGGCATCTCCGACTGGTTCAACGGCATTGGCTCGAAGAAGACACACGTCAATGGCGTGCGCGACAAGATCGCAACCGCGATCATCAATCGGGTCAGTACCAAACAAGCCCTCGACAACAAGCGAAAATTGTCGAACCTGGGCAGCACGGGCATGCCTGGCAAGTTGGCCGACTGTCGCACCCATGGATCCGACTCCGAGATCCTGATCGTGGAGGGAGATTCGGCTGCCGGCCCGGCCAAGCAGGGGCGCAACGCCGAATACATGGCGGTGCTCCCGCTACGGGGAAAGGTGGTCAACGCCGGCAAGGCCACGCTGAAGCAGGTTCTCGATAACACCGAAGCACAGGCACTGTTCACCGCAATCGGCGGCGGCTCGGGCAAAGACTTCGACCTATCGCAAACGCGTTACGGCCGAGTGATCATTCTCTGCGATGCCGATGTCGACGGCAGCCACATCCGCTGCCTCGTCCTGACACTCCTCTACAAGTACATGCGACCACTGATCGAGGCCGGCCGCGTCTATGCCGCTCAGCCTCCGCTGTTCAGTACGAAGGTCGGTGGCGAGACCTACCGTGCGTTCACCGATGAGCACCGCGACGAGATCATGGCCGAGCTCACCAAAGGCAATCGCAAAGCCGAGAGCATCAAATGGCAGCGTTTCAAGGGCCTTGGCGAAATGAACGTGGACGAGCTCGAGCACGCGGCCCTCAACCCCGAAACCCGCATCCTTCGCCGCCTCACAATCGAAGATGCAGAGACCGAGCGCCGACGCGCCGAAACCATGTTCGAGGTGCTCATGGGCTCCGATGTCGCGGTTCGCCGCGACTACATCATCAACAACTCCGACGGCTTCGACGCCGACGCTCTCGACGTCTAGGTGTACTCAGCTGGCAGGTTGGTGACAGCGGGTGTGGTTGCTGGGTTTGTAGCTCCAGCGGTTGTCGGTCATGACCCGTTCGATGCGGGCAATGCCATGCCAAGACGACGCAGGATCCGGTCACCGTTCGCGCCGGCACCCCGGTCTCATCAGCGATCCAACAAGCCGGCTTCGTCTTCAGCTGTGAAGCGTTTCACCCAACGATGGGCGCACTGACTGGGCCGAACTACGGTTGGGGCATGGCTATTCGTTCAGTGAAGGACATGATGGCGGCGGCACGTGAGGAGATCGACAACATCTCCCCGGCAGAGGCCAAGCGACGCGTCGATGAAGAGGGCGCCGTCATCGTCGACATTCGCGACGTTCGGGAGCTACAAATGGGCGGCGTCATCCCCGACGCAATGCACGCCCCACGCGGAATGCTCGAATTCTGGGTCGACCCTGAATCTCCGTATGCGAAGCCCGAGTTCGCTGAAGACCGCGAGTTCATCTTCCATTGAGCGGCTGGCGCCCGGTCAAGTTTGACCACCAAGCTGCTGCAAGACATGGGCATGGAGAACGTCTCGCACATCGACACGGGTTTCGGCGGCTGGAAAGAGGACGGCCTCGACATCGAGGACTATGACACCTGGAAAGCGACCAACCCGTAGCTGGCCACACGGTGGAGCGTCTGTCACACCCCACTGCTAGAACTACATCTATGACATCCGCTGATCTCGATACGTCCGAGATGCTGTACGACGTCGGCGGCGACCACCCCGACGACGCCGCAGATACTGGCATAGATGATCAGCTCCCGAAGGCACCGGCTGGCCCGCCCCCGTACCTCTCACCATCGAGTGCCAGCACGTATCGCTCCTGTGCTCGACGGTGGAAGTTTCGCTATATCGATCGGCTAGCCGATCCTGCTGGTGAGGCTGCCCTGGCAGGCACATTCGCCCACCGTGTTCTCGAACTTTTGATGGAAAAGCCAGGGGTCGAGCGAACAGCCGACCAGGCCCGCGCGATCGCGCGCGATGTGTGGCCCGAAACTGCCGAAGACGACGACTTCATCGCCCTCGGCCTCGGCACCACCGAGGAGCGTCGCTTCCGTTGGTTGGCGTGGACCGCCATCGAAGGTCTCTGGCAGCTCGAAGATCCTGCGGCGGTGCTCGTGGTGGCGAACGAACAAAAGCTCGACACCCAACTCGGCGGGGTGCCGTTTCGAGGCATCGTCGATCGCCTCGAACGGGAGAACACCGAACCCGATGCCGGCCTCATCGTCAGCGATTACAAGTCTGGGCGAGCGCCATCGGCGAGGTTTCAGGAAGGCCGCCTCGACCAGGTCTTGCTCTACGCTGGCGCCGTCGAAGCGGCCACGGGCGAGCGTCCAAAGGCCGCTCGTTTGCTCTATTTGGGGCAGTGCGTTATCGAAACGGAAGTCACGTCCGAACTCCTCGAGGCCGCGGTCGGGGCATTGGAAGAAACGTGGTCGTCGCTGAACAGCGCGGTCGAGCTAAGTACGTTCGAAGCTACGCCCGGACCCCTTTGTGGGTGGTGTCCATATGCCGGAGGGTGTGCTGAAGGTCTCGCCGAACTCAAGATACGCCAATCGAGTGGACGAATTCGCTCCTCAGCGCCCTCGCTGCGGTTCTTGGATCAGCCGAGCTGAGCATCCTGGGCCGCCACGTCAGACAAGTAGCCAGCCCGCTACGCAACGCAGCGATTTTGGTCGATATCATCACAGACATGTCGACTCCTGAGCGGACAACAACCACAGGTGCTGGTTTACCTGTGCGCAGCGTTCCTCCGGCGATCACACAACGATCGACGCCGCAGGTCGACCATCTGTTCTCCACTCTCGTGGAAGCTGCGTTCGACTTGATCGAAGAGATCGGTTCGATATCGCTCGCGATCTACCTACACGTCCCCCACGATGATCAGCCGATCCTCTTCACGCGCAAGCCACAGCTCGAGTTCCTCAATCCGACCGAGACGTTCCGATTGATGCACACGATCGCGATGCTGTCGAATGGGCGAAAGCCGGTGGCAGCATTTCGACATGGTGCGTTGAGCGGCCACTACGTGCGCACGACCGGCAACGACTCAGATGGACTTTTCGTCTTCGGCGAGATCCAAGCTCCAGAAGTCGCGAAGCGCCTCACGGCGATCTCAAACGCGTTTGCGAGGGTGCTGCATCAATTCCATCTCGATGAAGACGGTGAGCGGTTCGACCCGCCGCTTCTCGATATAGATGACCACGAAGGGTTGTCGCAGGCGACCGTCACAATCCAACACGACGGCCGACAGGCCCAAGCGACCGCCAACGGATTCCGTCCAGAGGATGCAGTCGCGAAGGCGGTGATCGTGGCGCTGGCTCCCGACCACACCTTTGACGAGGTTCGAACTCTCGACGTCGGAACCCGCTCCGCTGTGCTTGTCGTGACCCACGATGCGCGCGGCGTCTTGCGACTAGGCCTGGCGATCTCCGATGGCGACGTGTTGCAGACCACGGCGGTTGCCGCCCAGCGAGCGGTTGTCGATCTAGTGCCCGACGATCCAGAAACCCCAGCGTCGCGGTCATCGTCGAGAAGCCCCAGTTAGGTCGGAGCCCACACCGCTCGAGCGGCGTGCGGCAAAAGCCATCTCGCCACGTCGCTCACAGCGCCAGCGTCGTCGAGCACACCGGTCACTTGCCAGCCGAACAACATCTGCTCGAACGTCCACGCAATAACGGCTACATCGCCCTTGGGAATTGTGGTGGTGACCTCGGGAGCTCGATTGATGAACGTAACCAACACATCGCCATCTACATCGGTGCCGACCGGCGCTCGGCTCATACCGAGAATCACACCGAGCCAGTCTGCTGATTCAAGATCGATGAGAGCAGCGAACTGTGCATCCGTGTGCGCTCCGAGGTCGATGGGTGCCAGATAGGCGCCCACGAGCTTCAAGAAGACGTGCGGGCTGAGTTCGATCGACGTGTCGATTCCAGCCACACCAAAGAGCGTCAAGACGTCGGGATCACGTGTTGCGACCCTCGCACGAAACGAGCGCATAACGGCCTCGACCGCAGTTGGCATCGGTTCGGCGAAAACTTCTCGAAGCGCCGATGTCAGAACACGGACCGCGTATCGATCGTCATCGAGGTCGCGTTCGGGCAACGCACGATCGATCACGGGAGCGTCAACGAAATGTTCATCGCTCATTCCGAGGCGAGACAGAAGAAGAGGCAACGTTGCCTCGGCCGCTTCCGATAGCTCGCCCATGCCCTCTTCGGCAGCGGTCCGAATCAGATCGATCGCCACTTGAGGATCGATGTGCTCCACACTCAATCCGTCGCGCTTGTCTTCTCGAGCAGCGTCGGCGAGACCTTCGGGGCCAATGACCAATCCGGCCAGCGTGCCCTCGAACAGGGTCGCAGAAAGGTCGTGGCGATCGCCACTTGGTGCGACGTACTCGAGGATCAGACCAATCTCGCCCGAGCGCGCCTGCTGGGTTAGCTGCGCCGCGCCAATGACCTCGTGCCGACCGACATCGGCGACCCAATCCGCATCACCTTGTGGAACGGTTCCAAGCTCCAACCAGCTGATCAGCTCGGCGGCGAGCGTCGACTCGCCGACCACCAGTTTGGCCAATCCACCGCGCACGCCCCCAATAGCCGCCCATTCAGCAATCGCGCCCGAGGCCCATGCTTCGGCTATCGCTGCTGATTCCACCTCGTCGAGCATCGATGCTGAACCGAGAAGCTCGTCGATGAAGCGGATCTGAAGGTTGTCGAGTGAAGCCATGACCAGCGTGAGGCTAGCGTGGAGACATGCCCGAGCTACCAGAAGTCGAGACGATTCGACGCCAGCTCGACCCTGCGTTGGCCAACGCCGAGATCACCGGAGCCGACTCGCATTGGAGCGACAAGTTCAATCCCGCACTTGACGCGGTCGGCTCGACGATTCTTGGAGTCCGCAGGCGTGGGAAGTATCTGATCTTCGACCTCCACGATGATCACGAGCTGATCGCTCACCTCGGGATGACCGGCTCGTTCCACGTCATCGAGGCTGCAGAGCCTCATGAACCGAACCTCGACGATCATGGCGCGTATGCACGAGCGGTGTGGTCGTTCGCAGACGGGCGTGAGCTTCTCTTCAACGACACACGACGTTTTGGTCGACTTCGCGTCGTGAGCGCCGGCGACTATCGAGACATCCCGACCCTTCGACAGATGGGGCCGGAACCACTTGGCGAAGACTTCACCGGCGCATCACTTCACGCAGCGACGAAGGCCAGCTCGAGGGCGATCAAGACTCAGCTGCTCAGCCAGCGGCCCGTATCGGGCGTCGGCAATATTTATGCCGACGAAGCGCTGTTCCTCGCCCGCATAGATCCTCGAGCTCGACGAGTTGGACGAGAACGATGTGATCGTCTTGCCCAGACGATCAAAGACGTGCTCGCGACGGGGATCGACAACGGTGGCACCACGCTTCGCGACTACGTGAACGTCGACGGCGACGCCGGAGAAAACCAGCACTCGCTCCTGGCATATGGACGTGGCGGCGAGCCTTGTGTCACGTGCGGTGATCCGTTGTCTTCGTGTGTACTCGACGCCCGAACGACCACGTTCTGCCGAAACTGCCAAAAACGGTGAGATTGGCCGAGTTTCTCGGCCCGCGGTCTTGATGTCGGGTTGGTCGACCCGGCTACTATGGCGCACGACATGACCGCCTCAACATCCAAATCTCTTGAGCGACTCGGATCGTTTCCGCCGGTCACCGCCGGAGATTGGCGGAACATGTATTACGGGGCGCCGACTCCGGTCAATTCCGACGCTGCCAAGATGGTCTACGACGTCTGCTGGTTCCTCGTCAAGGACGGAACCGTTGCTGCGGAACTGACGGTGGTGACATTCCGGGTCGCGCTCAGTCGATTCAACGAGCATGGGCTTCCCGATCCTGCGGCCTATTCAGCCTGGTTGGCATCGATTGCGAGCAACGAGGCCCACCGCCACCTGGAAGGGTCGCCCATCAGACGATTGAGCTCAGCGCTCCTCGAGGGCGGCTCAGACCGTGACTCCTTTTACCTCGCCGACACCCTTTCGGCAATGCGCGCCGACTACAAACTCGCCCTCCTTCTCCGGTATCGGTACAACACACCGCCTCGGTACATTTCGATGGCGCTCGACATGCGCCCCCGCCGACTTGCGCGAGTGTTCGTGAAAGCCCGCGACGAGTTCAGTTTGAATAGCTCGATCGCACCAACGATGTTGGGGCGGGCAAAGCCGCCACGCTCGCCCGCCCTCCCCCAGATAGTCGCGCCATACAGCAAACGTGAGATGCGTCAAAGCTTGCTCGGTTACGGCTGGTTGGAATCTGACTTCCCGATCATCCCCGAACGCGACGAACGCCGAGCGAAATGGGTGACCGCCCTCCTGACCCTTGTGATCTTGGTCGTAATAGCGTTCGCCATCAGTAATCCATGGCGAGCGGAGCGACCCACGCTCGTCGACCCCAACACGCCTGTGGTGGAGACCATCGATGGCTGATTTGTGTCGCTCGGTTCGACCGTGGTCAAAGTTCACGCTCGTCGTCGTGATGACGCTCGCCGCTCTCGCAGCGGCCACGGTCCCCGTTGGCGCCCAGCAAGACATCTCGAACGACGAACGTGTCCTCGCCGAACGTGAGGCGAAACTGATCGATGAGGTTGCCAAGACCGAGCAGGCGATCGACGAGCTCACAACCGAACGGTCACAAGTTCTGGTCGATATCGACACGACGACGGCAGCGATCGAAGGCTCGGCGGATGCCCTCGAACACCTCGCCCTCGCCCGCCGCGAACCAGCGTTGGTCCGAGTCAATGTGGCGCTCGAGCGATTCGTAAGCGGAGAACCCGCTCAAGAAGCCTTCACTCGCGAGCTTCGAGCGCTCGAGCACGACAGCAGCCCGTTCCAACAACAACAGGTCTATGGGTCGATCGTCGACGCTGCACAAGCCGAAATCGACCGGCTCGACCGCGAGATTCGATCGCTCGCAGCCACCGTCCCAGAACTTCGTGGAAGTCGCACGGGTCTCGTTGAGCGGCTCATCACGATCGATGCCGCCATGCTCGAACTGCGCGACGCTCTCGCGACCGCGTCGGAAGAACTTGCTGTGGTGAGCACAGCACTCGCCTGGCACCGGGATGCCTCAAATCGCAGCGTCCTCACCGGTCGACCAAATCCTCACGGGAACAGCCGGCCGGCGCTCGTCATCAAGATCGACAACGTGCCGCGCGCACGTCCACAGGCCGGAATCAACGATGCCGACGTGGTCTATGTCGAACTCGTCGAGGGAGGGGCTACTCGTTTCGCGGCGGTCTTTCACTCCGAGGAGGTCGGCACCGTAGGCCCCGTCCGGTCGATGCGTACAACCGACATCAACCTGCTCCGAGCACTGAATGAACCCCTCTTTGCCAACTCTGGCGGAAATAGTCGCACCACGACCGCGATCAACGCGTCGCCCCTCGTGAACATCGGGCATGCAACCCGTTCCGGTGGCGCTTACTACCGCAACAACAATCGAGCAGCGCCTCACAACCTCTTCAGTTCGACGGGCTCGCTTCGACGAGCCGCTGGGTCCTCTGGCGGCGCTCCACCAGAGCTCTTCACCATCCGTCGACCCGGAACTCCGAATCCGAATGAGACGTCCGAGGCGGGCGGCGTACGCGTCGAGTACCGCAGCACGACCGTCAGCTACGACTGGGACGGTGCTGGATGGGCACGTTCACAAGACGGACGAGCAACCGTAGACACCGCCGGAGCACGCACCGCACCCGAGACGGTGGTCGTCCAGTTCACTCCGTACGGCGTAAGCCCAGCCGACCGGAACTCACCCGAAGCAAACACGATTGGGAGAGGCAGGGCCTGGATCTTTACCGAGGGCAAGCTCATTCGCGGTAGTTGGTCAAAGCCAACCGCCGATTCGGTGACCTTGTACCGAGACTCCAATGGCGACACGATCGAGCTCCTGCCCGGACGGGTTTGGGTAGAGCTGCCCAAACCTGGCGATGCCACGTTGAGGTAGTTCGTCGAAGGAATACCAGCACTGGACCGAGGCTTTACGCTGAAGGTATGGCTCGACTTCCTTTTCACTGCAACGACATTGTGATCTGTGAGGGACTCGAGGCCCTCCGACTCGAGCAGGAAATCCCCGATCACTTCTCCGATGACGTCGTGGCCGAAGCAGTGGCGAGTGCCGCCGCCGGCCCGCAGATTCCTCCCGGTAGCGCGGGGACAACCGTCGTCGATCGAACCAATCTGGAAATGGTAACGATCGATCCACCCAGCTCAATGGATCTCGATCAGGCGGTCCACATCGCGCCGACCGGGTCGGGTTGGCGCGTGCATTACGCGATTTCAGACGTGGCCGCATGGGTCGCTCCCGGTGGTCCCATCGACCTCGAGAGCCAGGAACGTGGCTTCACGATGTACAGCCCTGATGGTCGTTCACCACTTCATCCGCAGGCGATCAGCGAGGGTGCAGCGAGCCTCTTGCCCGGTGTGGACCGCCAATCGCTGCTCTGGACCATCGATCTCGACGATGAAGGACGCCTCATCGAGGCCAACCTCGAGCGATCGCTCGTTCGGTCACGAGCAAAGCTGTCGTATCGCGACGCGGCGGCGCTAATCGACAACAGCGAGTCAGCAATGTTGGCCGACCTGAAGACCGTCGGCCTCCTCCGAGAGGCGCTCGAGATCGAACGCGGCGCAGTTTCTTTGCGCCTGGCATCCCAAGAAGTCGTCGCCACGCCGACCGGCTTCACCCTCGAGTATGACGAGTCGCTCCCCATCGAGGGTTGGAACGCACAGATCAGCCTCCTCACCGGCATCGCCGCTGCGAAGATAATGGTCGAGGGGCGCGTCGGACTGTTGCGCACACTGCCTCGCCCAGACGAGCGGACGATTCGTGAGCTCCGGCGTACAGCGAAAGCATTGGGAATCGATTGGCCAAAGTCCCGCGCCTACGCCGACGTCGTACGAGGTCTCGATCCGAACGACCCGGTACAGGCCGCCATGATCGCCCAGTCGGCGCGCGGCCTTCGCGGGGCAGGGTATGAAGCCTTCAACGGCACGCTCCCCGAGCACACGGAACACTCGGCGATTTCGGCGGACTACGCGCATGTGACGGCGCCGTTACGTCGGCTCGGCGACCGGTATGGAAACGAGTGCGTTCTCGCTGTCCTCGCTGGACAAGAACCACCCGAGTGGGTTCTCGAGCGACTACCGGAACTCCCTCGGCTTCTCGGCAGGGCCCGCAACCGAGAGGGATCGCTCGATCGAGCCGTCTTCGATTTGGTCGAGGCGGCCCTACTCATCGACCGCGTCGGTCAGTCGTTCGACGGCCTCGTCACCGCCGTGGACGAATCCAAGGACCGCGTCCGAGTGCAGCTGGTCGATCCGGCCGTTGTCGCCTACGCCGATGGCAATGCAGCGCTTGGCCAGCAGGTGAGCGTCAGGCTGGACAGTGCGAGCGTAAGCAAGCGGCTCGTCAAGTTTTCGTTGGCGTAACTAGTCGTACTTCACGGTCAGCTGATCGCCTGAGCAGGTTTCGGTGCGTACAACTCTGCGGCGGTATCGCCATTGCTCGCCACGGTGAGGAGCTCGTGGCCGGAGTCGGTCGCCACCAGGGTGTGTTCAAATTGTGCGCTGCGCCGACCGTCCATGGTGAGCGCGGTCCACTCGTCTTCCCAGAGGTAGAGGGATGGATCGCCGAGGGTCAACATTGGCTCGACCGTAAATGTCATCCCGGTGGCGATCTGGGTCTTGGCGCGCGGATCGTAATAGTGGGGGATCTGGAGATCTGAATGGAACTCGGTCCCGACACCGTGCCCGATGAACTCGCGGACGACGCCGAGGTTGTGGGCCCGAGCATGTCGTTCGATCGCTCGGCCAATGTCGTGGACCTTCGAACCGTTGCGGACGGTTTTGATGCCTTCCATCATCGACACGTAGGTCTCAGCGACGAGGCGCTGAGAGTGCTCATCGACATCTCCGACGAGGAACGTGCAGCTGTTATCGCCATGAACGCCGTCGATGTAGACCGTGACGTCGATGTTGATGATGTCGCCGTCGAGTAGTTGCCGGTTGTCCGGAATGCCGTGACAGATCACTTCGTTGACCGAAGTACAGACGGACTTACGGAAACCTCGGTAGTTGAGCGGCGACGGATATGCGCCGCGACGGATCGTCTCGTTGTGGACGATCTCATCGATCTTGTCGGTGGTGATGCCGGGCTCCACGAACTGACCGGCGTGGATCAGGACTTCAGCGGCGATCGAACCCGCCGTGCGCATCGCGTCGAGCTCGGCGGGCGTCCGAACGAGCTCTGAAATCGATGGGCCTGGTTCGCCTGTGTCGGCGTACGGTGGCTTGACGATGCTGGCGGGCACCGATCGGCTCAACCCAATGATGCCCGGCCGAATAGGAGGCTCGGAAGCAGGAACCGAAACCACATTGTTTTTTCGTCTGCGTTTTGCCATCAAACACCTCCACGAGTCGTTGAGCCACACGGTCCACTCGGACCAACCAGGCTCCGAGACGAGTGTAGAAGCTCATCGCATCGGTTCGCCGTGCGGTTCACGCGACGCATTCTAGAATGCGTCGGATCGTCACGACCGACACGAGGGGACAACGAATGGCAGCAGGTGGAAGTCAACGGGCCGTAATTACCGCGCTGTTCGCAAACTTAGGGATCGCGATCGCAAAGTTTGTTGGCTTCCTCATCACAGGAGCGAGTTCGATGCTCGCCGAGAGCATTCATTCCGTCGCCGACACCACGAACCAGGGGTTGCTGCTACTCGGTGGCAAACGGGCCGTCAAAGACGCGAACGACACGTTTCACTTCGGCTACGGCCGGGAGCGCTATTTCTGGTCATTCGTTGTCGCCTTGCTGCTCTTCTCCGTCGGTGCGGGATATGCGCTCTACGAAGGGATCTTAAAGATCCTCGACCCGCACGAGATTTCGAACCTTCCCGTGGCCATCGGTATCCTCTTATTCGCCATCGCGCTCGAGGCGTACGCCTTTTCGACGGCAGTGCGAGAAGCGAACAAGACACGCCGAAATCGAACGTGGTGGCAGTTCGTTCGCACGACCAGAAATCCTGAACTTCCCGTTGTTTTACTCGAAGACTCAGGGGCAATGCTTGGTCTCGTCGTCGCCATCGGCGGCATCAGCCTTAGCGAGATCACAGGCAATGCCATCTGGGATGGCATCGCCACCTTCATCATCGGCGTCATCCTCGCAGCGATCGCGGTGATGCTTGCAGTCGAGATGAAGAGCTTGCTGATCGGCGAGAGCGCCGACCCGTACACGACCAAGAAGATCACCGAAGCGCTCGGGAAAGAGTCGAGCATCGTCCGCGTCATCGAGTTGAAGACCCAACATCTTGGTCCCGAAGATCTGCTCATCGTTGCACGCGTGAAGTTCGATGAGAAGCTCGGCGGCGATGAGCTCGCTTCGGCGATCGATGGTGTCCATGCCCGGCTGAAGCAGGCCATACCGATGGCTGACTTCGTCTACATCGAACCCGAGCTTCATTCAGGATCGCCAGCGCTCGAAGCCGAGACCGATTCTCACTGACGGCTAGGCAAGGCCAGACAATCTCGCTGCTCGCTCTTCGAGTGCAGCGCGATCGATGATCGTGAGTACCGATCCCTTACTCTCGACCACCCCAGCGTCGCGAAGCGCGGATAACTCCTTGACCACAGCCTGACGAGAAACACCGGCCCAATCCGCAATTTCTTGTTGCGTCATGGGTGACTTTACGATGACCACGCCACCCTTCATCCGCCCAAATCGAGCGTCGAGGTCAAGAATGCGTCGAGCAACTCGTCCAACGACATCGTCGAGTGCCAGCTCGAGCTGGTGAAAGCTCGCATCTCTCAGCTTTCGCACCACCTCGTCGAGTAACGAGCGAGTGAAGTCCCCATCGTCATCGACGAGTGCCTTAAAGTCCCGGACGCTCATGACGAGCACGTCGGTCGGTGTCGTGAGAGAAACGGCGCTGGCCGACCGGGGCGAATCATCGATAAGGGCCATTTCCCCGATGATCTCGCCCGTCCCGCGAAGATCGAGGAGGACGTCTCTGCCATCGTGTGAAGCAACGGTGATCTTGATCTGTCCTTTTGTGACGATCAGAACTTCTGACGCGGCATCGCCCTCAAGAAAGAGCTTTGCTCCCTTGCGATAGGTTCGATGGACCGACCGCGATTCGATCAGCTCGCGTTCGTGTGCGCTGACCCGAGAAAGAAAACCGTCGGCGGGCATTCGCAGACGGTAGTAAACCGCTCTTCATTAGAACAACGCAGACACAAAATCGCCGGTGCTCACCCACTGCCCCCGATAGCGGGCTGATCATCAGTAACGTCTAGAGGTGCCGTATTCGATGACCACGAACTCCTCGCCGCGGACATCACCAATGCGGCTACTCACCATCGTGGGCATTGGACTGGTCCTCCTCACTTCGTGCGCCGAAGATGAGCGACGGGGCATTCGGCTCACCCCGACATCAACGGTTGAAACTGGGGTTCGTGTACTGGTCGATAACTGTCCCGGTCCATCGGGCGTGCTCCTCTCGGTACGAGATGATGTGCTGTGGGAGATCCAGAGTCCGACGAGCACCGACGTCGACGAAGGAGATTCCGAAGCCGCCGCTCTTGATGCGGTATCGGTCGCCCAAGAGCCTGGGCTGGCAGAATTCTTGATCGGGGAAACCCCTGAAGATTGGACGACGCCGATCCCCCTCGAACAATTGCTCGAACCGGGCACTCGTTACACGATCAGTACCGAACCCGATGGCCAGTCGATCGACTTCAGTACGCCAGATCTCGCGCCTGGTCTGCTCTGGGACGGGGTGGGCGTTGCGCAGTTCAATCCCGACCTGATCGCGACCGAATGCTCGCAGCCAGCGGACGTTGGAGCGTTCGCCCGCAACATTCTCGTTCTGGGTGCGCTCGGACTCACCGCTGCCGCCATCGTCCTCGTGGTGCTCATACTTTTGCTGTTCGTCGTCACCCGCCGATTCAGCCGGATACGAAGCGTGCAGAAACGAGCGACACGGGACTTGTTTAGACCGGATGCTCAGCGACCGAAAGCTCGATCGCGTAACTGATTGGCCAACATCTGGCGACGTAGGCGACGTAGGCGTCGAAGACGCCGATCGTGCGACCTTGACGAACTGACCGTACGGTTCCGTCGCCAGAGGATCGTGAGCGCGTGCGCCGCGTCGACACCCTCTCGATGCATCAACACCGCTGCGCAGTGACGCACAACAACGCTCGGAAGGCTGGTTGGACCAACCTTGACGCAAAACACTCGGATTGAGCCGCTTCGAGATGCACCGAGAGCGCGGCTGTCGGCGAGCGTCAAGTAGTCGACCTCGGAATGCACGACTCCATACCGGCAGCGCAATTCATGTTCGGCGTCGCTCGCTCCTGGTGCATCGAGGTCGACAAGAACGACCGCTGCCTGTTCGTCGCGAATGGCCCATGCATGAATCAGCGTCCGCGCTTCTTGAACGGTCAGTCCAGCGCCCCTAAGTGCCTCGACCGAGCGATCGACGACCTTGTCGTTGCCATCGATCCGCCTCGCTGGCTTGCCTGCATAGATCGACGCAGCAGCAGCAGCAGCACCACGAACGAGCTGGCCGCCGGAGGCAAACGTCACGTCGAGCACTGGAGATGGTGCCGTCAAGAGCTCCGCTGCGAGTTCAGCCACGCCAGGATCGTTGTCGACTTGAGAGAACTTCTCGGATCGAGCAAGCCAATCGACGGGCGCGTAATCGACCGTGGAATGATCCACTCCGGCGAGACGCTCGAACGCGAGAAGGTGCACCAAAACGTCTAGTCGGTTGGGCTGTAAATAAGTCGATCCACCGTTAACGCGTGTGGCCGAAACCTCAGTCTGGCCAGACGTGGTCGGAATCGGCGTTGCGGGGAAGTCCACAGCACCATTCCTTTCGTATTCTGTTGCCAGTATACAAAGGAGAGCCGCCGCATATCGCGACGGGCACGGTTCGTGCCGTGCTGCTAGAAGGTCGGTGCATGTAACAACAAGTAGTCGTCGGCGTTCTGCTCGCGTCGACTCCGAATCTCAGCAGCGCGTTCGCTCAACGAGTCGGCCGCGGGGCTCGTATCGCCGATCAGGTCGAGCGATTGATAGCTCTGACCAAGTACTGCATCACTGGACGCGCCGAGTGCCTGTTCCACAACGGTGGCGTAGACGTCGCGAAAGTCCATCGTCACTCGGAAGTCGCCCCGGTTATCGAGCGCATTCAGAGGCGGTGGATCTCCGTAGAGACCACCCTTGATGCGGCGACCAGCGAGGAACATGTGGCTTGATGTGCCGTGGTCGGTACCCCTCGAGCCATTTGATTCGGCGCGTCGTCCAAACTCGCTATAGACGACCACGATCACACGTGACGCCATTGCTGGAGTCAACGAGTTGAAGAACGTGTCGAGTGATGTGTCGAGCTCGGCGAGAAGATCGGCATGGTCGCCGACTCCCGAATTGGATCCGATTTGGTCGTCGTGAGTGTCGTAGCCACCCTGCCAAACGTTGAGCACGCGAGTGCCCAAATTCAGATTGATGACCCGCGCTGCCAAGACCAGATCGCGAAGGAGACGCCCATCGGGAAGTTCATTCCGATACGCACCAGCTACCGCTTGGGCTGCATCGATGGCGAGAGCATTGACGTGGCCGACCCTGTTGATCCATGGAGCGCGGTCATCCTCCTTGCCCATCTGTCGGATCGCACGATACATACGCTGATCGCGCTGTTCTGAACGGTCGGAACCATACAGAGCCCCACCTCCGCCGGGGAGATCTGTGACGTCCGTGTCGGTGCCGCGCATGTGCAGTGGCACTCCCTGGCCACCGATCGCGATGCCGCTGAACTGACTCGTCTGGGCCAGGTCGAGCCACCGTCCAAGCCAGCCGGTGCCACCGATTCGTCCATCGGGATTCCCTGCTTGCCAGCGAGCGAGATTAGAGAAATGGCTGTGATCCAATCCTGGATCGCCGACGCCACGAACAATGGCAACTTCGCCTCGTCGAAAGCGAGTGGCGAGTCGGCGCAGGTTCGGATGAAAAGAGAGCGAGTCCCCAACGGGGTGCGCTGCGGCCTGGTCGATAGCCAGTGGGCCACGAAGTTGGCGGTAACGAGTGTTGCCGAAGGGACCGACTGTGTTGAGGCCGTCGTTGCCTCCGGCAAGACTGACGGTGACCACGATCGTGTCGGTCGACGACTGCGCCGCCGCCCGCTCGATCAGCGCTGTCGGCAGGACCGCAGCGGTGCCTCCCGCAGCTATCGCTGCCTGGAGAAATCGACGCCTCTGCATCACCGACAGAGGTCGCTCTGGGTCGGACTGAAGAGCACCGACCAGATCATCGTGAACGTATTCGGTCATGCGCACTGCACCTCCGGCATGAACATGCCCACAGCAAAGGGTTCATAGGCCATAGCCCACGGTCGTTCTTCTCGAGTCGTGACGATCAACTCGCGCATGTACTGGCGGGTTCGAGCGGACGCGTCGAATATCGAGAAGAAGGTCAGAATGACGTTGACCACTTGGTCGGGCGTCAGGTGCTCAAGGTTTTGGAGGACGCCGCGATCATCGGCTCCCCATTTGAGATTGTTTGTGTACCTGGACTTAGTCCACGCGCTGGCGGTGCTCAGCCAGAACCCGTTGTGACCCCAACCAGCGACCGTGGGCGGGTCGAACAACGTCATTCCCATGCCCTCCATGCGCCACCGAACACTGTCGTCGCTACTTCGTAGGCCATTGCGGCGCATGATGTCGACCATGAACTCGGCCGGGCTCTTCACGAGCGCATACCGGCTCTCGTCTGCCCAGAACTCGTCGTGGAGGAGAACAGCGCGGAGGAGCGTCTCGATGTTCAGATTGCTGTTTCGAAATGTCGCCGCCAGGCCGTCGACCACGGTCTGGGATGGGTTCGTGTGCACATAGAACTGGAACATCTTGCGAGCGAAGTAATCAGAGGTCGCCGTGGCTTTCACGCCAAAGCACAATTCGTCGAGCGTGCCTTCGGCATCCCAGTTCCGCGTTAGGCCAAAGAGCGTCTTTTGGCTGTTGTCGTGATCTTCGGATCGAAAGATGTAGCGGGGGTCGTACACCCAGTTGTTCTCACGGTTGGCCCCGATCGTGTTGTGACCAGTCCATGCTTTCGCCATCGCGACAACATCGTCTTCGTCGAAGCGTCCATTGCCGACGGTGAATAGCTCCATCAATTCGCGAGCAAAGTTCTCCTGCTCGGCGCCCGCAACGTTCGATTCATTGTCGAGATAGATGAGCATCGCTGATCCGAAACAGATGCGCTCCAGAAGGTTGCGAAACGACCCCATGCCGTCAGTCCGAAGGATCACGTGCTGATCCCACATCAACCGCGAGCTCTCGACCTTCTCGCGCGCCGTGGCGAAGTGGTCATGGAGAAAGAGGGTGAGCTTCTCCTCGACGGTCGGCGGAGCGGTGATCATGCGATCTACCCACCACTCGATCATCTTCTCCTGTGCCTGCCAGTCTTGATCGCCCGACTCAAAGAGCGACCAGCCCGGTAGGCCCGGGCTAACCGAGGTATTCATCAGCCTCTCGACCGCGGCTGCACGAGTCATGCCGACGTAACTATCGATCTGCGCTGTCGTAGCGCCTACCGCTGCTCGTCGCAACAAGTGCGCAGCCCCTGCCCTGTTCAAAGCCATCTACTCGCACGCTCCTGTGTGCCCAATCGCCATTGCCGGTGGTCGACGGTGAGAACTTCGG
Organism: Verrucomicrobiales bacterium; assembly: GCA_047638715.1. Classification (GTDB taxonomy): domain Bacteria; phylum Actinomycetota; class Acidimicrobiia; order Acidimicrobiales; family SHLQ01; genus SHLQ01. The sequence continues at coordinate 37,368 of JBLIMK010000010.1, forward strand.
TATCGAGCATGATTTTCTTGAGCGCTATGTCGCCGATGTGTTACGGCCGAGCGCTTACGCCACGAGGCTTGGAAGATCTGGAGTGATGCGGAATCCAACGATCGCGCCACCAGCCTCACTATTGCGGGCATGACTCTCTCCGCCATGTGCAGCGGCGACATCTGCAACGATTGCGAGGCCGAGGCCAGAGCCCGGCATCGTGCGGGTTGCATCAGATCGATAGAAGCGATCGAATATCCGTCCGAACTCACCCTCGGCGATCCCGGGTCCCTGATCGTGAACCTCGACCGAATCCGCACCGACAACGATATGGATGGGGGTGTCGGCGCCACTGAATTTCACTGCGTTGCCAACGAGGTTTCCGATCGCTCGTTCAAGGCCGGTCGGGTCTCCGTAGACGCACGCTCGGGCCGGACCTTCCACCGAGATTGGCCGTCCGGTCCTTCGAATCGTGCGTTCCGCGGTGTCACGGCACATCGAAGCAAGGTCGACCTCGACGAAGTCTTCTGGAGCCAGGGTCGCGGAATTCGTGGCGAATCCCACGAGCTCGGTAACGAGGGTGGTGAGTTCGCGGACCTCGCTATCCATCTCCTCGATGATGGAATCTCGTTGGTCAGATTCCATCTCGTTGCTCCGACGGCGCAAAACGTCGACGTTTGTGCGCAAGCTCGTCAACGGGGTTCGGAGCTCATGGTTCGCGTCTCTAACGAGTCGTTCCTGCTGCTCGCGCGATGCTCGCAACGTCGACAACATCACGTTGAAGCTGCGCGCGAGCGCGCCCAGTTCATCGCTTCCTTCGACGGGCAAGTCCGCATCAAAGCGCCGTGTCTCGGCGACCTGTTCGGTAGCGGCAGCGAGCCGTGCGACCGGCCGCAATGCTCGATCGGCCACCAGCCACCCGACAAACGCTGCTGCGAGTGAGCCCGACAAGCTGATGAGTATCAACCAACCCCGAAGCCCGTCGAGGGTTCTCCCGACATCATCGAGAGAACGTCCCACCATAAGCACGCCCCGCGAATTAGACGAGACGAGAATCCGATATGGATGCCCATCGACGTCGCGGTCGAACGTCGCCCTCACGACCGAATCGCTGCTCGACCCTTCAGCAATTCGGAGATCTTCACGCGTCACCGGGAGTCGACTCCCCGAGATCAGAAGCGCTCGGCCGCTCGGGTTGAAGATGAGTTGAATGCTTGCATCGGCTCGAGTCAACGCTTCGAGTGTGCCCGCCTGGAAGCCAGCAGCTTCGGCCGACACGATCGGCAGATTTTGTGCTGCGTCCAACCCGAGTTCAGTCTCTCGCGATCGAGTGAGCAGGAACTCGTTGACCTGTCCGTTGAGTTCGCTCTCGGCACTGACATGGGCCAAGAAGCTGGCACCGAACAGCATGAGTCCGACAACGCCGCCGATAACGGCGGTGAGTCGCCAGCGAAGACTCATCAGGCCCGCGCCGTATACCCGACGCCACGAACGGTATGAATCAGTCGGGGCAGATCGTCCACCTCGGTCTTGCGACGAAGATAACCAATGTAAACATCGAGAGACTTCGAGTTCGTCTCGAAGTCGTATCCCCAGATTCGCTCGTAGATCACATCACGGGTGAGGACAATTCCGGTGTTGTGCATGAGCAGAGCGAGGAGCTCGAACTCCGTTTTTGTCAGCTCGATATACACGTCGCCTCGACGAACCTCTCGACGGGCCAAGTGGAGCACCATGTCCTCAACTTCGAGGACTTCTGACTCGGACTCGACAACGGTTCCTCGACGAACCAGGGCCCGAAGACGAGCCAAGAGCTCTTCCAGATCGAAGGGCTTGACCAGATAGTCATCGGCACCCGCATCGAGCCCAGCAACCCGATCGGCGACGTCATGGCGCGCGGTCAGCATCAAAACCGGGGTGCGGATGCCTTTTTCGCGAATTCGACGACAGGCGGTGAGCCCATCGACGCTCGGCATCATCACGTCGAGCACGATCACTTCAGGTTCGATGTGCGTCAGTGCTTCGAGCGCTTGAGCGCCGTCTCCAACAGCATGCACGTCGTACCCCTCGAACTTGAGGGCACGTTCCAGAGCCTCACGAACGCTCTGATCGTCCTCTGCTAGGAGCAGTGTTGTCTGTGGGGTAGGGAGAGCCATGCCTACAAACGTAGAAGGGCCCGGCGCTGCTCGTAGCGACGCCGGGCTCTTCTTAAATACTTATTGCTTGCTCGTTTTAGTTAGCGCGCCTCGAACTCGATGCGACGGCTTGCCACTTTGTCTTCGTTGCCCGCTTCATCGAGGACCGGTTGGGATTCTCCGAAACCCACCGCCTGGAGCCGATCGGCGGCAATTCCGTTTTCGACGAGGAACGCCATGACCGCGTCGGCCCGGGCCTGAGAAAGTTCAAGGTTGCCCTCGGTGGTTCCATCGGTGTCCGTGTGCCCTTCGATGACGGCGTTCACGCTCTCGCTCTCGGCGAAAAATGCGACGGCCTTCAGCAGTTCTTCCTGACCTCCCGCAGTGATGGTTGCGGAGCTGACTTCGAACTCGATGTTCTCGAGGCCGAGAACTTCATTGACGGTCGGTGGCGTGAGGATAAGGTCGATGATGTGGACGATGCCGTTGTCTGCTTCGAACCCTGCGCTCGTGACCATGCTCGTCTCGTTCAGGAAGACGTTGCCGTCGACAACGCTGATGTTCATTGGCAGGCCCGTACGGGTCGGTACCGCTTGACCATCGAGATCAAGAAGGCCGTCTGCGGTCACGACGCCATCGAGAAAATGGTATCCAACGAGCGCTGCAGCAGCATCGGGGTCGGAGGTGAGCGCACCGATAGTTGCTGGATCGAGGTTTGCGATCGCCTCATCGGATGGGGCGAACAGCGTCCGTTGTATCGGGTTCCCGTCGGCATCGACCATGGCTTCAAGATCGGTCTGGAGACCAAGCGCCCCGCCGATCAACATGAATTGGTTTGCCACACCCGACTCGCCGAGCGCATCCCACAAAGTGGTGATCTCAACAGAAGCTTCGGTGGTGGTCGGAGCCGCAGTTGTCTCGGGTGGAGTGGTCGTGGCTGGGGCCGCGGTTGTCTCGGGCGAGGCGGTTGTTGGCGAAACGTCCATGGTCTCGGCGACCGTATCTCCCGAAACCGTGGCTGTTGGAAGCTCGCCGCCGCTCTTCGATACCACGGTCACAACCAACAAGATCGACGCCAAAACACCGAGCACTAGAACGAAGGACCCGTTGCTTTCTTCTTCATCACCGAACATGTAACGCTTCCCTTTGTCATATCGCCCGCGTCATGTCCGCGGGCCAGCGGAAAGTGTACTTGCAGAAGAAGGGGTCAGGCGTAGCTCACCTGGCAGAAGCCATGGTTGCAATAGCCACCTGGATTCTTCTGAAGATACTGCTGGTGATAATCCTCGGCGTAGAAGAAATCGCCAGCCTGTGCCACCTCGGTAGAGATCGTGCCGAATCCGTTGGCGGTTAGTTTCTCCTGATACGTGGCGAGCGAGTCGTTCGCAGCCCCAAGTTGGGCATCGCTGCTCGTGTAGATCGCGCTCCGGTATTGGGTGCCCACGTCGTTTCCTTGACGATTTGCCGTGGTCGGGTCGTGGTTCTCCCAGAAGGTCGCGAGGAGCGGATCGATGCTCACGACGTTGGGGTCGAACACGACGAGTACGGCTTCGGTGTGGCCGGTTCGTCCGGTGCAGGTCTCTTCGTATGTTGGGTTCGGTGTGACGCCACCTGCATATCCGGCGGCGGTCGTGTAGACGCCGTCGAGTTGCCAAAAGAACCGCTCGGCTCCCCAAAAGCACCCCATCCCAACAATCAGTTGTTCCATCCCCTCGGGAAACGGACCGGTCATGGAAGTACCGAGAACGAGGTGTTCGGCGGCAACCGGCACGGACTCGGCGCGCCCTGGGAGCGCGTCGGCCGCTGAAATCATCTCAGGATCACGTTTAAAGAACATGCTTCACACTAACGCTGCAACCATCTCCTGAATTCCCCTCTTGTTCCCATGGTGGGCCCGGGTACTCAGCTCGTCGATTCCTCGCGGAGTTGGCGCTTCAACACCTTGCCATTCGCATTCTTCGGCAGTGGATCGACATAGACGAACACCTGTGCAGGAACCTTGAATTTGGCCAGCGATCGGCCAGCGAATTCACGCAGCTCGTCTGGGTCCAGGGCTTCGCCCGCGAATGGATGGACCGCTACCGCCACCTCTTCGCCGAGCCGTTCATGGGCTACGCCGAATACGGCGCACTCGCGCACGGCCGGGTGACGTGCGATCGCAGCTTCAACCTCAGCGGGCGCAACGTTCTCTCCCCCGCGGATGATCACGTCCTTGGCTCGGTCAATGATCGACACAAAGCCATCGTCGTCGACCGTGGCGATATCGCCCGTGTGAAACCAGCCATCGGGGTCGATCGCTTCGGCGGTGGCGTCGGGAAGGTTGTGGTACTCGACAAAGATATGTGGCCCCCGGAGGCACAGTTCACCCCGTTCGCCGTTGCCGCGTGTGTTGCCGAGATCGTCGACGACTTTCACCTCGCCGACCCGTGGAGGGATACCGCACGAGCCCGGTTTCTCTTCATAGAAGACGCCCGAGATAGCGGTCGCGATTCCACCCGTTTCGCTGAGCCCGTATCCCTGCCGCGCAGTTGCATTCTCGGCCATGTCATTTACCTTGCCGACCATGTGCGGCGGGTTGGGTGCACCACCTGAACCCATCGATTTCAAGCTCGACGTATCTCGCGTGCTCCACTCGGGAGAAGCTAAGAGGTCCATCGTCATCGTGGGCACGCCGGTGAAGCTCGAAACCTTTTCACGTTCAATGAGTTCGAGGGCCGTCTCCGCGCTCCACTTGTACATCAGAACGAGTTTCCCGCCGGTTGCGGTTATCGGGAGCATCACGACGTGTGACCCGGTCACATGGAACAACGGAACCGCAACGAGCATCACCGACTGTGCGTCCGACGCGACTGCGTTCGCTTCCCTGGCAACGTCGCCGCCCTTGGCTGCAACCTCGGCAAGTCGCATTCCGACACCCATGGCGACAGCGTTTAGATGGCTGGTCACCACATTTCGTTGGGAGTGCACGACACCCTTTGGAAAGGCCGTCGTGCCCGAGGTGTAGACGATCACGGAGCGGGCCTCATCGTCGAACGACAGATCTGGGACCGTCTCGGGTCCGGTGACGGCGTCCCACGGTGTTGCAGCCTCGTCGAGCTCGCCATCGCTGCGGACGACGATCATCGAAAAGTCGAGGCCAAAAGCCGCAATTGTGTCGCGATGTGGAACGAGCGAATCGTGCCGTGCTTGATCGACGATCATCACCGACGAGCCGCTGTCGGTCACTCCGTACGTCAGTTCTTCGCCATTCCAGAACGAGTTCATCTGGACAGCCGCTGCGCCCGCCATCTGGATCGCCCACCATCCGAGAATCCACTCCGGATAGTTGCGAAGCGCCAATCCGACCGAGTCGCCCGGTTGTACGCCAAAGTCATAGATAAGCGCGTTCGCTACCTGCAGAACGCGAGCTCGGGCCTCGCCGTACGTGATTGATTCGTCTTCGTAGACGAGGTATTCGGCGCTGTCATCGGCCTTGATCGACAGCCAGAGCTGGCGGACCTGCGATGGAGCGTGCTCATAGCCTGCATAGGTCTGGCCTCGCACCTCGATCTGTGTCGTCTCGAGCGGAGAGCCGGGTCCACTAAGTAGGTCAAAAACATCGTGAAGATGGCGAGCGAGCCCTGGCGACATAAGGCGACATCATCTCACGTGCACCGTTCGGCCACCACCTCTACGGCAGGATCGATACCCGCCACGAATCGAGCGATCTCCGATGAGCCGACCGCATAGCCGCGCGGATCTCCTCGGCGAGCCTTCGACTGGACCAGACCAATGACATCGCGGTCGTTGATAAATAGCGGGCTACCGGAATCTCCCTTTCGAATCTCTGCGTCGATCCGAAGGCCGCGATAGCTCGACTCAGTGTCGCGGAAAACGCCATCCCAATTCACCGTGACGGGGGCATCGACGACGAACTCCACTTCATTCACCGCGTTCTCACCGTCCACCGGCCGGATCCCGATCGCGACACCGTCGACGATCGGAACTTCCGTGATCAGGGTGACCGGCCGAAATTCAGCTTCGTCGATGCGAAGAAGCGCCAAATCGAGATCCTGATCGAATCCGACGAGGATCGCCGGATATTCCGTACCATCGACCTGCTGCACCGTGAGCGTCTCGGGGTCCCGCCCAGTGACGATGTGCCCGTTCGTGATGATCAGCTGGGGCGCGACCGCAAATCCGGTTCCGAGCGTCGGAGCCCCGCAGCCGAATCCAACGATTCGTACAATCGAGTCCTCGACGACTTCGACGGAGGGTCGCACCACCGGCGCTGTTGGCTCGGCACTCGATCCACCGTTCTGCGCGGACTCGAGGTCCTCCCCACATGCGACCAACACGACGACACACGCCACGACCAGTCCGGCCATTCGATTGCGCCGCGATCTCACGTCGACCACCTCCGAGATCCCGACGGTAACACTTTGCTTGCCAACACCCCGGTCGTGGATTCCACGACCACCGGATCCCGGCAGGCGAGCGGAGAAGTTATAGTCCGTGGATGCGAAATAGTTGGGCTCGAGCGTGGCTTGTCGCCGGTGTCCTGCTCGTCGCTGCTGCCGCGATCGCGCGCCGACAACACGATCTGTTGTTGGAAGTCGAGGAGCCCGTCATGGACTGGTTGCTCGACGGAACCGACACGAGCATCTGGGACCGGGCCGAAGTATTCAGCGCTTCTTGGCTCGTCATCGGAGGCACGATTCTCTTGGCCATCGTTACGCTCTTCCTCGAGAAACGAGTCGCGCTCGCGATCTTGATCACCTCGGGGCTCGGTTACGCGCTCTCGACCTTTGTCGCGGGTGTCGTCAGCCGTCCCGCTCCGCGAGAAGGACTAGAGGCCGGCACCTTCCCGAGCACGATCGTGGTGCAAGCGGGAGTTTTTTGGGGTCTAGTCGTGCTCGTTTTCTGGTGGGTGGGGGCGCCCAAACTCGTGTGGCAGATCCTTGTGGAGCTTGCGATCATCCTGACGATGGTGGTGTCGATACGACTCATCGTGTCGGGCCAGATTTGGCCGAGCGATGCGGTCGGCGCGGCGATCGCTATTGCCATCACGCTCATCACAGCTGCGATCGTCCTCGAGGCATACCCGCCAAAACTCCCGGCAAGAAAGCCGGACACGGCTCCTGCCACGACATGACGCCCTGATCGTGGAGGGCCGTGATCAAGCCAAGGGATGGGGTGGGGCAATCTCGAGGTCGTGCTCGGTTAGGCCGCGTTTTGACGCAGCGCGTCGAGGGCGTCGTCCGCGTGCACGTTGGCATTCGTCTCCGACGAGATCTTTGCGACGAGTGTTCCATCGGCGGCGATGACGAACGTTGCTCGCTTGCCGGGAAGCGGGCCCCAGCGACTGGTGCCGAATTGTTTTTGGATCGACCCGTCGCGGTCGCTCAACAACGGGTAATCGAGTGCATTCTCGAGCTTAAACTCCAATTGCAGATCCACCGGATCTGCGCTGATTCCCACTCGCTGTGCACCGAGTTCTTCGAACTCACTTGCCAGGTCGCGAAAATGACAGCTTTCCTTCGTTCAAAGCGGCGTCTTTGCCTTGGGGTAGAAGAACAACACGACGGGGCCGGTCTCGAGGAGCTGCAACAAGCTCGTTGGTTCACCCTGTTCGTTCTGAGCGCTGAAATCGTCGACGCGGTCACCGATGTTCATAGGAACAACCTACCCGCAACCCTCAGCACCAGCCGCACACACCACGACCACCGGCCCTACGACACCTAACGCCGCGGAAAACAGGGCCTGGCTCGCAGCTCGAGCTGAACGATCGCTGAGTACAGCCCCTCGTCACCTCGGGCGTCGGGGGCATCGTGACGTTCGATCGCCAAGAACTCCGACGCGTCTCCACGTTCGGTGAGACCAGCGCAACGGTCGTCGAGCATCGTCGTCGCTGCATCGCGGGCCCGTGCGGTTGCCATCTCGAGGGCCTGGGTGGCGTTCGAGACCGGCTCGGAGCCCGTTCCGCTCACAACGCGGAAGACACCGGGTCCATCGGAATGCACCTCTGCGTGGGTCCGAACAACGACATGTCCCGCGGCCGCGCCTACTGCGTTGGCTACCCAGAACTGTTCTGGCAAGACGAGCTCCGCGCCGCACCGTTTGGCGACCTCGGGGTAATACACCTCCGCTGGTCCCCCGACCGCAACGATGGGAACGGCGGGGGCGAAGCTGACCGCGACTCCGCCGAGTCGGCCAACCCCAGAGGCGACGGCGTCGACGACCGGACTGGTGAGCGCGTCGCCGAACTCGTCGTCAAAGGCGACATCGAGAACACAACCGGTGCTTCGCCGAACCGTCTCGGACCACACACTCGTGCAGAAATCTTCGACGCTTTGCCCCGTGTACCACGCCATCAATCCGGCACCGGCGAGCGCTCCCTCCGACGACCAGTTGGCCTGGAGTCCGAGCACGTGCGCGGCGTCCGATGGAGTGAAGCCCGCTATGTGTGCCAGCCCTTTGTCGACGACGACGCCCAGCGCTCGGCGTTCGACCGAGCCGGGAGCGACCTCCCTCAGTGGCGTGGGCCGAGCCTTCAGACGGTCGAAGACGCGCTGCTCGATCGCGCCGAGCCCCGACGGAGGGTGGGCGCTTACGCGAACGACGAACGCTGCGGCAACGTCGCGGGACGGAGGTTCGTTGACATCGGCCCCGAGCGAACCGACGATTTCGGGGAACTGAACAGCGAGCAACGAGAGCGGCACTCTGCGCTGGGGCCCAACGGTCACGTCGGCCCGGTCTGTATGAACTTCGCTATCGCCACCGAGTCCGGTCGTGCGAACGTCGATCGCTTCGACCATCGTGCGCCATCCGCCGACTCGGGCACCGTCGGCGACCAACCGAGGGCGACCGGCGCGAAGCTGGCCAACGTCGGTCGTGGTCCCACCAATGTCGGACAGGATGAAGTCGTCGAGTCCGGTGAGAGCCGCCGCACCGACGATCGATGCCGCTGGCCCGGACAGCACGGTCTCGATCGGTCGGCGAGCCACCGATTCTGCTGCTGCGAGCGATCCATCTCCCTTTGCAACCATGACCGGCGCGTTGATTCCAATCATGTCGAGCGACCTGCCAACAGCATCGACAAGGTCGCTGATTCTCGACAAGAGTCGGGCGTTCAACGCCGTGGTGAGCGCCCGGCGTGGAGCATCCAGTGACTCGCTTAGCGATGACGAGACCGTGACGGCCAGATCCGTCTCTGCCATCACCAGGTCTCGTACTGCGTGTTCGTGCTCTGCATTGCGCACCGCGAACGTCGACGCCACCGCCACGGCCCGAACCGACCGCCCGTACTGAACGAGCGCCGAACGAATCGCGTCGGTATCGAGTGGCGCCTCTTCGTATCCGTAGTGGTTGTGGCCACCATCGATCAACACGATGACAGCGTCGGCGAACGCTGATGAAATACCCGTTCGATCGAGCATCTTCTCATCGAAGCCGACGAGGAATACAAGAATTGGGCTGCCGTGGCCCTCGACCACAGCGTTGGTCGCCAACGTGGTCGAGATCGAAACGAGCGCAACACGCTCGGGGTCGAGCGATGTGGATATCGCGTCGAGCGCGTTGCTCACACCGATAGCCAAATCGTCGCGCGTGGTGAGCGCCTTCGCCGATGCCAACACCCTGTGAGTGGCAGCGTCGAGGATCACGGCATCGGTATATGTGCCTCCGGTGTCGACGCCGAGCAGCAAGCGCGCATCGGCCTCTTCGGTCGTGTTGGGGTCTTCGTTCAATGGGGCCACGGCGCACCAGCGTGGCAGACTTTCTCGTTATGGTCGAAGCGCTGCGCAATCCTCGCCTACAGGGATTCGGAACAACGATCTTCGCCGAGATGAGTGCGCTCGCTCAAAAGACGAACGCCGTCAACCTTGGCCAGGGTTTTCCAGACACCGACGGACCGCGCGAAGTGGCCGAAGTTGCGGCGCAGGCGGTTCTGAACGGCCCGAATCAGTACCCACCTTTACCTGGCCAACCCGGTCTGCGAGCGGCCGTTGCCGAGCACCAGGAACGGTTCTATGGCCTCGTGTATGACCCTGATACCGAGGTACTGATCACTGCGGGCGCCACCGAAGCAATCGCTGGGGCGATGTTCGGGCTGTGCGACTTTGGCGATGAAGTCATTACGTTCGAGCCCAGCTACGACAGTTACTCCGCGTCGATTGCAATGGCCGGAGCTGTGAAACGAACCGTGCTTCTCGCTGCACCCGATCATGTTGTCGACATCGATGCGTTCCGCGCCACCATCAGCCCGAAGAGTCGGGCGATATTGCTGAACACCCCACACAATCCAACCGGGAAGGTCTTCACCCGAGCTGAACTCGAACAGATCGCCGAGGTTGCGATCGAACACGACCTCGTCGTGGTGAGCGACGACGTCTACCAACACATGGTGTTCGATGGCGAACACATCCCGATCGCGGCACTGCCAGGAATGCGCGAACGAACCATCAGCATTGGTTCGGCCGGCAAGACGTTCTCGTTCACGGGATGGAAGATCGGTTGGGTGACCGCGCCCGCCGAGCTCAGAGATGCGGTCATGGTCGCCAAACAGTTCCTCACCTTCGTGAACGCTGCTCCACTCCAGCCGGCAATCGAGGTCGGGCTACGCCTTGGCGACGACTACTTCTCGGGCCTTCGAAACGACCTTCTGGCCAAACGGGACCGACTCAGCGCCGGACTCGAGGCAGCCGGATTCGACGTCCTTCACACACAGGGCACCTACTTCTTGACCTGCGACATTCGCTCCGTGGCAGAGCGAAACAGTTTGCCGACCACGAGTATCGAGTTCTGCCTCGCACTTCCGGAGGCAGCAGGCGTCGTCGCCGTGCCAAGCGAAGTTTTCTACGAGACCAAAGAGGCCGGACGCCACCTCATCCGTTTCGCGTTCTGTAAGAAAGACGATGTGCTCGACGAGGCGATCAGACGCCTGTCGGTGCTTGCCTGATCAGACAGTTGGGCGCCGACGACGGCGCTCGCGGCGTGGGGACCTCGCTCCGCCATCGAGATCGTCGTCGTGACGGTTGGGACCCGGTGCAGGAAGATCCGGGGCAGCGACGCGACCGTCCATGACGTCTCGCATGTACCGAAGATGTTCCGTGGAGGTTCCACAACAGCCACCGATGATCTCGATTCCGGCATCGAGCATACGCTGCACGTGTGCGCCCATGACCTCTGGAGAGCCGCTGTAGGTGAGCGCGTCTCCACGGAACTCTGGCACGCCTGCGTTCGACTTCACGATGACCGGGGTATCTCCGGCGCCGGCCTTGATCTGCAAGACGGCCGACTCGGTTTCCGCGACGTTGTTTCCGCAGTTCGCACCGATCGCCGCAAGACCCAAGGCCGTCATTCTTTCGGCTGCGTCCTTGCCGCTCACGCCCATCATCGTGCGCCCAACCGTGTCAAAGCTCATCGTCGCTGCGATCGGGAGGCTGCTCGCCCGTCGGGCTCCATGGACAGCAGCCTCGACCTCATCGAGGCTCGACATGGTTTCGATCCACAGAATGTCGGCGCCGCCGGCGGTCAGCCCTTCGGCTTGGGCCTCATAGGCCGCACTGGCGGTCTCGGGTGTCATCTCACCCATCGGAACGAGGAGTTCGCCCGACGGACCAATCGAGCCGGCGACGATCACTCGCCGATCGGCGGCGTCGGCCGCGGCACGGGCGACGCCGGCTGCGGCTTGATTGAGTTCAACGACCCGACCATCGAGTTTGTGCAGCTTCAACCGGAAGGCCGTGCCACCGAAAGAGTTCGTCAAAACAATGTCGGACCCAGCATCGATGTAGCCGGTATGCACCGAGGTGATCTCGCTCGGCATGTCGACATTCCATGCTTCCGGAGGATCGCCGGCGGTCAGGCCGCGGGCGAACAGTTCGGTACCCATGGCACCATCGACCAACAAGGTGCCTCGCTCTGCGAGTAGCTCATCGAGAATCGTCATGATCATCCTCCAATGGCGCCGATTTCTTCCAACAGGATGTCGAATATGACAGAGCCTGCGTCAGCGTCGTCCTCAAACAATGCACCGTAGACGCCCTCTTCGCCCACGCGGTCGAAGGAGGACGTAACAAAGCTCTCACAGACTCCGCCTGCTGTCGGGTTACTCGCGTGCACAGGTGATCCGTTTGGACGGATAGGTGGCGTCGAGCAGCACGTCGTTGACAACGGCGTTCACGCATTCGTTCGACGGGTACACGGTGTGGCTGGGGTGGTCGACCTCCAACAAAAAGCCGTTGGACAGGATCTCATTCGAGAGTTCCTCGGATTCGTCGAACGACGTAACCGGATCGGACGTGTTCCCAACGACCAGAATCGGCACACCCCCGCCGTCGAGTGGTAGTTCGAGCGGCTTTGGCGCGATCGTGTCGAAGAATGAACAGGTCGATGATCGACCGGCTTCGATCGCTCCGAGCAAGGGAAACTCCTCGACCAACTGATCTTCGATGGCAAAAAACTCTTCATCCTCAGCGAGACGCTGCTCGCGATCCTTTTCGGGGCGCAGTGCCCACGAATCCAGACAATTGATGTGCCCGGTGTTGTTCACGACGCCCGGGTCATCGCCGAGTTGAAACACCGCAAAGTCGCTGAATCGGGTTGGATCGTCCCGTTCCTGTAGGTCGGCGAGCGCTTCCCATAACCCCGGCCACGATGCCTCGTTATACAAGGGCGTGATAACGGCAAGGAATGCTGCACTCGGGTTGTTCTTGTTGTCTTCGTTGATGAGTTCGAACTTGTTGACCGCGTTGAGGTAGTACCCGATTGGGTCACCGCCGTTGTAGATCGGACATGTTGGGTCACCGCAGGCTTCGAGCGAGGCGGTCAGGAGATCTTCGATGGGCTGGAGCTCCTCCCGAGTCGAATCGAGCCGCTCGTCGAAGGTAGCCACCTCATCGAGCGGGTTGTCCGCGCCATCGATCACCATTGCTCGGACCCGATCGGGGAACAGCGTGGCGTACCAGGTACCGATCAATGACCCGTAGGAATACCCGAGGTACGTGATCTGCTCCTCACCCATGGCCTTACGGATTTCGTCCATATCTCGAACGACAAAGTCGGTATGAATCCGGCCTGCCAGAGCTCCCATCGACTCAACGCACAGCTGCACTGCAGCTTCGGCGGCAGCGATCTCTTCGGGCGTGTCGTAGATGTCTTCGACTACAGCGAGGACCTCTAGATGTTGGCCCGAGGCTCCACAGGCGAATTCGGGTTCGGAATCACCAACCCCTCGAGGGTCAAATCCCACGATGTCGAATCGATCGGTGATGTCGTCGGGGTATCCCCCGAACGTGAACGCTTCGGCGAACTGCTTGCCCGACGCCCCCGGCCCACCAGGATTCACCATAAGCACTCCGAGGCGTCGATCCGTGTCTGCAGCACGCAAGACATTGATCGCTATTTGGATCGTGCCCAGGCTCGGATCGTCGTAGTCGGCGGGCACGTCGACCATCGCACATTCGAGCTGTCCGCATTCCATCCAGTCGACCGTGTCGACCAGGGCCGGAGGCGCGGTCGACGTCGTCCCGGACTCGTCGGGCGTCGTCGTCGTCGGCGTCTGCGTTGGCGACGGTGCGGGCGTTGGACCTGTCGTGTCGTCTTGTGTCGCGGCAACACCAGCGTCCCCGTTCCCCGTAGTGGACGGACTCGGCGCTTCTGTGCACGCGCTTGCGAGAACCGC
>JBLIMK010000011.1:0-49464 GCA_047638715.1 Verrucomicrobiales bacterium
CTCGTGATTACCGAGGCCGCCGGTATCGACATGAGCACGATGCTCACCGTCCTCCAGGACAGCGCGGCGGCTTCTAAGGCAATGGACATTTGGGGTAAACGGATGATCGCCGGAGACCATGCACCTCCAGCCGGTCATTTCTCGACTAGCTACAAGGACGCCGTGCTCATCGCTGCCCAGGCCAAGGAGCTTGGCGTGCCGGTCGCATTGCGGGACGCCGTATATGAGAACTTCAAAGAAGGCATGGAGGATGGCCTCGCCGACTACGACAATTCAGCGGTGATTGAAGTGATTCGACGCCAGATCGGCCAAGGCCGAATACCGCGTACGCGCTAACGCTGGCAACTGGGGTCCAGACATTATCGATGGCGACAAGATCGAGACATTCTCGGCGGAGGTCGCGGCAAGGACACACTGAGCGGAGAACACGGCTGGGACCTCCTGTTCGGCGAGTGGGGTGCCAAATACTCATCCGCCATGTAATTCCAAGGGTTTCAGGCATCGGACTGGTCGGTACCATTCTGCGCTCTTGACTCTGATCCCCGCCCTCATTCGTCTCGTTCTCACACGTTTCCGCTGGATGTTCGCTACCGGCGACTCCCGTACCGCTGAGATCCTCGCCCTCCGCCACCAACTCCGGGTTCTCCAACGCCAAATCGGCAGGCCGCGGTTCACTAACACCGACCCGACAATCCTCGCACTGCTCCACTCGGCAATGGACCGCCAGCGAACACGGAACACGTTTCTGATCGTCAAACCCGACACAGTGCTGCGATGGCACCGACGAAGAATCCGCCGTAATTGGACACAGCCACCAAAACCGCGACCAGGTCGTCCGCCAATCGACCCCGAACTCCGGCGCCTTACCATCCGCCTCACACACGAGAACCCGACCTGGGGCTACCGGCGCATCCACGGCGAGCTGCTGCGACTTGGGCACCGGCTGGCAGCGTCCACGGTCTGGAAGATCCTGCGCGCCGCCGTTATCGACCCGACCCGTGACCGGACCGGGCCCACGTGGTCAGCGACTTCGCCTGCGTCGACACCGCTCTCCTGAAACGCTTCCATGTGCTGTTCGTCATCGAACACAACACACGAGGAATACATCGAGCACTACAACAACCATCGGATCCAACGTCACAGCACCTGTAGCGGACTGATCAACGAATACCGAACCGCAGCCTGAACCACATCCGGCCAAACCCAAACAACCAAGCCACTGCTTCAACGCGGGCTCGGCCAATTCTCCACGGCACCTCTAGCTCGACCGCCGCTACCAAGAGGTCACGGATGGAATCTCGGCATCGTCACGCCAATTCCTTCGGTCGAACTGGTCAGGCGATCTCAAGTTTCACATGCGCAATCGCGTCGATCTAATCTGAGCGGTCATGAACGCAAGACGAAACAGTGCGGTACTTCTATTCGTACTACCGGCATGGCTGCTCACTGTGTCGAGTGACAACATCTCCGGATCGCTCGCGGAGTCCGACTGCTCGGTGTCTGTCTTCGACAACTCCTTTACCTCCGAACTGAATACGGCCGCACCTGATCTCGTCGTTACCGCATCGGTGTTTGATACACGAACCAATTGTTGGTATGAATTGCACCCCGAGAATCGGTTGACAACAGCCTCGGCGATAAAGCTGCAGGTCCTCTCCGCGAATCTGCTTAAGAATCAACGACAAGGGAGCGAACTCAGCGCCACGTTGACAAACTACGCCGAACGAATGTTGTGGTTCTCACACAACTCGCCGCCCACTTCGGTGCTTTACGGCAGGGTGGGCACCGAGGGCATGCGGGACTACAGCGAGTTGGTCGGTGCGACCGACACCACCCATTCCTCGACGTACGGCATCACTCGTGCATCGGCACGTGACCTCACCCTCGTCGCCCTCAGCACAATCGACGCCAACTACCCCGGTCCGCTGACTCAAGAGAATCGAGCACTGGCTCGACAACTACTCTCCGGCGTCCACCCAAGCCAACGCTGGGGCATCAGCGCGGGGTTGCCGAGCGGCTGGACGTCATTCCTGAAGAATGGCTTTTACCCATGTTCGAGCAGTAACTGTGCTCCCTTCGCTGGCGAGTACACGTGGCGCGTGGCTAGCACTGGCTACAACGAGGCACCCGGTGCGATGCGCGGATACGGCATCTCAATTCTGACCGATGGTGCGAAGAGTCAGATGGAGGGGGTCGAGGCGGTGGAGTTAATCTCGCGCCATGTCGCCGCGCATCTCTCCGAAGGTGAGTCCACAGACCGTGTATTCGACACTGCCAATTGCACACAAGTCGTTCGGGGCGAATCGTCCACGAACATCGCCGGTCGCCTTGGACTTTCGAGCACGGATTGGGCGGAGATTCTGTCGACCTCTGGTGGAGCAGGTCCACTTTCGGGACAACTGATGTGTGGTGATGAGCCGAGGGCCAAAACCCAGCAGTGCATCTGTCCCGCTCGGCCGTTAGCGATCGTTTCCTAGCGAAAGGTCAGGCCGAAGACGTCAGCGGGCGATCGAGAACCACACCGGTCTCTTCGACGATTCCGTTCCGACGGCCGAGTGCAAACACCGAGCGTGCGGGGGCCGAATATTCATCCGTCGTGTGTTCCGTCGCAACGCTGCGTTTCTGATCGTCAAACCCGAAACCGTCCTGCGATGGCACCGACAACGAATCCGCCGTGATTGGAGGACGACACCGCTCATCTGAAACGGTTCCATGTGCTGTTCATCATCGAACACAACACACGACGGGTGCATCTCGCCCGGATCACCGCGATCCGGATCCCGCTGCGATCTCCTCAGGCCAACGCGTTGGCCACACAAAGCAGGACCTCAGCGGATGCAAAGCGGCCACCGGCACATTGAGATTCGTCGAGGAACGTCCTCGCCAAGTTCCTCCACAGGGAGAAGCAGTTATGGGTATCGAAGTCAGCAGAACGCCACTCAGCAAAGGAATCACATCATGAGATCAATAAGGGCATCGGCGATTATTGACGCACCAAAGTCGGCCGTTTGGGCACTGCTCGCGGATTTTTCGAACGTAGCGGACTGGAACAGCGGCGTCATCAAGAGTCACCTGACCAGCGAAGCGAACAGCGGCGTCGGAGCGCAACGTCACTGCGACGTCGCCCCTGGGGGTGAGGTAGAGGAAACTATCCGCAAGTGGGAGCCTGAGACCACGCTGGTTATCAGCATCGACTCGACAAAGGAGATGCCCTTCGACTCGGCGCTCGAGACGTTTACGTTAGAAGACAACGGCGGGTCGACGAGCCTGACGATGGACTTCGAGTACACGCCGATCGACGAGTCGATGGGCGCTCAGCTGGACGAGGGGCTCACGATGGGCTTCAACGGCGTCTTGGCCGAGTTTGCGGCGACCGTTGAGGCTCGCGCTCTTTCGAGCTGATACCTGGCATTCGGTGAAGCGGCGACCGCTGCAATCTCGGCGGCCTTATCGCCCCGAAGGGTCTCGATCCGCTCGGTCCCCAGTTGCATTCCAAGGCAGGGCCGCTGACACCAGCTGCCCTGCCTTCGGGACGCGTGCACACCCACCGTGGCGATTGTTGCCGTGGGTGGTCTGGGATCAACTGACTGGGCCAGCAAACCCGCAGCTGCTCGACCATTGGGCCATCACGTGGAAGAGCATCGCGCCGGCAATCGATAGGGAGCCAAAATCTCAGGTAGACGTGTTGACAGTGGAAAATCCAACGTCGAGACACGACCGATCGTTTCGTTTGAGTGGAAGTACCCCGGTTTGACGGACGGGTTGAACCTAGACGCCGCACGCGGCTCGACGCCGCTATTCGATTACTTCAGCTACTGAAGTAATCTTCACGATTGTGATACCCGAGAAACCGTTGACCGAGAGTGAACAGAGCAAATGAGAGCACTGGTTTGGACTGGCCCGCGACAAATGGAAATGCAGGACGCCCCTGATCCTGAGCCAGCACCCGGTGAAGTGGTTGTAAAGGTTGCCCATGCAGCCATCTGCGGGTCGGAGTTGTCGGGGTATCTCGGCCACAACGCGCTTCGAACTCCGCCGCTCATCATGGGGCACGAGTTCGCAGGAACGATAAGCGAGGTTGGCGAAGGCGTCGAGATCGAGACCAGTGGGACCGTCGTCGTCAACCCGCTTTCGGCAACCGGTAACAGCAGAGTGCAACAGCTCGGTCTCGATCAGCTCGCCTCGACCCGATCTCTGCTCGGCGCCCATCGACCCGGTGCGTATGCCGAGTACGTCGCTGTCCCAGCTAGCTCAGTTCACCAGCTGCCCGAGACGGTCGATTCCGCCCGCGGTTCCCTCGTCGAACCTGCGGCCTGTGGGCTCCGGATCAGCAAACTCGCTGGGGACGTCGATGGCGAGGTGTGCTTCATTGCGGGCGCTGGCCCGATCGGCTTGTTTGCGTTGCAGGCATTGGTGCTGCGGGGCGCCACGGTCTACGTGTCGGACCTCCAACCAGGTCGGCGAGCCATGGCAGAGGCCCTGGGAGGTATCGCGATCGATCCATCCAATGGCGACGTTGTTCAAACGCTCCACGCCGAGGTTGGAGCCGATTCGATCGTCGTCGCGGTAGACGCCGTTGGCGCTACCCCGACCCGCAAGGACGTGATCGGGGCCGTTCGACAGCTGGGGACTGTCATCTTGTCCGGTCTTCATGAAGAGGTCGGACCGATTCCTGCTGCCGACGTCGTCCGGCGCGAGGTCACGCTGCGAGGTTCCTTTGCTTACTCGCCGCAGGACTTCACAGAAGCAATCGACCTGGTTGCATCCCGGGCGCTCAACCTCGATGGTTTCACCCATCACGCCGACCTTTCCGAAGGTGACCACTGGTTCGATGCACTGGTTACCGGTGTCGACGATCACGCCAAGATCATCCTCCAACCGTGATCGCTCGCATCACTTCGTCTTAGGTGTCGTCTCCTCGCACACGGTCCGCGGCTTGGATCTCATAGAGAGAGCTCGTTGTATCAATCCGCGGGACGATCGGGGGCGGCCCACCGAAACGAGCGTGGTGCGCTCGGCGACCGCGCACCGGACGCGGAATGGCCTCGTCTTCGATGGTCACAGCGCCGTAATAGAGCGGGTATGCATCACCGGCTCGATAGGCCAATATGAGGGTACGGCGATCGCTGCTCGATTCGTTTGGTAACGACGCGTGCAGCGTAAGACCGTGGAGGAAGATTGCCGATCCCGCCCGTCCTGGCAGCGTGAGTGGTTCCATCATCACCTGGATGGAACTCGACGTCACCGACCGGACTGCCGTGCGCTCAGCGGTCGAAGATAATGGCATCACGAACATCATCCATCTCGCCGGCCTACAGGTGCCGTTTTGCAGAGCCAACCCATCACTGGGCGCCGCGGTAAATGTGGTCGGTACCGCGAATGTATTCGAAGCCGCTCGCCACGCCGACATCACCAACCCCGCCTATGCCAGCTCGATCGCAGTGATGGGACCGGCATCGCTATACCCGGATCGTTCTATCGTCGACGACGTCCCCCTCGACCCGAACACGCTCTATGGCGTCTACAAGGTGGCCAACGAAAAGACCGCGAAAGTCTTCTGGAACGACTGGCAAGTTCCAAGCGTTGGACTGCGGCCGTACAACGTCTACGGCGTTGGCCGCGATCAAGGCATGACAGCTGATATCGCGAAGGCGGTTCTCGCCGCAGCCGCCGATCGTCCATTCCACATTCGGTTCGGCGGCTCCCAGGCACTCCAACACGCCAACGACGTGGCACAGATCTTCATTGCCGCCTCTCGATCAGGCCACCAGGGTGCAGCCGCATGCAACCTGCGCAACACGGTTATGGACGTGGCAGACGTGGTCGACCTCATCAAAACGCAGGTGCCGGGTGCCAAGATCACGTTCGATGCCGTCACCCTGCTTCCGTTCCCATCCGACCTTGACGACTCGCTCCTGAGGAACATTCTCGGAAACGTGCCACACACGCCTATCGCAGATGCAATCGCTGGCGATCTCGAACAATCCCGCACACTGCTGGCCAGCGACAAGATCCGCCTCGGCCAGCTCGACGAATAGGCATTCCTCTTGGTTGCACTGCTTGCACGAACGATATTCTTCGATCCACCCAATGAAACGGAAGACTTATGAAGCTGGTCAGATACGGACAGCCGGGACAAGAACTACCTGGGCTTATCGACGCTGAAGGGAACATTCGATCGCTCCGCGATCACTGTGATGACGTGGCTGGCGACGTTCTTGGTTCGCTCGATCAGCTTCGCGACCTCGACTGGGAATCCCTACCAATCGTCAGCAACGAGACTCGCCTTGGGCCATGTGTTGCCCAAACTGGCAAGTTCATCTGTATCGGTTTGAACTTCAGCGATCATGCGGCCGAGAGCGGGATGGCCGTGCCGGGCGAACCCATCCTCTTCATGAAGGCGACCAGCGCGATTTGCGGGCCGAACGATCCGATCTTCATTCCGCGCAACTCCGAGAAAACTGACTGGGAAGTAGAGCTCGGTGTCATCATTGGTTCGCGCGCCAAGTACGTCAGCGAGGAAGATGCGCTCGATCATGTGGCCGGCTATTGCGTGATCAACGACGTTTCAGAGCGGGCTTTCCAAATCGAGCGCGAAGGGCAATGGACGAAGGGAAAGTCCCATGACAACTTCGGACCGATCGGTCCTTACCTCGTCACGACCGATGAGATCCCGGACCCACAGAACCTCGGCATGTGGCTAGACGTCAACGGTGAGAGGCTGCAGGACGGTTCAACAAAGACGATGATCTTCGGCGTTGTGCACCTCGTCAGCTATATCAGCCAGTTCATGACGTTGAAGCCCGGCGATATCATCTCGACCGGCACACCTCCCGGAGTGGGAATGGGGCAGACACCGCCACGTTATCTCCGTGCAGGCGACGAGGTCCGGCTTGGAATTGAAGGACTGGGCGAGCAACACCAGATCTGCCAAGCCGACCCTGGCCCGCAATCCTGACGTTGAGAGCCCTGATGTAGACAGCGTCGAAGCTGCCGCCAGCGTTGCCCATCTATATCTAGCTAGAACTCGGAGTTTTCGTGCTCGAATCTTTGCGCTCTGTTGTCAATCTCAAACCCTTCGAACGCGATCGCACGCTGCGCCGTTTGGCGACGGCTGCAAACGTCGACGATCTCCGGCTGATTGCCAAACAGCGTCTTCCTGCCGGCGTATTCGACTACATCGACGGAGCTGCTGAAGACGAATCGGCTATGGCCCGAAACGCGAGCCGATTTACAGATCGGACCATGGTTCCCCGCGTGCTCAGAGATGTCTCGAAGATCGATGCCTCGACCACGATCCTCGGTGAGCGCGTTCCGATGCCGCTGATCATCGCCCCAACCGGATTCCCTCGAATTGCCCATCCTGAGGGCGAACTTGCGACGGCTCGGTCAGCCGCTCGAGCCGGGATCCCATTCTCTCTTTCGACGTTGGGCACTCGTTCGATCGAAGAAGTCGCCGACGTTTGCGATGGAAGAAAGTGGTTCCAGGTCTATGTCTGGCGCGATCGCGAGCTCACCAAAGACATGCTGGCTCGGTGTGCCGAGAGCGGCTTCGAAGCTCTGTACATCACCGTCGATACAGCGGTCTTGGGCAGGCGCGAACGAGACGTGCGCCGAGGGATGTCCCTGCCACCCAAGATCGGTCTTGACACCTTCATCGAGGGCGCCAAACGCCCCAACTGGGTCTGGAATTTCCTGCGTTCGGATCCCATCGTGTTCTCCAATGTCGCCGTTAGCACCAACCGCCTATCGAACAGCACTGCAGATGGCACATCTGCGGTCTCCCTCGCCGACTACATCAACTCCCAGTTCGACCCGCAACTCTCGTGGGCCGACGTGGCATGGATCCGATCGCATTGGGATGGCCACGTAATACTGAAAGGCATTCAGTCTGTCGCCGACGCGAAGATCGCCGCATCGGAGGGCATTGAAGCGATCGCGCTCTCAAATCATGGCGGCCGCCAACTCGACTCCTCCCCCGCCATTATCGACCTCGTTGCGCCAGTCGCCGATGCCGTGGGCGGCGACATCGAGATCTACTGCGATGGGGGTGTGCGCAGGGGTAGTGATGTGCTCAAGGCAATCGCGCTTGGCGCAAACGCGTGCATGATCGGCCGACCCCACCTATACGCGCTCGCCGCCAGTGGCGAGGCCGGAGTCGACCACCTCCTCAAATTCTTCCAAGAGGGCTTGGAACAGACAATGGCTCTCGCTGGCATCGCCTCGATCGCCGATACGGACAGATCGGCTGTTGAAACGCACGGACTCCCGCACGATTAGCAAACCAGAAACCGCGCTGCGCTCTGACCGGCAGCGGTGGGTTTCGTGCCTCGCACGAGATCGGTATCGTCGTCGCCTCGTGCCCCTCGCCTGCGTCGACACTGCGCTCCTGAAACGGTTCCATGTGCTGTTCGTCATCGAGCACGCCACACGAAGAGTGCATCTCGCAGGGATCACCACCAATCCGACCGGCCCCTGGACTACTCAGCCAGCACGCAACCTCATGATGCGACTCGGCGAACATCACCGAGGGACGACGTGAGCTGGATGAAGTCGCGTGCGTCGCTCCCCGTGATCCTGAAGGGCATTCTCACGGCGGAAGATGCAATTCAGCTGGTGGACCTCGGATTGGACGGCGTCTACATATCGAATCACGGTGGACGCCATCTCGATCGGACGACCGATTCTGCATTCGCACGGTATCGGTGGGGAGACAGCGGTTCGCGAGTATCTGCGACAGCTCGTGGATGATCTGCAGCGAGCGATGGCGCTCACCGGAATACGGTCGCTCGACTCCGCGAAATGGCCACGGATCGGATCTCGGCACCTTCAACCTCTACTTCCATCCATCCAAGTGGTCCGAGCGAGATTTATCATGACAGCCGACGAGCGGCGCGAATGCGAGCAGGGCTGAGAGGAAACCGATGAGCAGATTCCAGGGCAAGATCGTGATCATCACGGGAGCTGCAGGGGACATCGGGCGCGCCGCCGCGGTGCGCTTTGCCAGCGAGGGCGCTGCAATCGTCGCTGTCGACCTCGCAGATGAGGATTTGGCCGAGACAGTCGCCGCTGTCGAGGCCATCGGAGGGAAGGCGATTCCTGTGTCGGCCGACGTGACGAAGTCCGCCGACGTGGCCGCCTACGTGCGGCGGGCGATCGACACGTTCGGTGGTGTCGACGTCCTCTTCAACAACGCCGGTATCGAGGGAGATATCTCACCCCTCGAGGACTACCCCGAAGCAATGTTCGACAGGGTCCTCGACGTCAACGTCAAGGGCGTCTGGCTCGGCATGCGCCACGTCGCCGCCGCGATGCGAGCCCGCGGCGGCGGAGCGATCATCAATTCATCGTCCAGAGCCGGCTTGCACGGGACCCCAAACCTGATCGCCTACGGCGCCGCCAAGCACGCCGTCATAGGCATGACCAAGACCGCAGCCATCGAGCTAGCACCGGCCGGCATCCGGGTGAACGCCGTTTGCCCTGGACCCATCGATACCCGCATGATGGACGCGATCGCTGCCGGCAAGGACCCCGAGAACCCGCGCAGGCTCCTAAACCTGAGCGCTAAGGGGAACCCGATGGGTCGGATTGGCACGCCCGAGGAGGTTGTCGCCCTCGTGAGCTTCCTTGCCTCCGACGACGCCTCATACATCAACGGCAGTTCGCACTCCGTCGACGGAGGCCTCGCCGCCACCTGAACCACGGCCTTAAACGGCGGCCATTTGTCCGTCGATCGTTGGTGTGGCCATCGGCGCATTTCGTGTCCTCGCTGCAAACAGCGTTTTCCGTTCAAGACGAAATGGCAGTCAGAATTGCGAATCCGCCCGTCGAGTTTCCGTGACCTTTCGGTTCGAATCCGACGACGCTCATCGGAACCAGTCGGCAGTCGCTGGTTTGTTGACGAAACATGCGTGAAGGTCGCCGGCCGACCGTCGTCGACGCACTGATCCCTGACGCGTTTCACAACACCGGCCGCACCGCATCGGTCGTGATCCGAGGTCACGCCTTCATCCAGAACCCACGACGCTGCCACTACGAACTCGAAACCGAGAGCCACCAACGCAGCTCCGCTAGGTCCGCGGTTCCGGTTCCTTGCGGACATCTGTTCGATGGGTTGTGCTGCCGATGGCGCGCTGGCGTCGGGCCAAGTTGCGATGTAGGTTCACCAAGGTCTAGAACAATGCGAAAGTCGAGCTCATTGTCCCCTGAACTCCATACGAAACCGAACCGTGAGATGGGCCGTCCCCACGACGTCGGTGGGGCACAAGGCTTCGGACCAATCATTGTCGAGCGGGACGAGCCGGTCTTTCATCACGACTGGGAGCGGCGCGTATTCGGCGCCTTCTTCTCGACGTGGGGCGTGGTCACCAACCTTGATGAGGTACGCGATGCACGCGAGCGCATCGATCCCGAGGTCTTCATGGCGTCTCGCTATTACGAGCGTTGGGTCGAGTCTCTCGAGATGTTGATCATCGAGAAAGGGGTCGCGACGAGCAACGAGGTCGCGGCGGCGCTAGCGCGCGTCGAGGCTGATCCCGATCGACCGTTACCGTCAAACCCCGATCCTGCTCGGGTGGAGCGGGCACTACGTGTCCTCTATGAAGGCGGCGACGGCTGGCGAGACGTCGCTGACGAGCCAAAGTTCAGCGTCGGAGACACCGTTTGGGCAAAAGCCGTTCAACCGACCGGCCATACAAGACTGCCAATCTACATCTGCGGACATCAAGGCCGGATCGACGCCGTACATGGGGCCTATGTGCTCCCCGACACAAATCATGCGGGCGCGGGAGAGAACCCCCAGCATGTCTACTCCGTGCGGTTCGCGTCGGTTGAGCTCTGGGGCGACGACGCCGAGTCCGACACCTCGGTCACGATCGACCTTTGGGAGTGCTATCTGGAAGAAGCGAGCCGATGACCGACGATCATCAGAACGTCGAGCTCGGTCATTCGACGGACGTCGAGCTCGATCGTCGGGTTCGGGCGATCGAGTCCTTGCTCCTGGAAAACGGGATGCTGGCCGACGGTCTCGTCGACGCAGTCTCCGGCAGCTTCGAGACCGACATCGGGCCGCTAAACGGCGCGAGCGTCGTTGCTCGTGCGTGGTCCGATCCGGCGTTTAAGCAACGCCTACTGACCGACGGGCCCAAAGCGATAGCCGAACTTGGGTTCGGTGGGCTAGAAGCCGATCATCTTGTCGTCGTCGAGAACACGACAGACCTTCAGAACGTTGTCGTCTGCACACTGTGCTCCTGCTACCCGTGGCCGCTGCTCGGGCTTCCTCCGACTTGGTACAAGTCCTCCGCGTACCGGGCTCGCGTCGTCAGGGAGCCCCGCGCTGTGCTCGAAGAGTTCGGGTTGACCGTTGCGCCCGACAAGGAAATACGCGTATGGGACTCCAGCTCAGATATCCGATATCTCGTCCTCCCACAGCGCCCCGAAGCGTCCGCCGACATGACCGAAGCGGAGCTCGCGGGGCTGGTAAGTCGCGACTCGATGATCGGGGTAGCCGAGGTGGTCATGTGACCGGACGCCCGATGCTGGCCGCCGAGCTCGACGGGCTCCGAGGACCTGCAAATCCACCGAGAGAAAACGGCGAGCTCGTGTTTCGAGAGCCGTGGGAGGCGCGGGCGTTCGGACTCGTCGTTGCGATGCATCAGGCTGGGCATTACACCTGGGACGAGTTCCGCACCGGGCTGATCGCCGAGATCGACACCGCTGACGATGACGGGACCGGCTACTACCGACAATGGTTGGCGGCGTTCGAGCGGCTTCTGGATAGTCGGGCCTTCCTCGACGGAAACGTAATCGATCAGCGCGTGACGAGGTTCGAACATCACGATCGTCACGATCATGACCACGACGACTAGCTTCGCAGGCTGAATTTCGCAGCCGATTCGAACGCACCGCCAACAAAGAACGGTTCACGTCTGCGAGATCGACGTTGTGTGGCGCTCCTGAGGGTGCCGTGGAGTTCGTCCGCTTTTGGTTTCGACGGTCTGAGCGAGTCCATGGATCGGCTTCGGACTGCAGGTTGTGGCTCGGACGACTTATTGGTTCGACGCAGACCCCCGCTGTGGCCCCACCGGCGATACTTCCAGCCTAAACAGAGGCGAGTAGGGCCGAACCAAGGTCAATCCGACCAGGGCCACCTACCGCTACCTTCGGGCGTCGACCATGTCACTGGGTCTTGATGCAAAACCAGGACGCCAAAGACCACCAGCAGGCAAAACGCGAGCAGCCCAGCCAACATCAGATCCTCAACATTGAATTGTTCCACCGATGTGCGAACCGATAGGAAGATCGCCGGGATGAGAAATGGGCGGCCGGCGAGCACCTGGCGTCGACGAGCTCGCAGACGAAAGCAAAAACAGCGTCGCCAAGCTCTGGCCGCCACTCGAACTCGAGGCGAATAGCGCCCGTGCGCGGACCTGACGAACTGAAGCACCCCGGTTCCACCGGGTCGATAGTCAAACCAAGCCGATTGCGTGCGAAGCTGAACCAAGAGTCGACATCCCACACCTTCGTCACACTCAAGAACCACCCCCTGCATGCATTTCGCGGAATCGCGGCCTACTAGAAAGTTTTTGTTTCCGAACATTGGGTCGTTTATAATCGAGCCGTGCTAGACGTGATCGCGCCGCCCGAACAACCCGACCCTCGTCCGCGCTTGGCGCCCGATCACAGCAACAGTCGGCTTCGCGGATGGCGCTGTGCCGAATGTGGTGCCGCACGGGCGGTTGAGGCCCCCTCGTGCCCCGATTGCACCGGTGAACTGGCCGCCACCGACTTCGGACCCCAAGGAACTGTGTGGTCATCGACTGTCGTACATCTAGACATCTCCGGCATTCAAGCACCGTATGGGTTGGCCTACGTCGATCTTGACGATGGACCGCGATTTCTTGCTCACGTTGATGGCGTTCAAGAACCGCTCCCCGTCGGGAGCCGGGTCACGATCAGCGACATCAGTGAGCGCGGCGACATAGAAGTCGCACCGATTGCAACAGGCCAAGGGACCGCATGATTGCTTCGATTCTCGGCGTCGGTACCTCGCTCTTCGGCAAACAGCAAGCGTTGCATCCATCGGAACTCGTCTGGCGAGCGGTCGCCGAAGCACTCAACGACGCCGGCGACCCGGCCATCGACGCCGTCTTTCTCGGCACCGTGTTCGGCGCGCCCGGCGTTGCACAACGGGCGCTCCACCCGCTGGGCATCACTGGCGTTCCGATCATCACCCTGGAAAACGCATGCGCCAGCGGTACCTCAGCGTTTCACGAAGCTGTCGCGGCGGTGCAATACGGGCGCTATCAACGCGTCCTCGCTGTGGGCGTAGAGAAGATGACCGACGAGTTCGTCGGTCCGATCGTGCCGGAGAACACCGACACCGAAGGCAGGGCCGGCCTCGCTCTCCCCGCGCTGTATGCAATGGCGGCATCGCGCTATCTCGCAGTCCATGACGTCACCAAACGAGATCTCGCCGGTGTCGCTGTAAAGAATCACACGCACGGATCATTGAATCCGAGGTCGCCTGGGCGTCCCGTCCCCACCGTCGACGAGGTGCTCGCGTCGAGGATGATCGCCGATCCACTCACGTTGTTCCAGTGTTGCCCGCTGTCAGATGGCGCTGCCGCCGTGGTCGTCGGTCCAGCCGATGCGGACGGCGATCATGTAGTTGGGGTCCGGGCTTCGGCGATGCGCTCCGGCGGTCCGTGGGACCAGCGCAGCGACGACGCGTGGGGATTTCAGCTGATTCAGGACACCGCCGATGAGGCCTACAAAGCAGCGGGGTTGGGTCCCACCGAGTTCGACGTCATCGAGTGCCACGACGCTTTCACCATCGGTGAGATCGTTACGACGGAGGCCCTGGGTCTTCGCCCGCGGGGCGAAGGCGTAGCGCTGATCCGCGACGGCACGACGGCGCTCGGTGGCCCGACGCCAGTGAATCCATCAGGCGGCCTACTTTCCCGCGGCCATCCACTGGGCGCCACTGGATTGGCTCAGATCGCGGAGATCGTCTGGCAGCTGACCGGACGAGCCGGCGACCGGCAGGTGGACGGAGCCCGACTCGGGCTCGTCGAAACAATGGGTGGAGGCGTGTCCGGCATCGACGGGAACGCGTGCGTGACCGTGGCGCTCGAACGATGATCGTCGCCCTCGAGCCGCGCAAGCCGCATGCCAAATGCGACGAAAGGAAACAGCAATGATCGATGACGACGTCCTCTCCCCCGAGCGAGTCCGCGATCCGTACACATACTTCCGGGAGATGCAGCGCGAGACACCTGTGTACTGGAACCAGAAATACAGGGCGTGGTTCGTAACGCGATTTGACGACGTGACCGCGGCTTTTCGTGAACCCCGGTTGTCATCGGACCGGATCGCCGCCTTCGGGGCGAACAACGCCGACCAGGACGAGGCCTTCAGCAGCGTGCTGCATGTCCTCTCCAGCTGGCTGGTCTTCAAGGATCCACCCGACCACACGAGACTACGGCGCTTGCTCCAATCGTCGTTCACCGTGAAGGAGGTCGAGTCCTGGCGCCCGCGCATCGAACGGATCGTGAACGAGCTAATCGACGAGCTCGATCCGGAGCAACCGATCGACCTCGTACGCGACATCGCGTATCCTCTCCCTGCGATTGTGATCGCCGAGATGCTCGGCGTGCCGCCCGAGGATCGCGAACTTTTCAAGAGATGTTCCGATCAGATCACCGCGCTGGTGTTCGGCGCGCTGGATCAACCAGACCGACGCGAGCAGGCCATCGCTGGGATGTCTGAGCTGACGGACTATCTGGACGGGCTCATCCGCCGGCACCGCGAAGTCGGCGGCGATGACCTCATGCGATCGCTCATCGATGCGCGAGATGAGAATGACTCGTTGACCGATGACGAAGTCCTCTCGACATGCGTACTGCTGCTGTTCGGCGGACACGAGACCACCACGAGTTTGATCGGGAGTGGCATGTTGGCGCTCCTCGATCATCCGGGCGAACTCGTTCGACTCACCGCGTCGCCGGATCAGCTCATGGGTCCAGCGATCGAGGAGTTCCTGCGATACGACGGACCGGCGAAAGTGTCGGTTCGTATCGTTGCTGAGCAACTCCACATCCGTGATCAGACGCTCGAGGCAGGAAGCCGCTTGTTCCTCGTTCCCAGCGCGGCCAATCGGGATCCGGAACGATTCTCCGACCCGGATCGGCTCGTCCTAGGTCGAGAGGATGGAGGCCACGTCGGTTTCGGGGGCGGCATCCACTACTGCCTCGGCGCTCCACTTGCTCGTGTCGAGGCCAGCGTTGCCATCGACTCAATCGTTCGACGGTTTCGCGACATCGAGTTCGTAGACCGCGACGCGCTCGAGTGGCATCCGACCCTGCTCAGTCGGGGTCTGCAGTCGCTTCCGATACGGGTCAGCGACATAAGGACTGCTTCATGACCCAGCCCCGCCGGCTGCAGGTCCAGTCCGACGTGACCCTCTGCGTCGGTGCTCGACAGTGTGTACTGAGTGATCCCTCAGTGTTCGGACACGACGAACAACACATGGTGGAGGTTCTCCAGCTCGAAGTGGACGATCATCCGGAACTGGCCGAGGCAATCGGCATGTGTCCGACCGGCGCGCTCTGGGCGCTCGACGCAAACACGGGCGAGGAAATCTACCCCTGATCGCTTTGGATCGGCACCGCCGACCGAGTCCGAGGCAGTAGACCGGCGAGGAACGTGTTGGCGATCCGCTCGGCGATCTCTTCGGCCGAGTGCTTTCCGCCCACTACGTACCACCGCGTCATCCAGTTCATGGCACCGATCAACGCCATCGCTGTGATCAGCGGGTCGGTCGCCTCGTCGAACAAGCCGGTCTGGCGCCCGTCGTCGATGATCGCACTCAGATGCCGGACGTAGGCGCGATCCATCTCACGCCACTCCTCGGAATGCTCCTGGCCTGCGATCTCGTGCACGTACACCGCCACATACGGGAAGTAATCCTCGAGGATGCGGGCATGGCTGCGAGCAATGAGGCGGACCTTCTCTGAGGCGGGAAGGTCGGACTCGGCGAGCGCCGCTACGGAATCCAACAGCTGGGTCGCGGGCGGCGTGACGACTGCCAACAGCAGCGCTTCCTTGCTGTCGATGTAGTTGTACAGGCTCCCCTTCTGCATCCCGAGAGCCTCAGCGATGTCCTCCAGCCGGGTGGCGTGGTAGCCACGTTCCTTGAAGACCATGGCAGCCGCCTCGACCACCTCATTCCATCTACTCGGTCGCGGCATAGTCGCTCACTCTCTCATCCACGGCTGGCTTGGTAACAAGCAAAAACTGCAGCCTAGACAGCACAACACCGATGGCGGCTGAGCCGATCGGTCGTCGCCCCCGACCGCACGCGGACACTCTCATTCCATTCAACCCGTCCGCCGGCTGCGCGGCATCGCGTGTGTCGGGAGGCCGAGCGCCTCATCGGCCAACTCGCTGAACACCTCGCTGATCGTCGGATGGGGAAAGATGGTTCCCGCGAGATCCTCGACCAGTGCGCCCATCTCGATCGCCAACGTGGCGGTACCGATCATCTCCCCCACACCCGGCCCGATCAAGTGCACGCCCAGTACTAGACCGGTACGAACCTCATGGACCAGTAGGCCGAAGCCATCAGCACCGAGGGTCAGTCCACGCGCGTTCCCAGCAAGCGAAAACTCGACTTGACGCGCGTCGAGTCCGCGGTCGAGGGCTTCGTCCAGGCGAAGGCCCACGGTTGCCACCTCGGGCGCGGTGAACACCACGGCGGGCACGGCCGCGGGTCGATAGACCGCCGGGCGCCCAGCGATCGACGCTGCGGCCGCTCGCCCCTGAGCCATGGCGCGGTGCGCAAGGGCAGGCCCAGCTGTGACGTCTCCGAGCGCTCGAATGTGGCCAACCGCCGTTCGGAGCTGTTCGTCCACATCGAGATGCCCTAATGCGTTGGGTGCGACCCCAGCGGATTCGAGACCGATTCCCGACGTCCGTGGCCGTCGTCCGACGGCAACCACCACGGCGTCGGTCTCGACAAGCGTGTCGCCGCTCGGATCACGCAATGTCACCGATGTCGCCGACACGTCAGCGAGCTTCGTGTCGAGCCGGACTTCGATCCCGAGTCGTTCGAGACACGAGCTGAGGTGCTCCACGAGGAGGGGTTCGATACCGGCCAGGATCCGCTCGGTTGCCTCGACCACGATGATCTCGGCGCCAAACCGACGGAGCGCACACGCGAGCTCGAGTCCGATGTAGCCGCCGCCGACCACGACGACGTGACCGGGGATCTCGTCGAGTGCAAGCACATCCTTCGCCGTCAAAACAAACTTACCGTCGACCTGCACACCGGGAGGGACGAGCGGTGCAGATCCGGTTGCCACGATGAGCTCGTCAAAGCGCAACTGAGTCACAGCCTCGCCGTCGACTACGCGCAGAGTGTGAGCATCGACGATCGTTCCTCTACCCGGCACGGTTTCGACGCCGTTGGCTCGAAGGAGACCGGCCACACCTTGTCGGAGCCGACCGATCGTTTCGCCGCGACTCGTCTTCGACGCCGCGAAACGCATCGCACGCTCGGCATCGTCGATCAGCCCGAGCTGCAGGTCATGGTGAACCTCGTCGGCGTCGTGGATTAGTGCCTTGCTCGGTACGCACCCTTCGTTCAGGCAAACGCCGCCGAGGTCCGACTCTTCGACCAGCGTCGTTGCAACACCGAGTTGTGCTGCCCGAATCGCGGCCACGTAACCTCCCGGACCGCCCCCGAGTACAACCAATTGCCGAGTTGGTTCAGTGCTCATGCGAGGCCCGTCACGGGGTTTTCAATCAACGACGTGAGCTCGTTGATGAAGGCGGTTGCTTCGGCACCGTCGATATAGCGGTGATCGAACGACAGGCTGCAACTCATCATACGCCCTGCCCGAACCACACCGTCGTCGACCACCGCCTCGTCGCGGATGCGCGACATCCACAGTATGGCGACTTGGGGCAGATTGACCAGCGGCTGGGCGGACGTGATGCGTGCCCGTTCCATGCCGCCTGTGCTGGAAACCGTGAAAGTTCCCCCTCGTAGATCTGCTACGGAGAGCTTGCCCTCCCGAGCGCGCTGGGCAACCTCACCAATGGCGTCGCTCAGTTCGGCAAGCCGCAAGTTCTGCGCATCGCGCAGGACGGGAACAACGAGGCCCGACGGTGACGCGACCGCAACACCGAGATGAATCCCACGGTGGAGCAGGAGGTCGTTGCTGGCCGGATCGGCGGTGGCGTTGAATCGCTGATTCAGCGTAAGTGCCTTGACAACGCAGGCGCCCGTCACGGCGAACACGCCGACGGAAGGAGTGTTTTCCACGCGGAGCACGCTGACGAGTTCCTCGACGCGCTCCATGCGCACCGTGAACGTCGATGTCGTGGTGGCGGGCCCACTGCTCGATTCGGCCATGTGC
Organism: Verrucomicrobiales bacterium; assembly: GCA_047638715.1. Classification (GTDB taxonomy): domain Bacteria; phylum Actinomycetota; class Acidimicrobiia; order Acidimicrobiales; family SHLQ01; genus SHLQ01. The sequence goes on from JBLIMK010000011.1 coordinate 18,423, forward strand.
CGGAACATGGTGCCGCGAACACCGGCCAACGGCTCGCGAACGACGTTCGCTTCGGGCATCGTTGGCTCGCCTGCCGCCGCGTCTACGTCACCACGCAGGATCCGGCCACCTGGCCCAGACCCGTGAACTCCTTGTAGGTCGACGCCGAGTTCGGAGGCGAGTTTGCGAGTCGACGGTGCAGCGATCGGACGACCGAGTGATTTGGTCAGCGAGGGTGATTCGCTCGCTGCCGTGGTCACCCGATCCGGCTCTTCCGTGGTCGCCGTATCGGCCGACGCAACCGGAGACACGCTGTCTGCACGATCGGATGCGGATGAGGAATCATCGCCATCGAGGACCATTAGCACCTCGCCTACCCGCAGGATGTCGCCCGGGTTCCATGGCAGCGAACTAACAACTCCAGATGCCGGCGACGGCAACTCGACCGACACTTTGTCGGTGTTGACGAGCGCGATCAGCGTGCCCTCATCGATAGCGGACCCGACATCTACCATCCACTCCACGAGTTCCGCTTCGTGTATGCCTTCTCCCACGTCGGGAAGTCGAAATTCGAACATTAGAACTCAAACTCCATCGCTCGCCGCACCGACGCACGTATCCGCTCGATGCTCGGTCGGAAATGCTCGTCGCCGATGCTGAAGCCGTAGGGCATATCGTGCCCGGCTATTCGCTGAATCGGGCTGTGGATGTACCCGAAGTCATGTTCTTGGATCGCGGCTGCTATCTCGGCGCCGAAGCCGAGTGTCTGCGAGCCCTCGTGCAGCACTATGAGGCGGCCGGTGCGGCGCACCGATGCCGACACGGTGTCGCGGTCCCAGGGCACGAGCGATCGCAAATCGATCACTTCGATCGAATACCCGTCGCGCTCGGCCATCTCGTCCGCGGCTTGCAGGGCCAGGTGACGGGGCGGACCGTACGTGACGATCGTGACATCGTCCCCTCGTCTCACCACTTCGGCCCGACCGATCTCTGCGGGCACGCCGTCATCGTCCACCGGCCCCGAGAGTGATCGATAGAGCGGTACCGCTTCGAGGACCAGGACAGGGTCGGGATCGGCGATCGCTGCCAACAGCAACCGGTACGCATCGTCTGGCGTGGCCGGACACACCACTTTCATACCGCCGCCGTGGATGAAGTAGGACTCCGGGCTCTGGGAGTGCCAGAAACCGCCCTTGATGCCGCCGAACGACGGCGCCCGGATCACCATTGGACACGTGTACTGGCCTCCCGTGATCCATCGGTATTTTGTACCGCAGAACATGATCTGTTCGAACGCATCATGGATGAAGCCGGAGAATTGAATCTCGGCGATCGGACGCAATCCGTAGAGGGCCATCCCAATGGCGTGCGCTACGATCCCTTTCTCGTCGAGGGGGGTGTCTATGACTCGGTCCTCTCCGAACCGCTGCTGAAGTCCCTGCGTTGTGCGAAAGATGCCGCCCGCGACCCCGACGTCCTCGCCCATCACAACCACGGCCGAGTCATCCGTCATCGCACGGGTCATTGCTGCCGTCGTAGCTTGCAATACCGTCATTTCGGTACTCATCGCGCATCCCCGCTCGCGAGATCGTCGAGTAGGCGATCGCGCTGTTCGTCGAGCATCCACGTCGGGCGTTCGAAGACGTCGTCGAACTGCGATTCGGGAACCGGTCTCGGCAGGGCTTCGGCGGCGGTGATCGCGGCCCGGATATCTCTGTCGGCTGTCTCGTGAAGCGCTGCCTCACGGTCGCCATCCCACCATCCCCGGTGCTCGAGATATTTTCTCGTTCGGTCGATCGGATCCCATCGACTCCACGCATCGACCTCGTCGCCGCTGCGATACAGATCCGGATTGTCCGACGATGTGTGGAATCCCATTCGATAGGTCACCGTCTCGATGAGTGTCGCCCCTTCGTCGGGCATCGCGGCCAACGCCTCTGCGGTTGCGGCATAGACTGCCAGCGGATCGTTGCCGTCCACCCGAACTCGACGAACTGCATAGGCATCGGCCTTCTCCGCGAACGTCTCCGACGCCGTCTGGCGATCGTTGGGTGTCGACACCGCCCAACCGTTGTTCTGGCAGAAGAACACGACCGGAGGGTGGTGGATGCCAGCGAAGTTGAGCGCGCTGTGGAACTCGCCTCGCGAGGTCGCTCCGTCGCCGAAGTACACGATGAAGCGCGTGTCGTCACCTCGCAGCTTTGCCGCCCATGCGGCGCCTGCAGCATGGGGAATGTACGAACCCACCTGCGTTGTGCAGGGCACGATGTTGATGCTGCGGTCGCCGAGTAAGAGCGGCAGTCGACGACCCTTCAGCGGTTCGTCGGCTCGTCCGAAGAACTGGGCGAACATCTGTGTCAGTCCGGCGCCACGCCAGAGAAACGAACCCGGTTCACGATCGGCCAGGAAGATCCAGTCGCTGGATCGCAGGGCCGCAGTGGACGCGACGTGCGATGCCTCCTGCCCGCGTGATGGGATCCAGAACTCCATGCGACCAGATCGCTGTAGCTGCCAGCCGATCCGATCGAGAGCGGCGACCGTCACCATCACCTCGTACATCTTGACCACGATCGCCTGATCGATATCTGGGTCCGGACGGTTGCCATTCGGCAGGCCATCAGCGTCGAGCACCTGCTCGATCCCAAGTTCGTCCGCGCGGGCGAGGGGCACGGGAACCGGTTCGCGAGGGGCGCCCTCAAACGAAACGATCTTCGGTGCGTTCATGATGTGACATCCTCGGGCTGGTGGCCGGTGGTGGGGCTGAGAAACGAGCGGTTGAGATCCTGCAACGACGGCACGCCGAGCAGCTGAAGGGTGTGGACGAGGTCGCTGTGCAACGACCGGAGGAATTCGACCACGGCCGACTCGCCGCCGGAGGCAAGCGCGGTGAGCGGGGGGCGACCCAGACCCACAGCACGGGCGCCGAGCGCGATCGCCGTTACGACGTCGGCGCCGGATCGAACACCACCATCAACGACGACATCGATATCGGCACCAACACGATCGACGATCGACGAAAGCACGTCGATGGTCGGCGGGACTCGATCGAGTTGGCGGCCGCCATGGTTGGATACGTAGACGCCCGAGGCACCCGAGTCGCGTGCCCGTTCGGCGTCGTCGGGGCGCAGGACCCCTTTGACCCACACCGGCAGTGATGTCGAAGCAACGATTCGCTCGATGTCCAGCCAAGTAACGCTCGGGTCGATCTGCTCGGCGAAATAGCGCGCCACGGTGGAGCCGTCGTCGGTGTCGGACAGCGCGTCGACACCGTAGGGCTCAAGGTTGGCCCAGCGGATCTCTGGACCTACCGAGAATCGGTTCCGGATGTCGCGGCGGCGGATGCCGAGGACGGGCGCATCCACGGTGATGATAAGAGCTCGATAACCCGACGATTCGGCGCGACGCACCATGTCGGCCACCACGCCTCGATCCTTGAAGCAATAGAGCTGAAACCAACGCTCGGCAGGCGCCACCTTGGCGATTTCCTCCATCGACACCGACGCCGCAGTGCTCGTTGCATACGGAACATCGGCTGCCCGAGCAGCAGCGGCCGTAGCGAATTCTGCATCTGGATGGAAGAGGCGGTGGGCGCCGGTGGGTGCAACGAAATACGGCACGCCCACCCGGCGGCCGTCGAGCTCCGCTCCGACATCCACCTTGGCTACATCGACGCATACCCGGGGCACGAGCGACCAGCGCCGAAAGGCTGATTCGTTTGCGCGCAGGGTGATCTCGTCGCCGGCGCCGCCATCGAGAAAATCGAATGCGGCGCGGCTCAACCCAGGCGGTTGCCCAGCCTCAGCGGACCCTTCCAGCGTCATTTCGATTTCGTGACCGATGCGGTGTGGGAGCGATACTCCTCGGATTGCCAATGGAAGTCGATCTGACGACGCGCGAATCTCCAGGTGCCGTCGGCGCCACGGCGAACCGTGTCGTCATAGTGCCCGTAGCCGGCCGTCGCCCCACTATCGAGGTCGACGACGAGGAAGTAGGCGGTGCTGACCGCGTCATCTCCGTCGACGCTCTTGACCCAGAGGTTGGTGTAGTGGTGTCGGGGACGTGGACCCTCTTTGGACGCAATCGCCCGGATTGGTTCGTGTCCAACGAATTCCGTCTCGCCGACGGCGAAAACGCCGTCGGCCTCGAAACAATCGGCCAGCAAGTCTGGATCGTGGCCGTCCAACCCGAAGCAGTAGCGGGAGTAAAGCGCTTGGATGCCGACCTGCGCAGCAATCATGTTGTCGGTCATTGTGGTTCTCCTGTGGTAAGCGGATGCGTGAATTAGTAGAGGGGCGGATTGACGTGGGCCTGGGAATCAGTTGGCCTTCGTGTAGGCACCGCCGTCGACGAACAATTCGCGGCCGGTCAACATTTCGGCGGCGGGAGATGCAAGGAAATGCACAACCTCAGCGAGGTCCTTTTCGGTGACGTTGCGTTTCATTGGATTGGCAGCCGCAGCGGCTGCTGCACGATCATCAGCCGCATCTCCGAACAATCGGCGCAGCGCATCGGTGAGGACCAGGCTGGCCGACACCACATGGGTGCGAACGCCCATGTCGGCGAGTTCGACTGCGAGATACCTGATGAGCGCCTCGCCCATCGCCTTAGGAGCGCCGATCGGGCCGTAGTTCGGAACCGCCACTTTTGAACCTCGGCTCGACAGGAAGAAGACCGTGCTCCCGGGCTGGAACATCGGTGCGGCCGCACGCACGACGTGTACCAACGCTGTGCCGTTGAGTGCGACGGCGCGGTCGAGTTCATCGGGATCGGCCGCAAGAAGCGGGGTGGCATAGGGGTATACGGCTGCGTGTACCAACTGGTCGATGCGGTCGGTGTGTTCAGCTGCGTCCTTCAGGAGCGCGTCACAACCGGCAGATGACGTGATGTCACGTTTGAGGAGCACAGGTTTGCCTCCGAGAGCGGCCACGGCGTCAGAGGCATCCTGAGCTGCGGCATCGTCGTTGAGGTAGTTCAGAAGGACGGTGACATCAGGGCCAGCGAAGCGCTCGGCGATCCCGCGTCCGATCCCCTTGGTGCCTCCGGTAATTAAGATGGCCATGTGTTCCTGCTCCTTGTAGTGGTTGATCCTGTGGAATGGCGAGCTTCGGGCACTACCGCAACACCCGCCCGGCAGCGACTTCGACGGGTTGGTCGTCTACGACAACTTCGACGCCGCCGACGATGACGGACCGGTACCCAACGGCTTCCTGAAGCAGTCGGGCGTGACCTCCGGGCAGGTCGTTAACGCGTCGGCTCGGACCGAGTGCGACCGTGTGTGGGTCCACGACGACGACGTCGGCAGCAGCCCCTTCGGTGAGCACCCCTCGACCGGTCAGGCCGAACAACTCGGCTGGTCGACTGGTCATCTCACGGACAACCTGCTCGATAGGTAACATCCCGTTGCCCGCAGCGGCTTCGGCAAGCAGGAACGTCGGATAGGTGTAGTTGGTGATGCTGGCGACGTGCGCGCCGGCGTCGCCGAGGCCGATCAAGGTGCTGTCAGCGCTCACAGCAGCGACGACCTCCGCTGCATCGAGGTTGACTAGGGGAACCTGCACCACGGTGGCCAGTTCGTCGGCGATGGCCAGATCGCACAAGGCGTCGGTCGGTGGCAACCCGAGGGCCACACCCACCTGTCGCATCGACTGACCGACCAGTTCAGGTCGAGTCGTGCTGGCTACCAGGCGCCATCGGTCGTAGTTCGGCGCCAACATCGCGTGCGGGTCTTCCCGCGCGTCGCGCAGTAACTGGCGGAATGACTCATCGGCGAGGACGGCGATCCGATCGACCTGGCCGAGCCCATTGAGCTGACGCATTGCCGTTTCCCAACCGGTCACCGACTCGGCCAACGACCGGCCTGAGAGATCGATCGATGCCACCAGCGGCAGCGGCGACACCTGAGGAACGACACGGGCGCCTGTCGAACTGAGATCGGCAGCCTGGTCGACGAGTCGACGCCATGCAACGGTGTCTCCTGGTAGGACGAGGAGCGGGGTCCACGACAGGTCGACACCGAACTCGTCACTCCATGCTGCATATTCCGCCACCTCGGCGAGGCTCTGGGCAGCGGTCGGGTCGCCTTTGCTCTTGATGTTGATCTGCCAGACCTTTCCGGTGGTCTCTGCGACGAGGGCCCGTAGCTCCGCATCGTTGGCGAGTCGGCTCGGCACCGGTCGACCGTCACCGTCGACATGGTTGGGTCCTCGCGATGACGCGAATCCCACCGCGCCGCTTGCGAGCGCCTGGCGGAGTAGCGCTGACATCTGCGTGACGTCATCGTTGGTTGCCTCCTGCGACCATGCCCGGTCTCCCATGACCGAATGGCGCAGCGGTGAATGCGGAACCATAGCGGCAACATTGACGCCGAGATCGAGGTTGTCCAGCGCATCCAGGTACGACGTGAAATCGCTCCACCCGAATGGCACCCCAATGGTCGTGCTGGCAAAGGGAATCTCCTCGACGGCTTCGAGGCACCGCAACAAATACTCTTCGGCTCCGTTCCCACATGGAGCGATGCCGAAGCCGCAGTTCCCGGTCACCACAGTGGTGACGCCGTGTTGAACAGATGGCCGCCCGGTCGGGTCCCAGAACAGTTGCGCATCCAGATGCGTGTGGGGATCGATGAAGCCTGGCGTGACCCACGCGCCCTCTGCATCGATCTCCCTCGTGGCCACAGTCGACGCGCTCTCGGTGATCTCGGACACCATGCCGTCTCGAATCACGACGTCAGCGATCCGGGTCGGACCACCGGTGCCGTCAACGACGGTTCCGTTGCGAATGATAAGGTCTGGGTTCGGCACGATGTCTGCTATCGGATTCTCGGGTCCAACGCCCGATGGACGAGGTCGACCAGGATGGATGCGATTATGGCTAGCACGCCGATGAGCAAGGTCGCACCCTGGATGAGCGGGTAATCACGGGCTTTGATCGACTCGAGGATCAGGCGTCCGAGCCCTGGGATGGCAAAGACGAACTCGACCACGACGACACCGCCGATCACGGCCACGAACAACAACCCGGCGGTCGTGATGACGGGAATCAGAGACGGCCTGATGATGTGCAGCATGACGACTCGTCGACGTGAGAGTCCTTTTCCGATGGCGGTTCGGACGTGGTCTTCCTCGAGCGTCGACAGAATCGAGGTGCGCGTTAATCGGGTCATGATGCCAACCAGCGAGGCCGACATCGCCACGACGGGTAGGAACAGGTGGCGGGCCCACTCGTACGGACCGCTCGACATTGGTTCATATCCGAACGATGGGAATTGATCGAAGCGACGAGCAACGAACACGATCAGCAAGAGGCCGATCACGAAGTCGGGAACACTCGATCCGATGATCGATCCGAGAGTGGAAAGGCGATCGACAATACCGTCGCGATTGAATGCAGCGATGGTGCCAAGTGCAACCGCCGCACAGAAGCTGATCGTCACCGATATCACCGACAGCGTCAGCGACGGGGCGAGTTTCGCCCTGAGCTCCTCGGTCACCGGGTTCCGGCTACGGATGGAGTTGCCGAGGTCGCCCTGCAACAGGTTGCCCATCCACCGGACGTACTGAACCACGGTCGGGTCGTCGAGCCCGTACCGATCGCGAAAGACCTGCCGCACCTCCGGGGTGATGTTCTCGGTGCCCAACATCACGTCCTCAACGGATCCCGGCAGCAGACGCACCATCAGGAACGTGACCACTGTAAGAACGAACAAGCCTAGAAACGCCCCGCCCAGCCGCGCCATGATCATTCTCCTCATCGGGTCAGCTCCACCGAGACAGTCTCGGCGACGTCTTCATGCGGGAAGTGGCAGGCCGTGTGGAACTCATCGTCAAGCTGCGGCTCGATCGTCCGACAAATGTCTCGCTCTGGATTCACGTTGGGACCGACCGGGCAGCGTGGGTGGAAGCGACAGCCTGAGGGCGGATCGGTGGGGTTGGGCACATCGCCGGTCAAGATGATTCGCTCCCGCTCCCGCTCGGCGACGGGGTCGGGCACAGGGATGGCCGACAGCAGGGCACGGCTGTATGGGTGCCGTGGCGAGTTGAAGAGCTCATTGGTCTGGCGCACTTCCACCAGCCGTCCGAGATACATCACGGCAATCCGGTCCGAGACCTGCCGACAGACAGCGAGGTCGTGCGAGATAAACAGCACCGTCACACCGAGATCAGCTTGGAGGTCACGCAGCAGATTGACGATCTGTCCCTTGACCGAGACGTCGAGACTCGAAACTGCTTCGTCAGCAACGATCAACTGGGGCGATACAGCGAGAGCACGTGCGATGGCGATGCGCTGAACCTGCCCTCCGGAGAACTCGTCGGGCAGCTTGTTGAGAGCCGCTGCAGGCAGACCCACCTGGTCGACTAGCTCACGCAGACGATCGCCGCGGTCGCCACGCGGCGTCGGGGAATGCACGAGCGCCTCTTCGAGATGTTGGGCCACCGTCATGCGTCGGTTGAGCGAGCTCCTTGGATCCTGGAACACCATCTGAGAGAATCGGCGCATCGATCTCGCGGCTCGCCCCTTCGCGGCGCTAATCTCCTGGCCGTCCATCGTGACGGTGCCGGCGTCGGCTGGCTCGAGCCCGACGAGCATGCGGCCAAGCGTGGACTTGCCACACCCCGACTCGCCGACGAGCCCGAGGAACTCTCCTCGGCGGATGTCGAGATTAATGCCGTCAACCGCGCGAAGAATCGGCGCATGTCGGCCTCGTCCGAGCCGAAAGTGGCGCGTGAGCCCACGAACGATGAGGATCGATTCCTCCGAGCCCGGTTGCTGATCGTCGACAACGTGTTCTGCGGCATCTCGTTGCACGGCCGAGATGAGCTTCACGCCAACCTCATCGATGTCGTCGCTCCGCAAGCACGCCGCTTCACGGTCTTCGCCGGTCGACCGCAGCGGCGGAACGCCCTGCTCACACTCGTCGATCACAATCGGACAGCGGGGTGCAAAGCTGCAACCCGGGGGCGGGTCGGCCGGATCAGGCGGACGTCCCTCGATGAATGGGAGTCGGCGAAGTCCACGGTCGATACGTGGCACGGAGCGCAGGAGTGCAGCCGTATACGGGTGCCTCGGATCGGAGAAGACTTCTTCGGTGGTGCCGTGTTCGACGATTCGGCCGCCGTACATCACCAGCACGCGCTGACATAGGTTGGCAATGACCCCGAGGTCGTGGCTGACGATCACGATCGCCGTCCCCATCTCGATCGCACGGTGACGGAGCAGGTCGAGGATCTGTGCTTGGATCGTGACGTCGAGCGCAGTCGTGGGCTCGTCGGCGAAGAGGATCCGTGGCGATAACGCTAGCGACATGGCCGTCATCACCCGTTGTCGCATGCCACCGGACAGCTGATGCGGATATTGCGACATCAGTCGCTCCGGGTCGCTGAGGCCCACGCTGTGGAACAGGTCGAGGGCCGTCTCGTTATGGACCCCGGGTGCGTCGTGAGCGTCGAGGACCTCGGTAATCTGTTTGCCGATTTTCATGACCGGATTGAGGGCGCGGAGCGAATCCTGGTACAGCATCCCGATCTGCGGGCCGTGTACCTGCCGCAATGCCTTTGCGTCGGCAGTCAAGAGGTCTTGACCACGAAGGTAGGCCTGTCCTCCGGTGATCACGGCGTTGCTCGGAAGCAGTCGAGCGGCCGCGAGCAAGACGGTCGACTTACCCGATCCCGACTCGCCCACGATGCCCAACGACTCACCGGGTTTCAGGTCGAAATCGACCCCGTGAACCACATGAAGGGGTCCGTGCTGAGTGCGATACGCGACGCTCAGGTCGCGGATGCGCAGTAACGGCGCCTGCGGTTCCAACGCGCTCGCGTTCACGCCGCCCCCCACATCACGCCTTGTCCCGCGCCATGTTGTAGCGCGGGTCGACACGGTCGGACAGCGCATCGCTCATCAGGTTGAGCGCGAGCACCGTGACACTGAGCACAATTGACGGCAAGATCAACTCGCTCGGACGACTGAAAATGGCCTCACGGCCGTCGGCGATCATGACGCCCCAGTTCGATGTAGGACGTTGGGTGCCAGCGCCCAGAAAGCTCAAGCTGGCCTCGACGATGATCGAACGTGACACCACCACGGACGCCACCACGAGCAACGGCCCTGCGATATTTGGAAGCACGTGCCGGAGGAGCGTGCGCGACTCTGAGTTGCCGACTCCGCGGGACGCCATTACGTAACCGAGATGTCGCTCGCCGAGGACAGCAGCGCGCGAGACGCGAATCACCAGTGGCGTGTAGACGATGGCGAGCGCAAAGATGGCCGTCTGCGTGCTTGGACTCATCACGGCCGAAAGCACGAGCGCAAGCAACAGCGGAGGAAACGCGAGTATGCCATCGGAAATTCGCGTCACTGTCGAATCCACCCGACCGCCAACATACCCAGCGAGCGATCCAAGGGTCACGCCAGCAACCATTGACAAGGTCGCGACGCTGAGGCCGACAATCCACACGAGACGAGCGCCGAACAGCAGCCGGGTGAGGACGTCTCGACCCAAAGAATCTGTACCCATCAGGTGACCTTCTTCGCCCCATTCGAAGAATCGATCGACCGGCGAAGCCTGGTCGGGGTCGAAGTCGGTAAGAACGCCCGCAAAGATCGCAGCGATGAGCGTGATGACAACCACCATGGCGGCAGTCCACGTGATGAACGCCGCCAGGAGGCTTCGCCTAGCCGGGGCCACGGATTCCGTGGCCCCGGCGTTGGCGATGGTCGTCGTCACAATCGAGATTCGCTGTAGCCAGCCGTCACTCGGCTGGTACGCAGGCCGATGTCATGCCGCCACCCCGGTACTGGACGAAGTACGAGCCCTGCTGAAAGCCGGTCACGTCTTTGCCGACACCGACGTACTGGTAGGGCCGAACGGTGAAGTACGCAGCGAAGTTGTCCAGGTTGATCTGCATCGCCTCGTCGTACAAGGCCAGACGTTCGTCCGCATCACTCGTGGTTCGACCCTCGGCAACAAGCCTGTCGATATCGTCGCTCTTCAGTCCACCGATGAGCCCGTTGCGAGACGAGTCAGACTCGAAGAAGCTGTATGGGCGATTCGGGCCGTAAATGAGTCCGACCCAGAGATAGACAACATCGAAATTCAGTGGGTCCTCCCTCGCTGCTCCAACCAATGTACCGATGTCGGTCTTTTCGATTTTGGCATCGAGTCCGATGTCGTTCCATGCCGAGGCAACAATCTGCGGTTCTAAATCCGAACCGAGCGCGTCCCACTGCAAGATGGTGACCTCCGTACCTTCAGCTCCCGCTTCCTTGATCAATGCGGTCGCACGTTCGATGTCGGCGTCAACCTGCAATTCTTTGTCAAGGTACCAGAATGACGTCTCAGCAAACGGTTGGAGTGTCGGCACTGCAAAGCCGTTCCAGCCCGCCTCTGCAATGTCTGTCCGAGAGATGGCAAGCCACATCGCCTCACGCACTTTTGGGTTGTCAAACGGCGCTCTGGTCAGGTTGATGGAGAAGAAGTTGCCCCGGTTCTGCGGGTTCTCCTGAATGGTGAAGGAACCGTCCTGGCTGAGGGTCGCTGCGTCTTCGGCCGGAACTGCCCATGCGAAGTCAATTTCGCCAGCCGCCAAGGCCGTGAGCCGAGCCGCGTTGTCGGGCAGGATTCGCACTTCGAGTCCGTCGAGTAATGGGGCGCCATTCCAGTAGCCGTCATGGCTGTCAAGCACCATACGGTCTGTAGCGGAATAGGACACGAAGCTGAACGGTCCGGTTCCATTGTGTACACCGAGCTGTCCGTCAGAGCCGAACGAGTCGGGATGCATGATCGCTGCTCGACCTTGTGATGCGAGGTCGAGCAGAAGTGCACTGTTTGGCGAATCGAGACCGATTACCACAGTTCCTGCGTCAGGTGTCTCGATCGAAGTGATGACAGACAAGACACTCTGCGAGACCGCTGCTGTATCCGGGTTGATGATCCGCTCCAGGCTGAACTTGACGTGCGAAGAGTCGAAGGTCTCACCGTCGTGGAACTTCACGTCGTCTCGCAGCGTGAAGGTGTAGGTCAACCCGTCATCGGAGATGTCCCAGGCGGTTGCGAGACCGTCGGTGATATTTGCGTTGACGTCGATGCCCACGAGAGTTTCATAGATGAGCGACAGCCACGTTGCAGGTGTTTCACCCGAACCGATGTGCGGGTCGACAGCGTCGAAATCTTCAGGCACGGCAGCGATCAGAACGCCGCACTCCACAGGTGCGGGGGGTGCGTCGGTAGCCACAGGTGCATCGGTAGCGGCAAGCGCACCCGTATCCGCAGGTGCGTTCGTAGTCGCAGGTGCGACCGTAGTCGCAGCGGACTCGCTCCCTCCAGAGTCGTCGCTACTCCCACATGATGTGAACACCATAAGTGCGGATATGAGAACGCCAGCTCGACGTTTTGACATGAATGTCATTGAAATCCTCCTCGATGTAGCTGAAGTTTTCACCACAGCGGTTCTGGTCTCTCGTTGCGCCCAGCCGTCCGATTGCAACGAACAGTGGTTTGCTTATCATCAGATCGCGGCATCTGTCAACACTGAAAATCGGCGCAATGTTCGCTACAAGCCGCATGCAGCGCCGAAATCGGTTACGGACGCACCGTTCGTTTATCGGTGCTGATACGGCCTGGTCGAGACGATCCAAATGAACTACCAAGACCACGCCCTCACTCGAGCTCGTGAGAACTATCGCCGGAACCAGTCTCCACCTGTGGATCACTCCGCGTTCGCCAGCTACCGGTTCCCTCCCGAAGTCATCATGCTGCCGTCCGCTCGTATCTCCAGTACGGCTTGTCCTACAGCGACGTCGAAGAACTCCTCGCAGAACGCGGCGTCCAGGTCGATCACGGGCGACTGAACTCGCGGCTCAGGCCAACGCGAGGACTCGGAACCGAGAGCCACCAACACCTCCGAATCGTTGCAGCATTCGAAGAATTCAACGAGACCATCTAACAGCCGGTCGGACAGATCCGTCGGAGGTTCACCGACATCACCGTCGTTGACTGCCTGGACGAACGCGGCAGGCATGCGTTCCGCCAGGTTGAGCACGCGGGTGATGAGCCGATCGCGGTCAAGTTTGAGTTCGTCGGCGGCGTGTTCCCATGCGATGCGTCGGTCCGGCGCAGCTTGTAGCCGTCGCTGGAGTCGTAGGGCAGGATCGATGCGATGTCATACAGCGGCGCCAACCGGATCTGACGACCGGCGAGCAACAGGCCGTAGTTCTTCGCGTGGGCGTCGGTGCTTGCGATCAGCCAGTTGAATGCCAGGGCGCCGGCGAACCGCCACACGTCGATCTCGGCGTCGGGACCAGGGATGGTCTACCTGATCAGCTCGGCGATCTGGCGAGGCATAGGTGCTGGTTGATGTTCTGCGCCTCGAACCCAGCCACGGCCGGTTTGAGGATGTGCGTCGTCGGGACCAACCGGTCGGCGCTCCCCACATTCACCGAAGTCGCGACCCCACCGGGCGAGCACATCGGCCTTGTCGGGTACGGCCGTGATGGCGCGATCTACGCAATCTCCTCCGGGGTGATGTCCGCGATGTGAACGATGGCATCGCCTTGGTTCACAGTTGGGTCGAGGTTGAGGCCAATGACGATGCCGTCGATGTTCGACTTGATTTCGGCGATGCGGTGGCCAAACGAGTCGTGCAATCGGCCGATGGTCTGACCCTTCGTGACGAGGTCCGCGCAACCGACCCAGAGTTGAGTGATTCCGCTTGCTCGTGCTCGCACCCAACGCGATTTTCGTGCCTCGATGCTGGGTTGGCCAGCCTGCTCGGTGGAGTCGTCTTGTTCGATCATGTCAAGGCTGGCGAGCACATTCAGCGTTCCGGTGACTGCGCTGCGGATGATGGAGGCATCGAAGCGCCAAGCTTCTCCGCCCTCAAAGAGCAGAACAGCGGCGCCGGTCTTCGTGGCCGAGCGGCGAAGTGACCCGTCACGAGTTGACGCGTGCAGCATGACCGGAGCTGCAAATGCATTTGCAAGCTGTCGTGTCAGGTCGTCATTGAGATCCGCACGGATTTGAGCCAGGTTGGTCCGATGATCGGAACCGCTGTGGAAGTCGATCCCAACACTGCACCGATTGACGATCTCCCTCATGAAGATATGTGCTGTTCGGCTTCCTAGCGGACCACGAGGCGACCCTGGAAAGCAGCGATTGAGATCGCGACGATCTGGGAGGTAGCGATCACCAGTAACGAATCCGGTGACGTTGACGACGGGTACGGCAAGAATCGTCCCGCCGAGTTCAAGCGGGTTCACCGCTTCGAGGACTCGACGGACGATTTCGACACCGTTGATTTCGTCTCCATGGACCGCGGCGCTGAGCCAAATCGTCGGACCAGGCTTCGCTCCGTGAAGGACGATGAGCGGCATCGAGACACGAGCACCCGTGACCAGCTTGGACACAGCGAGTTCGGATTCACCTCGCGTGCCAGGTTCGACTGTAAGGCCGTCGATCTCGAAGGCTGCGAGTTTCGAGGCCTTCTTGCCAGCCGATTTTGGCGCCTTCTTCGTTGCGCTGTCGCCCTTGATGCTGCCGCCGTTGATGCTTTTGGAGACCATAGCTAGTGACTCACTTCTTGGCGAAGTTCATCAGCGCTGGGCTCGGTCCACTCTTGACGCCGTCGTGAAACAACGCGCCCTGTCGCGACCAAACCAACGCCGCCTGCGAGTCCGTCCAGCTTCCAATTCATGTCGCATACGCTACGTCGATGCCATCAACAATGACCTACGACCGGGCGTCCCATGCCAGGGCCACCGGTGATGTCGGGTTGTTCCGAGCCAACACCACCGTTTCCGTCGAGGCCGAAACGGCAGCCTTGCGAACGGTTGCTGAGTTCAGCGGCAGAACATTTCCACGTCACCGACGTACCATCGCGGCGCTTGCGGCCAGCGATGTCATAACGAGGTTGACGGCGGGTCAGTGATCTGTTTCCAGGGGTTTGATCTTCGGCTCACGGCGCCGCTGGGTACGTTCCGGCACGAGTGCGCGCAGCACCTCGAGGTTGCCGAAACACAGGAGCCGATCATCGGCCTCTAGCGCTCGGTTGTCTTTTGGGTTCGGAATGACGGTGGCGTCCCGGTGCAACGTGAGCACGGTGATGTCCATCGCACGAAGATCGCCGACGGTAGGACTGTCTGTGAGGATCGTTGCGCCCTCGTTGATCTGTACCTCAGCAACGCCGTAATTCGCTGACACCGAGAGTCGCTGGCGGACGTCGATATCGGGAAAGGCGACTTGGCTGACCGTGTAGTCGATGATGGCACCAGCGATGTCGAGTTCGGTGGCTCCTTCGATGCCTTCGAGACCAGGCGAAGAGTTGACCTCCATGACCAATGGACCATCGTCGGACTCGAGCATGTCGACACCGGCGACACGAAGCCCCATGATCTGGGCCGACTGCACAGCGACCTTGCGATACTCCTCGGGAAGCTCGATGACCTCAGCTCGGCCTCCACGGTGCACGTTCGAACGGAATTCATCTCCTTTGGCGACGCGGCGCATAGCAGCGATGACCCGATCGCCAACCACGAAAGCACGGACGTCTTTGCCTTTGCTCTCGGCGATGAATCGTTGAACGAGCACGTTCTGGCGAGTGCTCTGCAGGGTTTCGATGACCGCTTCGGCAACGGTGGTGTCCGGGGCGAGAATGACACCGATCCCTTGCGTGCCTTCGAGAAGTTTGATCACCACCGGCGCGCCGCCGACACGTTCGATCGCCGGCAACACATCGGCGCGGTTACGAACGAACGCTGTCGCTGGCAGGCCGACTCCGTGGCGCGAGAGGATCTGGTTCGCGCGGAGTTTGTCTCGCGAGTTCGCTATTGCGGTCGAGGTGTTCGGCGTGAATACGTCCATCTGTTCGAACTGACGAACAACTGCCAAACCAAAGAATGTGATCGAGGCACCAATACGCGGAACGACAATGTCGAGTTCGGGCACTGGCTTTCCCCGGTATTGCATGTCGGGTTGTTTGCCCGAGAGATCGATCGCGAATCTAAGGGTGTCGAGAACCCGAACGTTGTGCCCGCGGTCCTTTGCGGCCTCGACGAGCCGAACCGTGCTGTAGCTGTCGGGCGCGCGAGACAAGATACCGATTGACAGTTGGGAACTCATTGTTTATTCATCTTCCTTTTCCTGGTGAGTGCAGAACGAGCGGTTTGGATCGATGAGGAATCGATTTCTTAGCGCACTTCGACCAATGAGCATTCGAAAGCCCATCAACTCTCTATCGCTCAACGTCACTTCGATCTTCCACGTGTCGACACCGAGAGTCAGTTCGGTTTGAATGACGGGCCGTAGTTCGTCGACACCGTTCGATGATCGAACCAATCGCTCCTCGAGAACCGGAATTTCGACCGGTGCACTTTCGAACGTGTTTCCCTGCATCGTCAAGAGTTCGAATCGAGCGATCGTGACCTCGCCGTCAGTATCGAGTTCGAGGTTGTGGGCGTGAAGCGCCGATGTTCGTGCGCCTGTGTCGATCTTGGCCTTGATGGGTTGAGCAGAGAATTCCTGCAGCTCGACCCACTCGCGCCAACCAACTACACCAAGACCGACATCAGCAGTGCGGCGCTTCTTTCGTTCGCGTTGCATCTCCTCAGTATCGGACACTGCGTCGCAAATTCCTATGACGGGTATGTGCCATCAGGTGCATGTGTCGCTTTCGGTCCGCCACCGCATCACCTGGACGCCTTGCGCAAGCGCAACTCTGTCGTTCGATAGGGCCAGCCATGTCGATGCAGTCCTTCGTCCCGCTTATCGATGGTCTCCATGACAACATCGGTGAGCCAAGTTCCATAGATGCCCTTCTGTCGTCGGTCGCGAAGTTGGTGCTTCGGACCTTCAGCACCGCGACTCCGGACCCGGCGATCATGACCTATGTGTGTCATTCGAAATTGGGACGCACGATCAACGAGGTGGCGGATCTTGCTTTGCACTCCGTTTCCTCACGCTCCGCACAACGGGCGTCGCCCGCTGATAGGCGGTTCCTGCAATCTGACCTGGCGTACGGACCACCCCAACAAGACCACGTCCCAACGATGCCCCGGCGCGCCGCGCCGAGGGAGGCGAAATCCACCCGAATGCGACGAAGACCGCGAGCGATCCGACCGCAACGAGCAGCATCACACCCACAACGGCGATCCATCCGTTCTCGGCATCGATCCCCGGCAGGTTCGGGTGGTTCATCCCGAAGAAGCCAGCGATCAGCGAGAGTGGCAGCATGATCGCGGCGTAGATCGTCAAGACCTTCGTCACGTCCGTGGCCTTTCTGGCCTCGGCACCTCGGTACGCATCGAGTGTTTCGGCGAGAGCAGATCGCGCCGCATCCAAGCCACTCGCTGTGCGAACACTGATATCGAAAACATCGGCAAAACGCCTTCGAGCATATGGTCCGATGATCGTGGACTCAGAATTGCGTAGCGCAGCCAGCACCTCTCTCTGAGGTCCCACGACCCGCCGAACCGACGCCACCTCAGCTCGCACTGCCATGAGGTCTTCGAGCAGATCGCCGTCCGCCGCAAGGGCCTGCTCAACAAGCGACTCGATCCGCTCATCAAAGGCCACGACAACGGAATGCAGACCGCGTTCGATCAAATCGGCAAGCCTCGCGAGCACTTCACCGCTTGTTTTCGGTACATGATCGCGACGCTCTTGGAGACGCTCGCGCAGCACCTCGATCGCCGGGGCGTCCTCGCCATGCACCGTTACGAGAAGCTCGGACGTGAGAAAGCAGTCGAGTTCGAACGTTCCATGGCCTTCGGCGCGAAGACTATGAAGAATGACGAGCAAATGCTCATCGAAATCGTCGAATTTCGGGAGATCCACGTCGAAGACGGCATCTTCAATCGCCAGCTCATCGAAGTCGAGAGCCCTAAGAACGGACCGTACTTCGTCCGCGTCAGCTGCGTTCGAGTAGGCCAGGTCGACCCATACCCACCGGCCAGGCGATGCGGAATTGAGATCCTCCCACTCCACCGGACGACCGGTATTGTCTACTCCTAAGATTCTCTGCTGCACGTACGCCTCCAAAGGTCGCAGAATCATGCGCCGCGTCCCCGAGTGTGTCGAAACTCTCGAACACGATGCGATTCTTGACTAACACGTGCACTTGGAGTGCGCTGCGATGCTCGGCGAGCGCGGTCGGGTCGAAGCCATGCGGGTGATTCTCAGCCAACTCGACTACCCATGGAGCGACGATGCCGTCGTCGGCACCCCCGATCCCCGCATTATCGGCCCGCCGAAATTGCATTCGTGAGCAACATCGTCGACCAAAATTGACATGATTAGGCCCAACCGCTTCCTCGATGGGCCATGTCCCAGAATCCCGACTCCATGCGTATTCCGGTGAGGAAAAGTTGCTGCAGTCGACTCACGTCCTGGCGATCCGCATCATCCAACAGTTCATCGAGTTCGACGAGAAGCCCCTCGATGTAAAGCTGATAGCTCGATCCGCCAAAGACGCTCAGCCAGGTCTGATACACGGGGTGGGGTTCGGGATTGGGGTATCTCGCGGCGATATCGGCGTAGCTCCATGCGCAGGGCAGCATCGCGGCCATCACATCGCTCGGACGTCCTCCAGCTGCAGTCGCCATCAAGAAACTGGAGTACGCCAGACAAGCCGGGCCTGGTTCGATCCCGCCACCGAGATCCTCGGCTCCCATGCCGATGACGTCGGCGAGAAGGTCGCGGTTGGCAGGAATCTCGATGTCGACGATCTGTTTGAGTGCGCGCATGAATCGGTGCTGCTGGAGCGACGTCTCCGAGTGAGACAGCGCGAGACCGAGCATTCGCGCGTACTTCGGTAGGTAGAAGAGATTCTGCTCCACGTAAAAGCGGAACTTCTCCAGCGGAAGCGTCCCGGCAGCCATGTCCATTACGAACTGATTCTCGACCAGCGCACGCCACTGTTCGTCATAGGGGGCGCGGAGATCGTTGGTGATACCCATCAGTCGAAGATGATTACCTGACGGGCGCCCTCACCTGTGGCGAACGATTCCATCGCAGCCCCGACGCCCTCCAGCGGGATGCGCTCGCTGATCAGCGAGTCCAAGTCGAGCCTGCCGTCGAAATAAAAGTCGATGAAGCGCAGCGCATCGGTTCGGAACTGGTTGCTACCCATGCATGAACCCTGGATCCGCTTTTCTGCGAGAAAGTCGACCCCAGGGAGCTCAATTGTTGCACCGAGCGGGATCATTCCGATGATCGTCGCAGTTCCGGCCGGGCGCAGCATGGCGAACGCTTGGGCGGGCGTGAACGGCTTGCCGATCGCGTCGAAGGCATGATCCACCCCTCCGCCGGTCAGCTCCAACACCATCGCGACAACATCGACCGATGCAGCATTGACCATGTCCGTAGCGCCAAAGCCCATTGCGGCGTCAAGCTTCGATTGAACTACATCGACGGCGATTATGCGCCCCGCCCCGGCGATACGAGCTCCCTGGATTGCACTCAGTCCAACTCCCCTGCCGACGCCAAGACGGCTGTCAACGTCGGTCTGATCAGAGGAGGCACGGTGATCAACGCGAAGGCGGCCGAGGCATCGTTCGACATCGATCTCCGGGCGTCAAGCCAAGCAGCGTTCAACGACCTTGAAGAAGCGCTTCGCACGCTCGTCGAGACCAACCGCCGAAGCCTCGAGGTCGACTGGGAATCGCTCGGACAGCGGCATCACTATCGGCTCGGGGGAACACACCACCGGCGAGTGGATAGAACTCTCGCCGATCGCTACCGGCCTCCAAGTGCTAGCCGACACAATTTCCAACTTCACAAGAGGGGTGGATTCAACCGGTTGACGCAACACGGTGCAACATGACCAGAATGCGTCGCGGGGTTGTCCTGCAAGGCGTCGATGCGGTCGATGAGTTCCTCAGCATGGCCACACGCGTCGAGGCAATGGGCTTCGACCATCTCTGGCTCACCGAGTCGTCGCTCCACGCACGAGACCCATACCAGCTGCTCTCTCTCGCAGCGCGAGCGACCACGAAGATCCGCATCGGCACAGCGGTCACCAATCCCGTCACCCGCCACCCTGCACTGGCCACCCTCGAAGCATCGATCGCGGCGATCCGCGCGCTCATGGCTGGAGAGACGGTGACCTCGGACGGCCCCGGGTTCGCCCTCGTTCAGGCCCATATGCGATTCGGTGCGCAATCCGATCTCCCAGTGTTCGTCTCCGCGAGCGGACCTCGGACGCTCGAGCTCGCTGGCGCCATCGCCGACGGGGTCATCCTCTTGTGCGGGCTCGACCCAGCGGTGGTCAATTGGGCCTTGGAGCGCGTCGATGCCGGCGCGGCAAAGGCTGGTCGAGCACGTCCTCACATCGCCCTGTTCGTGTACGGCGTAATCGATGAAGACGAGGAAGTAGCCATCGCCGGCGCGCGGCCAATCGCGGCCTGGTTCCCGCAGACCGCACCCGCTTATTGCGACCTCGTCGGACTCGATCCAGATATCGCTCGACAGGTGAGAGAGACGTACCAGGGCGGCGAATTCCAAGAGGCATCCAGGGCTGCTCAGCTTCTGCCTGCCGACTTCGTGCAAAAGATGGCCGTAGCAGGCAATCGGGATCGCTTCACCTCACAACTTGTGGCTCTGGAAGAGACAGGCGTGGACTCTGTTCACATCTTGCCCATGGGAGACGACCGCATGGCGACCGTTCTCGCATTCGACGAGTGCTGGAGTCGACTCCAGTAAACGGGCTCCACGACTCGGGTATCGCGCACCTCGGGCCATTGGGGCAGAGCAGCTCAGTCGATAATCGCGAGAATGGCGGCAGGTTGGATCTCTAGGCGGAGCTCATCGCCCATCTCGGGAGGGTCCTGCCAGCGGGCAGCGACCTGCAGGTCGATCTCTGGCGACGGTGTCGTCAGACGCACGAGGAAGTGGTCGCCACGATACGTCCGACTCACAACCGTGCCTCTAAAGGGCCCGTCGGCTGCAGGGCGAAATCCGTCTGGCCGGTATACCACGTGGTCTGCGATGGAATCAGGCAATGGCCACCCGAGCTCCTCGGCTGTGTCTCTCTTTACCAAGTTGCGGAATCCAAGGAACTCGGCGGCGAAACGGGTGCGGGGCTTCGCCCAGAGTTCAGCAGGGGTACCGATCTGTTCGACGACGCCGTTCTGCAATAACAGCACTCGATCGCCCAAGGCGAACGCTTCCTCCTGATCGTGAGTCACATACAGGGCCGTCGTTCCAAGCTCGGTCAATATGTCATGAAGCTCGATTACGAGACGTTCACGCATATTGCGGTCGAGAGCGCCGAGCGGCTCGTCGAACATCAATAGGCGTGGCGACGGGGCAACAGCTCGGGCAAGCGCGACCCGCTGTTGTTGGCCCCCCGAGAGTTGTCCGATCGTGCGATCCTCATATCCTTCGAGACCGACCAGGTCGAGCACGACCGCCACGCGGTCACCGATCTCGGCCCTGGTCTTACGTTGCATGCGCAACCCAAACGCCACGTTCTCAGAAACGGTCTTGTGGGGAAATAGGGCGTAGTCCTGGAACATCAGTCCGAAGCCGCGTTGATGGACCGCGACCTCCGACAAGTTCTGCCCCTCCCATGCAACGGAACCGGCCGCCGGCTTCTCGAGGCCAGCCACGACTCTGAGCAGAGTGCTCTTGCCGCAGCCAGATGGACCCAGCAGACATACAATTTCGCCTGTCTCGACAGTTAGGTCGAGATCACGAATGGCCTCAACGTCACCGTAGGTCACCTTCAAACCCTCGATCGTCAGCACTGATACCCGCCTCCCCGGCTTCTAGAAAGTCCCGACATCGCCCGCTCTAAAACGTTCTACTCCGAGCATTACGAGTCCGGTGACCAGCATAAGGACCACACTCATAGCCATCGCCATTCCGAAATTGATCGCCCCCGGCCGTGACATCAGACGGAAAATTGCCACGGGAAGTGTAGGAACGTTCGGCCTGACGATGAACGCTGTCGCCCCGAATTCCCCGAGCGACACAGCAGCAGCAAAACCGGCGCCCACCAATCCGGCTTTCGCAACGATCGGCAGATCGATTTCGCGCCACACTCTCACCGGACTTGCGCCGAGCACCGATGCGGCTTCGCGCAACCGTGGATCAACGGATTGGATGATCGGGACCATCACCCGGATCACGAACGGCATCGCCACTAGCGCGTGCGCGAGCGGAATAATGATGACCTTCGATCGGAGGTCGAGGATGCCCTTGTCGAGAGCGATGAGGAATCCGAAACCCACCGTGACCGCCGACGTGCCAAGCGGCAACATCAACAACGAGTCAAACCACTGGGTAGCACGCGACTTCTTGTACCCGACGATGGACGCAGCCAGTCCGCCCACCACGAGTGCAATCGAGGCCGCGATAAGCGCAAACAATAGCGAATTCTTCAAGGCTTCGGTCGGTGCGACCGCCAGCACGGAGCTCGCGTCGCCGTCGTTCAGGACCCGGTAGTACCCAAATCCCAGACCGCTCTCTGTGGTGAGCGATTGCTTGATCAGAACCCCAAGAGGGACGAACAGCAGCGCGACCATCAAAGCGATATTCGCCCCGACCACCGTCTTTTGTCCGAGTGTCACCGCACGCCGTTCGACCTCGCTGGCTGGCCTTAGGTTGAGGTCGACCAGGCGATTGTTCTGATATCTGGAGTACATCGTCAGGATCAGAAACACTCCGAGGAGTTGGACTATCGCGAGAGACGCTGCGACCGGAAGGTTCAGGAGTTCGGCGGTTTGACGAAAGATCTCAACCTCGAGCGTGACGCGACGTGCCCCACCAAGGATCAGGATCACGCCAAACGAGGTGAACGAGAACAAGAAGACGATTGACGCGGCGGCGCCGATCGCAGGTCGCAGCAACGGCAGGGTCACCTTGCGGAACGCTTGCATCCTGGTCGCTCCAAGAATACGCGCCGCCTCCTCGAGACGGGGGTCGAGGTGACCCCAGAGACCACCAACGGTACGGACCACGACCGCGTAGTTGTAGAAGACATGAGCAATGAGGATGATCCAGATCGACCCTTTCAGGTCGATGCCGAGGCTGCCGTTGGGACCGGCGAGGGCAAGAAACGCGACCGCAACCACGACGGTGGGCAGGATGAGAGGGATCGTCACCGCCGCACGCAACAGCGATCGACCCCGGAATGTGTAGTGCGAGAGCATGTAGGCGCCGGGCAAGGCGATCACCAATGTTGCAAGGGTCGAGACAGCGGCCTGCCAGAACGTGAACCACGCGATCTGTCGGAGATCGCCATCGGTAAGGACCCGCTTGAGTGGTTCTGCGTCGAAGGTCCCGTCAGGTACCAGTCCTCGCCAGAGGATCGATCCCACGGGGTAGATGAAGAAGATGCAGATGAAGAGGACCGGGATCGCGCCCAGAGCCAAAATCCCGGCGACGCCACGCCAGCGGACGGTGGTCTTGAGTTGGCCCAGCTCGCTCGGACCCGACTTGGTGGTCAGGTCCGGCGAGGCGTTGTCATCGGAGAACAGTGCTCGTCCACTCATCTAGCCATTCTTCTCGATTCGCAGCAATTGCGGCCGGATCGAGAGTGTGAGGTGACTCGGGGATGATCGTGTGATCGATGAACTCCTGTGGGAGTGCTGTCGCTGGATTCACCGGGAAGACGAAGTAGTTCAGTGGGAGCTCGGCCTGCATGGAGTCGGAGAGCCACCAATCGATGAGTTGCTGCGCCTCGGCCTCGTGTTCGGTTCCTTCGAGAATCGCGATGTATTCGATCTGACGAAAGCAGCTCGATTCCATGACGCCGGTCGGCGCTACATCAATCGGGGTCTCGGCGAAGATGACTTCGGCCGGCGGGCTGGAGGCATACGACACGACGAGTGGGCGGGGACCGCCGTACTGGGTGAAGGACGCGTAGTAGGCCTCGTCCCATCCACTGACCACATCGACGTCGTTGTCTGCGAGCCCTGCCCAGAAGTCGAGCCAGCCGTCTTCGCCGAACTCGGCAATGGTCGCCATCATGAAGGCCAGCCCGGGCGAGGACGTCGCCGGGTTCTCTACAGTCAGGAGCCCGGAGTACTCGGGCGAAGTCAGGTCGGACAGCTCCTCGGGAACCGCTACGCCGTTGTCGGCAAACCAAGCCTTGTCGTAGTTGATGCAGACATCGCCGAAGTCCACCGCCGTGACATTGTAGGTCGGGTCCAGCTGCATCTCGGCAGGGATTACGGCTGCGGCCGACGACTCATACGGGATGGTGATTTCGGCGTCAAGCACGCGGCTGAGGAAGGTGTTATCGAATCCGTAGAGGACATCGCCGAGCGGATTTCCCTTGGTCAGAATCGCCTGGTTCACCAGCGCGCCTGCATCCCCACCAGCGACAAGATCGAGGCCGATGCCAGTCTCGGCGGTGAAGGCATCCAGCAAATACGCAACGCCCGAGAAGGCATCGTTCGTCACGAGGGTCAGCGTCACATCAGAGGGTTCGTCGGGCACGACGACGGGCTCAGGGTCATTGGGCGTAGTGGCATCGACGGCGGTCGAGCCTGACGTTGTCGACGTGTCGTTGTCATCGGAGCCGCAACCGGCGGCTAGGAGAACGAGAATTCCGAGAAGAACAAATAAGCGACGCACGATGGCTCCCAGGTTGGTGCAACAGATATCGACCGAACCCCGGCCGATATCGTAATGTCTAGAATCTAAGATCTTATCTTTCACTTGTGCGCTGTTTCACTGGCTGAAATCGGCCCGCGAGTGTTCAGTACCGACGCCGGCGTGCCGACCGACCGCGCATACCACTTCTCACACAGTGCCTCGATCTCCGGGGTAATGATGCCGGCGAGCTCGCGTCGGCGCGCTGCATCTGGCGTGGGCTTATACAGCGTCTCTCTGCGAGGACAGCGCTCGAAGGGCTTCGCGGACGGTCGAGCGGCTGACATTGAATCGGGAGCCAAGCTCTGCTTCGTTCTCCAGCTGATCTCCGGGCTTTAGCGCGCCCGATCGAAGGTCTTCGAGAAGGCTGTCGGCGACACGTGATTAGGCCGGTCGACGGTCGTGTTCGATCTCATCTGCCTTGCACGCATCCTAATGTCTGACAAATTGCCTTCGCCAACATTGGTCAATTCGTCTGTGTCGGGTCGGTGACGCGGCCGATGAGCAGAATGTTCTTTGATCCCCGGTCACGAATCACGTAGGTGTATGGCCGGTTCTCCCACTGGCTGAGTCAACGGATGCCCACTTAGTCTCGGCTACGACCAGGGATAGGGCGAGTTGCTGACCGGATGCAGTTTGCCTTCGGCGTATCGGCCATATCGAAACGGTTCGAGCAATGCCTGAGAATCGCCGCAGAGTTCTTTGGCGACGAGAGCCCCGACGCCGATCATCTTGTAGCCGTGATTGGAGTCAGCAATGAAGTATGCGTTCTCGCGGAACGTATCGAATATCGGGAAGCTGTCGGGCGTAAAGCTGCCGATTCCACCTGACGGTTCCATGCTTATCAGGTGGTTCTTGCCTTCAAATCGTTTCTGACAGTGGGCCAGCGCTGCGGTCCACGTCCGGTGGAAGTCTTCGCCGACGACGAAGTCGGGGCTGGCAGGACCATATGGATCAACGGCTACGTCGGCCGCCGCTTTGTCGACAATGTACGGCATGTATCCGCCTTGCACGCCGCCGAAGTTGAAGTCGGGCTTGTAATAGATGCCCCATGGGCCTTCGGTAACCAGGCCGTCGTCATCGTGCAGCGGCGCGTCGGTATCGATGTGGATGACCGGCGGCATGTTGCCGGCGTTGTCGACCAGGTAGCCGGGATCGACCTCGAGCGTGCCTTCCTGCAGCGCCCAATAGGTCCACGTTTGTTTGTCGAACGTCTCGCCGTTTGGGCCAAGGATTGTGGTCGTCGTCGGAAGGTCGAGCATCGCCCAGGGCGCCTGCACCCATGGGCCCACTGCAACAACGAGGTGTTCGCACTGAACACTGCCCTGGTCGGTCTCGACGGCGGTCACTGCGCCACCAGACGTCGTGAGCCCAGTGACTTGAACACCAGAGACCACGTTCACACCTTGCGCCTCGGCTTTGGCAAGCAGTCCCTTCAACGAGGCCATGTTGTTCGCGTAGCCGCCCCGATGTTCATGCAGCACACTGGTAATACCCTGCGCCTGCCAATCGGAGAAGATGCCCTCCATGTAGGTCTGCGACGCTGCCGCACCCTCGACGAACGTCGACGCATAGCCGATCTCCTTCTGCTGTTCGTAGATCGAGTTGACGTCTTCGTGCATGCCCTCGTGGCTGATCTGCATGTAGCCGACGGGATGGAACGAGAACGCTTCGGGATCGGAGTCCCACACGCCAACCGAGTGCGCCATCAACTCGCGCATAGCGGGCTGGAAGTAATTGTTGCGGATCACCCCACAAGCGATGCCCGAAGCACCAGAACCAACCGTTGTCTTGTCGACAACCGTTATGTCGGCGCCCGAACCAAGACCGCGTTCAGATAACTCTTTCCCTAAATGCCAGGCAGTCGACAAGCCATGAATTCCGGCGCCGATGATGACGTACTTTGACGAGACGGGCAGAGCCATGTGAGCTCCCTTTTCGGGGTGAGTCACCGGCGGGAGCTTCCCAGCTCTCTAATACCGGTGGTTTCCAATCGGTTCCCGCAGTCTTGCACTTCGAGACCGGGACCTATGAACCGCCGTCGATCCGCCCGTACGGCCTGCTGGCGCGACGGCACGCGGTCATCACGACACGTGTTTCTATATCCCCGTTAAACTACGCAATGCGGTCTATAGTCCCATTAGTGCGGCGATTTGACGCGTTGCGTGGGTATTTATAAGCTGCATTTAAGGAAAGGGTGCGGGCTTTGAAAATTAGGGCGAGAGCGACTTTAGGTCGCTCGTGTATAGGTGCTGTGGCAGCTGCCGACGATTCGGGGTGCTGCACATGACCGCGCACGCGTATCGAATGAAAACACCACTCATTGAGGCGCCAGCGGTCTCCGCGTCAGCCATGACGCGGATTACGGTCGGCCTGGCAATAGTTAGTGCCATTTTGGGAGCCTCCGTCTTCGTGTGGATGCTCACAACCATTGAACCCGTTATCGAATCGGGCGTCTCTCGGACGGTCAGCGGCCTCTCGGTGACCGTGGTGGACAGCACGTTCCTTGTGCACGACCACGGCGGCCATGACCACGGGGACGAAGACAACGCTGAAGCCATCTCCGAGGCGACAGCCCAGGCCCAAGTATTTCCGATGCCCGCCACGATGACGCCGGGTATGCCCGATGAGGGGACTACCCGCCTCCAATTCAACGTCATCATGGAGAACGCTGGCTCGGCCCCGACCAACGTCGCTCCCTGGAACTTCCACCTCTTGTCCGGCGACGGCCAGGTATGGACGCCTCTGCTCGGTGGAACGCTCCGCGAAGACACGCTTCAGGCTTCCCAGGTCCTCGGCACAGTCGTGGCGTTCGACGTTCCCGACCTGGAGTTCGAAAACACATCTCTGAACCTCGTCTGGCTTCGAAGCAACCAAGAGACTCGCTTTGCGGTAACCGAGTTCGATCATGACGACGAGCATTAACAATGACATCTGAGAGCGGATTGACGATGACCCCCGATTCACAAGACACTCGTCCGAAGAAGAACCCAAACCGGATTCTTCGACCCGACGTTGTGGCAATAGGTTCTTTGCTCGCATTCGGCGTTATCACGTGGCAGCACTTCGTCCACACGACACTTGTCAGCGTCGGCGGAGACGGCATCCTCGGGCACATGTCCCATGTGTTGCGCGACTCGATGCTCGCTCTTCCGCTCATGATCTTCGCTGTTCACCTCGGTCTTTCTCTCGCATCAAAAGCCGGCGTGAAGTCGGGTGCACCGGCCGAGAAACTGCAACAAGCGTCATTCATCGGGCTCGTGGTCATGTTGGTCATGATCCCCGCCTCGGTCATGCACGGCAAGATCGAAGCATTGCTCGGTGGTCACGCACATGCGGCAGAGGGTTCTCCGATAATTCACTCGCTGCGCGATGCCCTGTTGGGTCAGCTCTTCGTCATCCCGCTGGCATATTTCGGACTCATGGCTGCAGCATGGTGGCTCGCAGGAGCCAAGTCAGACCGGCGACATCACCTCGCCTCGATTCCGTGGATTTCGGCCGCTCTCATAACGCTGAGTACCGTCGTCCTGGTCTCGACCCCAGGCGTGGGCCTTATTCTCCTCGTGGCGTTCATCATCGGAATGCCACAGAAGTCGACCAACTGGGTCGGTCGATTGGTCGTAGTCGCGATGTTCGTCGGCGCCATCATCATTGCGCCGACCGCTCCTGGCGGTGAGGGCGAAGCCGAAGCACTCGGGGCCGAGGCAGGACCGTGCGAACTTGGTGCTCCACAGCGCTCCTACGATGTCACCGCAATCGAAGTGGACATCACGTTCAACCGGTTCGGCGATCACGATCCCGACTCGTCGATGTACGTACTCGACCAGAACATCGCTGCCGTGCGGGCCCAGGAAGCAACCGGGCAGGTCACTGGCGGCTTGCGAACAGACCCGATCCAAGCATTGGTGCTTCGCGCAAATCTCGGCGACTGCCTCACTATCAACTTCACGAACGACCTACCGGAAACAGCGTCGTTCAATGTCCAGGGTCTTCCATTTTCGGCATCGAACGCTGGCGGAGAAGTCGGATTCAACTCCGGTTCCTTCGCCCCTCAGAACGGCGGGAGCATCAGCTATCAGTACCAGCTGCCCAGCGATCAGAACGCCGAGCGCGCCTACACATTCGCAAGTCACGGCGACAGTCGTCAGCTGATGGCTCACGGTCTCTTCGGAACCCTGGTGCTCGAACCTGCTGGTTCGACCTATCTCCACCCGGAGACGAGCGTCCCGATCAACAGCGGCTGGGAAGCGATCATCGTCGATCCACTCGGTGTCGACTTCCGCGAATTCATCATCGCCTACCACGAGATCGGCGACGAGACATTCAACGTCCTCGACCGGAACGACGAGGAGCTCCCCGTGCTTGACGCGATCTCGGGGTCATATCGACCTGGGTCACGCGCCATCAACTATCGCAGCGAGCCCTTCCGAAATCGTCTGGGCATGGTCAACGAGAAGTCGCTCGCGTATAGCTCCTACACCCACGGAGACCCTGCAACGCCGATTCCCCGGTCCTACCTCGGAGAGCCCACCAAGACTCGCCTCGTCCAGCCGGGCAGCGAGATGTTCCACGTGCACCATCTTCATGGTGGGGCGAACCGCTGGCGCACCAACCCGGGCGTCGAACCTGACGAGCTGATCGGCGGACTCAAGAAGATTCCAACCCAGTACGCATTCTCGGACCGCAACGACTCCCAGTCGGTAGGTCCGGGCGAGAGCTACAACCTCGAACACGAATGCGGAGCTGGTGGCTGCCAGCAAGCATCCGGTGACTTCCTGTACCACTGCCACATCGGTCATCACTATGTTTCTGGAATGTGGGGCCTCTGGCGGGTTTTCGACACCGTTCAACCAGATTTAGCGGTCATGCCACCTGACGTTGGTTATGTCGCTCCACCGGTGCCAATTGCAGTCGACTCGATCGATCTCATTGGCAGCAGCGCCGAAGGTAAGACCCTCGTGCCGAGGATCTTACTCGCCGACCCCTCGACTGAACTTGCACTCGAGGACTACATCGAAGCACAACTCCCTCCTCAGGGCGTTCGGATCGATAGCCAAGACGCAACCGTTTGGGACTGGATTCTCGAATACGTCGACGGCGATCTCACACAACCGCTCTACAAGGGAGAGCCTGAAGACACCACCGTGTGGGAGAACTTCGAGTCGCCCACACCAGGCGTTCGACCTAGCATTCTCTTCAACCCAGGGAATGCCCGAACCACTTGGCCGCTGTTGCGGCCGCACCTGGGACAACGCCCACCATTCTCACCGAATGGACACTCGGGAGCTCCGTGGTTGGGCGAGGACGCAACCCCGACGCGACCCGACGGGTTGTGCCCAGGAACGGACCTGATCCCAGGACGACGTTTGCTGGAATACCCGATCACCGCGATCGACATTCCAATTCAGGTCTCGACCGACCCAATATTGGGGCTCGATCCGGACGGGAAGGTCTTCGTCCTGAGTGAAGATATCGACGACGTGCGCAACGGCATCAAGTCTGCTCAGCCACTCGCGCTTCGTTCAAATGTCGGCGATTGCGTCAACGTGACGTTGACCAGCCAACAAGAAGATGTTAATCACGCTGGCCACGCCAAGGTCAATATGCACACGCACTTCGTGCAATTCGATCCTCGCGGCTCTGACGGTGTCATCACCGGCTTCGCATACGAGCAATCGATTCGGCCCTACGCGACCGAGAACCGCACGCTCGTGGACCCAGTGGGTCCTGGAGACATAGAGATTGAGGTCACCAATGTCGACCGGTTGCGGATCGGTATCTTCATCGGTGTCGGACTGGGCGAGGGTATGTGCGATACGGCTACTGGCCTGCCCGCAGCGAATCCTGACAACGACGATCGAGCCTGTATCGAGATCCGTCGAATCGTCAACATCGTCGGGAATGTGATCACGCTCGACGAACCGCTCGAGAACGTTCACGCAATTGATGAGGCCGTCGGCGTCGAATTCGTCCAATATCGCTGGTACTCCGACGTGGACTCCGGAACGGTCTTCTGGCATGACCACGTCAACTTCAAGAACTGGGACCACGGCCTCTTCGGGGCCCACGTAATCGAGCCCGCAGGTTCGACCTACCACGATCCCGAGACCGGCGCCGAGGTCCGAAGTGGTCCCATCGTCGACGTCCACGCTCCCGCCGATGCATCCGTTGGTGAGGGTCAGCATGGCAGCTTCCGCGAGATGGTCGTCTTCCTCCACAATGGGAGCCCGGCGACGCCAAATGAGCGTGCAGGTAGCACGATCAACCTCCGATCCGATCCACTCGGAACTCGCGATCCGAACTTCCCGTTCTCGTCGGTAACAAACGGCGACCCAATCACGCCGCTGCTGCGTGCATACCTCGGAGATCCCGTTGTATTCCGTGGGCTCGGCCTCGTCGAGCGAGTTGGTTCGCTTCGAGTAACCGGTCATCGCTTCGCCAAGGAGCGGACCGCCGATGAAGGCGCAATCTACGATT
>JBLIMK010000012.1:0-48453 GCA_047638715.1 Verrucomicrobiales bacterium
CAAAAGGCCGAGCTTGAGGCGACTCGAGCGGCCGTCGAAGCAGCCACCGAGGAGCTATCCAAGACTCGCACTCGAATGAACGACGAAGCTGCGGCCCTCGAACGTGGCGAGGACGACTCGGACGACACGAAGTCGTATACCAAAATGGTTGTCGCTGAGGTCGACCTAGAGCAGCGCGAGTCCGACCTCGATCGCCGCAGCTCCGAACTCGAGGCAGCCGAGTCGACGTTCGACGAACGCAAAAAGGCCCTCGATGTTCAGCAGGCAGAGATCGACGATGCGCACAAGCGTGCAATCGCGACTCTCGAAACAGACTTCGAGACCGAAAGAGATCGTCTGACGACGGAGAACAAAGACCGTCTCTACGAACTGGGCATCCTCGAGGCACAAAACGCCGACCTCGATGCTCGTAGCGGTGAGCTCGAGACACAAAGAGCAACGCTGGACACGGTCGATGCAGACCTCACGTCGACAGCCCAAGCCCTAGATGAGCGAACCGGCATCGTTGAAGCACGAGAGTCTGAATTGGTCGAACTTGAACGCAGCATCGTTGTTCGCCGCGCGCAGCTTGAAACTGAAGCGACCACACTCGACTCTCGGCGCGGGGACCTCGACGAACAACGCTCTGAGCTGCAATCACAACAGTCGCTCGTCGAAGAGGGCAAGGCCGAGGTCGACGCCGTCGAGCAACGCCTCATATCACTTGCCGCCGAGCGCGATCAGCTCGATCTCGATGCCGCGCTGCTCTCACGACAACGCGCACAAATCGAGCTAGCCAACCTCGCCGGAGCAGCAGCCGAGCTCGATGACCAACGAAACATGGTCACTGAGCAACGTGAACACCTCGATGCTGAGAAAGACCTGCTCGACCAGCAGCGTGAAGCGCTCGCAGAACAGCGTCGCCAGCTGAACGAACAGAACGAATTCATCAGCCGACAGCAGAACCAGCTCGTCGAGCGACGTCGCCAGCTCGATGAAGAGGATGACATTCTCGACGAGCGGTCAAAACACTACGATCGCGATCGCCTTGTGCTCGACGAAAAGCTCGAGTCCTTTGCACATCAGCAGACCGACTTCGAGTCTGCTGAAAGCCGAGCTGAGGTAGAGGCTTCACAGCTCAACGAATTCCGCGCGGAAATCAACATGCGCCGCGAGGCCCTCAAGGGCGAGGAAGCAGAACTGAGAAAGCTGGCCGCGATCGTGAACGAGCGGCGCGAAACCCTCAACGGGCACCAGCATGACTTCGATCGCAAGCAGACCGAAATCGGAGCCGAGACCGGTCGTCTCGACTCGCTTCGCGTAGACAACGGTGAAGAGAAGAAGCGGATCGAGGCGGAGCGAATCCACCTCGACGAGGTTCGTAAACGCCTTGCCGCCGAGGAACGATCGCTCGATGAAGAACGTGCGCG
Source organism: Verrucomicrobiales bacterium (assembly GCA_047638715.1). Classification (GTDB taxonomy): domain Bacteria; phylum Actinomycetota; class Acidimicrobiia; order Acidimicrobiales; family SHLQ01; genus SHLQ01. The sequence continues at coordinate 1,410 of JBLIMK010000012.1, forward strand.
TATCGCTGAGATGTGGGGCCTCGTTGGGCGCCATCGCGAGCAGGCGCGTCAGATCATTTCAGCGCTCGGGCCAGAAACGCTCATCGAAGCGCCGAACCTCGGCGCAGTCGAAGGCTGAGCTACACAGTCGTACCTGACTGAACGGAAACTCAGTTCGAGATGTCGTCGGCGGAATACCGACACGGAAGACTCACACCTTCGATGAGCTGGCGATCTTCGAGAGTCAGCGACTCTGGGTCGTCCTTTAGACGATCGTCGAGGTCAAGAAACTCGGTGAAGGTCATCTCCTGTGCGACCGTGTAGAAGGCGCATTGGCAGAAGTCTGGATCATTGCCATCCTCGCGAGATTCGCACGAAGCCACGAACTGCTTTTCTGCACGTCGATCTTGATCTTCGTAAGAGGACGGGAGACCGCCGCTTGTGCAGGCGGCGGTGAAAAAGGCCACGCCGAGGATCAGGGAGGTAAGACGTCGAGACATACGATCGTCAGGCTATCGGCGCACTGGCGAGCCGCAGTGCACGTTCGAAGATCTCATCGAGCATCGGTTCGGTCAGTCGACCGGTGAACGTGTTCTGTTGGGACACGTGGTAGCTGCAAAGAAGTGTCAACCGATCGTCGATCTGAACCTCGACGCCGTGCCCAAACTTCGGCCGCGGTCGAATATCGAAGTGCCGAGCAACCGCGCTGGCGCCGATTCCGCCGAGGGCGATGATCACTCGCAGATTCGAGAGTGCAGCGAGCTCGTCGGTGAGAAACGATCTGCAGGTGTTCTGTTCAACCGCCGTGGGCTTGTTGGCGGGCGGGACGCACTTCACCGCCGACGTGACCCATGCATTCTCGAGCTCGAGGCCGTCGTCGATCGCGATGGCTTCCGGCTGATTGGCAAGACCAGCGCGATACATTCCGCGATACAGCCAGTCGCCAGAGCGGTCGCCCGTGAACATCCGGCCTGTGCGATTCGCACCGTGCGCGGCGGGGGCGAGTCCGACGACGGCTATCTGGGCCGCTGGATCGCCGAAACCGGTCACGGGTCGGCCCCAGTACTCCTCGTTGGCATATGAGGCTCGTTTCTCGATCGCCACTCGTTCGCGCCATTCGACCAATCGAGGACAGAGGACACACGATTCAATCTTCGCGTTCAGTATGTCTAGGTCCATTGCTCGCAACGTAGTGGCGGTAGCGTGAAATCCAATGGCATCGAAGACTCCTCCCAAGCCGACCGTGGTTCTGTTCGTCCGCCACGGACAGACACCGACGACTGGAAAGAAACTCCCTGGCCGCGCGCCAGGGCTCCATCTGGCGCCTGCAGGAATCGAGCAAGCAGCAGCAGCGGGCGTCCGCATCGCAGCGCTCGATCGGGTGAGCGCCGTGTACGCCTCACCAATGGAGCGCACTCAGGAAACGGCGGCGCCCATCGCCAAGGCGTGCAAGCTCCGGGTGCGGACGCACAAGGGGCTCATCGAAGCCGACTTCGGCGAGTGGACGGGCAAGAACCTGTCGGCGCTTCGCAAGCTGCCCGAATGGAAGACCGTGCAGAGTTATCCGAGCGGCTTCCGGTTTCCGGCAGGAGAGTCGTTTCCCGAGATGCAAACGCGCATGACCGGAGCTGTTGCCGACCTCGTCTCACGCCATCCCGGTGAAACCATCGTCGTCGTCTCACATGCCGACACCATCAAGGCCGCGATCGCTGACGCAGCAGGCACGCCTCTCGATCTGTTCCAACGCATCGTTGTATCGCCGTGTTCGGTGAGCGCTGTCGTGTACACGACCACCGGCCCGATCGTGTTGAGCATGAACTCCACCGGCGATGACCTATCGACCCTCGTCCCGAGCTGAGTTATGGATTTCGAACTTTCACGCGTTGACACATTCACCACAGGAGCCGTCGGTCCAAAGGGCGAGCGCGCCTTTTTCCTTCAAGCCACGTACGGCGATTCGACGCTCTCTCTCAAGCTGGAGAAGCAGCAGGTTATGGCGATGGCCGAGCACCTCTCCAACCTGCTCGAAGACCTTCCCGAGATCGGTGCGCAAGAGTGGACATCGGCACCCAATTTGCTCGAACCGATCGAGCCGATGTGGATCGTTGGCGCGATGGGAGCGCTCTATGAGGCCAAGGACGATGTGATCATCGTGATGGCCGAGGAGGCTGTCGACGATCCCGACGTCGAAGAGGCCTCAACCGCAACATTTCGTATGGGGCGGGCGCAGACGCTGGCCTTCATCGAACGTGCCCACGAGATCGTCGACGCCGGTCGTCCGCCGTGCACGTGGTGCTCGCGTCCACTCAACTATGGCGAAGACGGATTCTGCCCTTGTTGGAACTGAGCACTGGTGTCACACCAGAACGATGCAGTGTCTGATCATGATGAGGACGACCATGGCGAGGACGAAAGCCCGTTCCGCTCACGGCCTCCGATCCCAACGAACGAGGCTCTCGAACTCCTAGCGACTGCCGAGATCGAGGTCCTCGGCCAAATGCCCTACAGCTCCAATGCGACCTTCCTCGTCGACCTTCGCGTCGGCGACACGGTTCCAGCGCAAGCGATTTACAAACCCGAGCGCGGCGAACGCCCCCTCTGGGATTTTCCGGGATCGCTCTACCGGCGAGAAGTCGGCGCGTTCTTGCTCAGCGAACAACTCGGTTGGGGCCATGTCCCTCCAACGATCGAGGTCGACGGGCCGGCAGGTATTGGCTCAATACAACTATTCATTCCTGCGCTGTTCGACGAGCACTACTTCACACTTCTCGACGACGAGCGATGGTTTGAAGCCTTCAAGGAAATCTGTGCCTTCGATTTCGTGGCGAACAACACCGATCGCAAGGCTGGCCACGTGTTGTTAGGCGCGGACGACGAGTTGTGGGCAATTGACAACGGGCTGAGCTTCCATCAGGAATTCAAGCTCCGCACGGTCATCTGGGACTTCGCGGGCGAAGACCTCACACAGAACGTCATCGAGGGCCTGACCAAATTCCTCGACGAAGGCATCTCTGCTGCTCTCGCGGAACGGCTCACCCCATTTGAGCGCGACGCTTGCATTGCCAGGGCGCGAGCGTTGCTTTATTCCGGTGAATACCCAAGCGACCCGACGGGCCGCCGTTACCCGTGGCCGATGGTTTGAACTTCAGCGCGCTTTGAGCGCCTCGATGAGCTTTGGAACCACGTTGTGCACATCGCCCACGATGCCAAGGTCGGCAACACCGAAGATTGGCGCTTCCTCATCCTTGTTAATTGCAATGATGTTCTTCGAGCCCTTCATACCAACGAGGTGTTGGGTCGCCCCAGAGATTCCTAGTGCGATGTATACGTCGGGCTTGACGACCTTGCCGGTCTGACCCACCTGGGAGCTGTAAGGCACCCAACCAGCGTCGACGATGGCCCGTGATGCTCCGGCAGCGCCGCCCAAGAGCTTCGCCACCTCTTCCACCATCGAGTACTTCTCGGCACCGCCAAGACCCCGACCGCCGGAGACAACAATTCCGGCCTCGTCGAGCTTTGGACCAACCGACTCTTCGACGAATCGGTCGATCACCTGAGCTGCACCAGCAGCACCGCAATCGGGGACCGCGAGCACTGCTATTTCGGCCGCGGCACCACCGATCTGCTCCGCGACAAACGACTTCGGCCGCACGAGCGCTATCTGCGCCGCTCCACCCGTGAAACGAGTCTTCACGTCCGTCGTGCCACCGAACACAGGCTCGGTGCCAACGAGTGCGTCTCCGTCCACCTCAAGGTCGACGACGTTCGTGATCACGGGAGCATCGAGTGCCACCGAGAGTCGAGCCGCAACGTCACGGCCGTCGTAGGTCGTGCCAGCGAGGACAGCGGCCGGGCCACTTCCGGCTTCGATCGCTCCCGCTATCGCAGCGGCAACATGTACGCCCTGAAGACCGGCACCGAAATCGCCCGTTGCCTGCACGGTGTTCGCACCGTGGGCCCCGGCTTCGGCAGCGATGGCGTCGGTGGCTTCTCCGCCGATGACAACGGCGACGTCGTCAGCGAGTGTGCGAGCCTTGGCGAGCATCTCTGTGGTCATCGATGACAACACCCCGTCGACGACTTCTCCGTAAACCCAAATCGATGAAATTCCCATGACTAGAGCACCTTCAAATCTTCAAGGAACGCAATGATGCGCTCGTGGGCATTGCCCTCATCCACAATCTTCTCGCCAGCTTCACGGGCCTCTGAGGCCACGATGTCGACGATTTCCTGGCCGCCTCCGGCCCAACCGACCGAGGAAGCGTCGATGCCGAGATCGCTCAGTGAGACCTCATCGACCTGCTTCGACTTTGCGGCCATGATTCCCTTGAACGACGGGTAACGAGGCTCGACGACGCCAGCGGTGACAGATACCACGCAAGGCATCGGGCAAGTGACCGAGTCGTATCCCGTTTCGGTCTGGCGCTTCACCGACACAGAACCATCGCCGACTTCGATCGCTTTTGCGAAGGTCACGGACGGGAGGCCCATGATCGCAGCGATCTGTGCGGGGACCGTGCCGGTATAACCATCGCTCGACTCGGTTGCGGTGATGATGAGGTCCGGTTCGCCTCGGCTAATCGCGGCCGCAAGGACCTTTGCGGTCGAGAGAGCGTCGGAGCCAGCGAGGGCTTCGTCAGAGACGAGAACAGCGCTCTCAGCACCCATTGCGAGGGCGGTCCGTATACCCGAGACCTCATTATTCGGCGCCATCGATACGAGGGAGACCGTGCCACCGCCGGCGGTTTCGGCCAGCTGAAGCGCCATCTCGACACCGTAGGAATCGGACTCGTCCAGAATCAGCTTGGAGCTACGCTCGAGAGTCTTCGTCTCGGGGTTGAGCGAACCGATTTCGGCCGGATCCGGAATTTGTTTCACACATACAACGACATTCATTGGCCTAGTGTGCCCCTTATCTCTGCGGCGATTGCGATCTTGCCGACAGGAAACTTCAGCAAGTTTTTCGATGTCCAACAAGTAAGGACATCGGCACATCTTACCGACGGGTATCGCTATCCGATCTGAGGAAACAAGCCATATGAAAATCGTTCTCATCGCGAACGCTTCGGCCTCTTCAGTGACCGCCCGTACCCGTGTCGTCATACAAAAGGCGTTGTCGGCCGACCACGATGTTGAACTCGCCGAAACGGCTCGTCGTGGTCATGCCACACGGCTCGCTAAGGGCGCCGCAGCCGAGGGCGCGGATGTTGTTGTGGTACTCGGCGGCGATGGCACATTGAACGAAGCTGCGAACGGAATCGTTGGAACACGGACCGCCCTGGCCCCCCTGCCCGGAGGGTCAACCAACGTCTTTGCCCGCACGCTCGGTTTGCCCGAGGACCCCGTCCACGCGACCGCCGTAATCCTCGAGGCGCTCGAATCAGACTCGATCAGGTCTATCGGCCTCGGTTCAGCAAATGAGCGCTACTTCCTCTTTCACGCGGGGCTCGGGTACGACGCTGCAGTTGTTGCGCAGGTGGAGAAACGAGGGCAGCTGAAACGATGGGCGGGCCATTCGCTATTCGCGTTCGCCGCGCTCGATACATGGCTTCGACACTACGACCGCAAACAGCCGCACTTCACTGTGGACTACGGCGACGGGGCCCCGATCGAGGACGGCTATTTCGTGATCGGGCTCAACACAGACCCTTATACGTACCTCGGTACTCGGCCCTTCAGCGTGGCACCCGAAGCCACGCTCGATCGACCGATGAGCGTTCTCACACTTCGCTCGCTCAACGCACTGAAACTCGGCCGTTTGGCGCTCTCAACCTTGCGCTCGTCCAATGGCGTGTCGTCCGGGCGCGGAGTCGATGTTCGATCCGATATTCGCGAGGTCACCGTCCACAGCGATACGCCGTTCCCGTACCAGCTCGATGGCGACTACTTGGGTGAAGTCACATCGGTGCGGCTCGCCTGGGAACCTGACGCCCTGCAGCTCGTTGTGCCCGACGGCAGGCACGTGCCGAGGCCCAAGGCCCACGGATCGCGACCGGTGCGCTAACGGAGAGCTTTTCTCGCGACATCGGGGACGTTGGTGATGATGCCGTCGACGCCCATCTTGGCTAGTGCCTTCATTCGTTTGGGATCGTCGACGGTCCAGACGTAAACGGCTAGCCCGGCGTCTCGCGCTGCACCTATCCAGCGGTTGGTCGCGATGTCATCGGAGGGGCTCACGGCAGTGTGAGCGTGGGCGCTCGCTCGACCGATCGAAACCTCCGGACCAACATCGTCCTCGGTGACAAATCCAGTCGGCATCTTCGGATCGACATCGTGGACCGCATTGATGGCTCCCATATCGAACGACGTGATCAGGGTCCGTGCGTGGGACAGCTTTGCGCGGGCGATCTTGACAATGGCCGGGACCATGAGGTGTTCAGGATCGAAGTCGTCCTCGGTGGGGTCGTTCTTGATCTCGATGTGCACTCCCATTTCGCCGCACGCATCGATCACATCTTCGAGCGTGGAAATGTGCTCTGGAAGGTCGGCCACTTGCTGATCTCGAATGAGCCGCCCGTCCGCCGTCGTTGCGTCGTGGTGCACAACTATCGCCCCACACGCCGTCCGACGTACATCGAGCTCAACCCAATCGGCGCCCATCTCGGCCGCTCCACGAAACGCGTCGATCGTGTTTTCGGTGAAGGCTTTTGAAGCCCCTCGGTGCGCAATTACGAGTGTCATGACGTCGAGGGTAGCCCCGTGGATGCACTCCGACTGCCCCGATCAACAACCTAAATCGATGGCCCAAACTACACCCGTGTAACACTCTGCGTGGCGCGCGAAACACAAAGAGCGAGAAAATCCTTGCTACGGGGAGTGCTCGGCACTACATTCTCCGTAGCCACCTTGGTTCCGGGCATGCTGGGCGGCATGGGCATGGGACCAAGGATGGATGCGTGGAGGAAACGTGTCAGTAACAATTCAAGACAATGCAATCAACGATCGGGCGGTCGTGTTCCCAACTCGGGAATCCGCCGAACCGCGAGTGTGGCGCTCCGGCGCCGCATGTCGAGATACCGATCCAGATCTCTTCTTTCCAGTAGGACAGACGGGGCCGGCGATCGCGCACATAGCAAACGCAAAAGCCGTTTGTACGACGTGCGCTGTAGAGGTCGAGTGCCTCGAGTACGCGCTGATGACGAACCAAGATGCTGGAATCTGGGGCGGACTCACCGAAGACGAGCGACGGAAGATCCGTCGCGAGCGTCGCAAGATGAACCGCGCTGCACAGGCAATCGCACGAGCCTAAAAGCAGGCCCAATCGCGAGTGAACTAGTCGAGTTGAAGCGCCAGGTCATAGACCTGGCGCTTTTTCGCGCCGGTCATGTGAACGACCGCTGCAACAGCGTCGCGCCGTGACGCACCGCTGGCCATCTCGACCCGAAGCGCTTCCATCAACGACTCCTCGGTGACCTCGATTTCTGCTGCACCTTCGATGATCACCACGTACTCGCCGCGAGGCTCGACGTCGATCGTGTGTTTCACTGCCTCGGCCATGGTGCCTCGCCAGATCTCCTCGTAACGCTTGGTGAGCTCGCGAGCGAGTACGACCTGCCGCGACCCTCCGAGCTGCTCGGCAAGATCGGACATCGTCCTCGCCAGCCGATGCGGCGCTTCGTACAACACAACGGTTCGTTGCTCACCGATAAGCGCGCCGATCCGCAACGTACGGTCGCCACCCTTGCGAGGAAGAAATCCGTCGAAACAGAAGCGGTCCGTCCCCAGCCCACTCAAGGTCAAGCCAACGAGCACGGCGCTCGCGCCAGGAATGCTCTGAACGGCGATTCCCCGTTCGATCGCCGCCTCGACAACACGTTGTCCCGGGTCCGAAACCGCTGGAGTCCCTGCGTCGGAGACGAGAGCGACGGTTTGACCGGCTGCGACTCGCGACAAGATCTCCTCGGTGGCGGCTCGTTCGGTGTGATCGTTGCACACGATGAACGGGGTGTGAGGAATGCCGAAGTGCGCAAAAAGGGACCCTGTGCGACGAGAGTCTTCACAAGCGACAGAGTCGGCTGCGGACAGCACCTCGAGCGCACGTTGAGAAATATCCCCAAGGTTGCCGATCGGGGTCGCGACAAGAATCAGCGACGGTTGGGGACGTTCGACCAAATTCATTCGGCATCTTTCGCGAGTGAACCGTGAATTTCCAGCTGATCTCCGGCCTCGACTCGCCAATGCCGAAAGCGGCCAGCTTCGGTCTCGATCGCACATGACGCACCGAACTCGATCTTTGACACCCGGTGCTGTCGCATCGTCACAATTCGAATGATGCGAAGGTCCTCATCACAGAACGCGACGTCGATTGGAAACTTCATCCCGAGGGTGTGCACGCTTTTCGTCTTCGCGATCAGTAGCGCTCCATCGAACTCACGGCGGCCGAGCAAACCAACGGTACGACGACGAAAGGAGTCGGCTCGCTCAAGCGAGGCCAACACTGTCCCGTCGTGCACAAGCCATGCCATTGCTACACGTTAAACCTGAACTCCATGACGTCACCATCTTGGACGATGTAGTCCTTACCCTCCGACCGAACGAGACCCTTGTCGCGGGCAGCGGGCCAGGAACCAGCGTCGACGAGTTCTTTCCAGTTGATCGTCTCGGCTCGAATGAAGCCACGTTCGAAATCGGTGTGAATGACACCAGCGGCCTGCGGAGCTGTGGAGCCGGCCCGGAAGGTCCATGCTCTCGTCTCCTTCTCGCCGGTCGTGAGATACGTCCGCAACCCCATCAGCTCGAATGCAGCTCGAATGAAGCGGGGCATTGCCCCCTCGCCCAAGCCGAGACCCTCGAGCATTTCGGCTCGTTCGTCCTCCTCGAGCTGTGCTGCCTCGGCTTCGAGTTGCACGCACGTCGCAATGACCTGCGCTCCGCCGAGTGCCTCGCTCACCGGAGCCGCGATGGCCTCACCGTCCTCCAGCTGATCTTCACCGATGTTGACGACAGCGAGGATTGGTTTGTTCGTGAGGAAGAAGAACGGGCGGAGCTCCTCCCGTTCGTCATTCGACAGGTCGCTCTTGTAGAGCGGCGTGCCTTCGCTGAGGAGGTCGACGACTTTGCCGAGCAGTTTCGCGTCGTCCTCTTTCGACCTGTCGACGCGTGCTGCGCGACCCACCTTCTCGAATTGTTTCTCTGCCGCATCGAGATCGGCGAGAGCCAGCTCGGTTTCGACCACCCCGAGGTGTTCGAGCGGGTCGGTCGGCCCGGGGACGTCGTCATCGGGGAAAGCTCGCAACACGAACACGATCGCATCGACTTCGCGGATACCTCCGAGGAACTTGTTGCCCAGGCCTTCGCCTTGGCTGGCCCCTTCGACCAGCCCGCCAATATCGTTGAACTGCACGCTGGCATTGATGATCTTTGCGGAGCCCGACATCTCGCTTAGCTCGGCCAGCCGGTTGTCAAAAACTTTGGCAACGCCAACGTTCGGGTCGGTCGTGGCGAATGCGTACGGTGCAGCGAGCGCTCCACCGCCTGCCAACGCATTAAACAGCGAAGATTTCCCTGCGTTCGGCAGACCAACAAACCCAAATCGTTCCATAAGGGCGCAAGGCTATCTGTTTCGTTGTCGGGACTTCCGCCCGACATCCGCGTTAACGGCGCGGATCAGACAAGTACTGTACGAATATGGATCCCGTCACAGCCTTGGAGCGCGCGATTTACCTCCTCGACCGGGAACTCGCACCGACCAACAAGATCCGTGCGTTCCAAAACGCTTTGTAGACCGTGCTCGAGCTCGGCGCAGAAGAGACCGAGGTTCGGGCGCGCACAGGCTCAATTCTTGAACTCGACGGGATCGCTAAAAGCACCGGCGCGGTAATAACCGAAGCTTTCTCAGGTGCAACGAACAGCTACCTCGCCGCGCTTGAAGAACGATCAGAAATCCCGATCGCGGAGGGAGCGGAACTCCGATCGCTACTCAAAGGCGATTGTCACATGCACAGCGAGTGGTCCGATGGCGGAGCGACCCTCGAGACGATGGCTCGAACCGGCCTCGCCCTCGGTCACGACTACGTCGTCGCAACCGACCACTCAGCCCGTCTAACCGTGGCTCACGGGTTGAGCGAAGAGCGACTGGTGTGGCAGCTCGACGAAGTCGCGACGCTCAACGCCAAGCTCGCGCCGTTCCGTGTGCTGTCGGGGATGGAGGTCGATATTTTTGAAGACGGCTCTCTCGACCTAGACGACGACATGCTCGCCCGTTTCGACATCGTGGTCGCATCGGTGCACTCAAAGCTGAGGATGCCAGCGCGCGATATGACGAGACGCCTCGTGACCGCAGTCGCCAATCCGCACGTCGACATCCTCGGCCACATGACCAACCGAAAGGTCTCCGGCACCGGTCGCCCTCCTTCAGAGTTTGATGCCGAGATCGTGTTCGCTGCGTGCAAGAAGTTCGACACCGCGGTCGAGATCAATTGCCGCCCAGAGCGTCAGGACCCCCCAGAGGAGCTCCTCGAACTCGCGGTCGAGTGGGAGTGCTACATCGCGATCGATACCGATGCCCACGCGCCCGGGCAAATGGAGTGGCGGGCCTACGGCTGCGACAAGGCGGTCCGTTGCGGCGTCGACCCAACACGCATCATCAATACGTGGACTGCCGACGAGCTCCTCGACTGGTGCACAAACCTGGCGTCATAACAAATTCTTGCGCATTTCTCGGAAAACCTTGCGACGCTTCGCTACGTCGATGAGTCAGTATGTTCGTAAGCGTCGTGCAGGTACCCGCCACTTGCGCGGCGCTTGCCATTTTTCACTCCTTCTACCGTTACGATCAACCATCATGTCGAAGCGCAAAGAGAAGAAACGATTGAAGGCTCGCCGGTCGAAGGCGAACCATGGCCGCAAGCCAAACGCCGGTCGCAACAGCTGATCGCTAGGCGAACAACATGAGTGCGCTGCTTGGCGTCATAGCCATTGCACTCATGGTTCTGGTGCTCGCCATTGCGGCAGCATCGTTGGTGATCGTCGTGATCATCCCCATAGCGCGGTATGTAGAGGCTCGCAGGGATCGCATCGATCCCTGATTCTGCGCGCGGGGCAATATGTCCGACGCGAGAAATTGTTCTGACCAAATATGGAGTTCGACGGCGCGCGCGCCCAACTCTTGGCTAGCTTGGTCCCCTGAAACAGCGGTGGCAGACTTTGCCGCCCGCGCTAATTTAAGCCGGAGGGGCACCCATGCGCAGACAGATCACACTCATCCTTACGTTGCTCGCAACGTTTAGCCTTCTCGCCGCAGCCTGCGGCAGCGACGAGGCAGCCAGCCCAATTGAAGGCTGCCCACTTATCCCGTCGGCCGACGGTGTCGACGAAAACAACGACTTCACTGTCGCTCTTGCGTTCGATCTTCTCGGCCGTGGCGACCAGTCGTTCAACGACAGCGCCGCATGTGGCATCGAGACCGCCAAGGTTGCGCTCGGCATCGACTTCAGCGAGTCGGTTCCGAACCCAGACGGCTCAAACCGTGCAGACATCTTGCAGCTCGGCGCTGACAACAGTGACCTCGTCATTGGCGTTGGCTTCGAGTTCGAGACCGACGGCGCTGCTGTCGGTAGCGCAAACCCGGGTACCAAGTTCGCAGTCATCGACTCCGGCATGCTCGACTTCGCCAACGACGCAGTGCCTTACGGCGACAACATCGCTGGCCTCGTCTTTGCTGAGCACGAAGGATCCTTCCTCGTCGGCGCAGCTGCGGCCCTCTCATCAGACTCCGGCAAGCTTGGCTTTATCGGTGGCGTGAGTGGTCTCGGTGGCCTCATCGAGAGGTTTGAAGCTGGCTTCGTTGCCGGCGCGAAGGAGATCAACCCGGACATTGAAGTAACCGTGCAGTACATCTCCGCCGCTCCTGACTTTGCTGGCTTCGGCGCAGCCGACCAGGCAAAGGACATCGCCAACGCAATGTACGCAAACGGCGCGGACGTTGTTTATCACGCTGCTGGTGGCTCCGGTGCAGGCCTGTTCCAGGCAGCCAAAGAGACCTCCGAAGCAGGCGACAAGGTCTGGGCGATCGGCGTTGACTCCGATCAGTACAACACCGCTGGTGCCGACGTGCAGGAGTTCATCCTGACCTCGATGCTCAAGCGTGTCGACGTTGCTGTCTATGAGATCATCGCCAAGAGCATCGCTGGCGACATCGACCCTGGCCCAACCACCTACGACCTCTCGGTCGACGGTGTTGGCTACTCACGTACCGGCGGCTTCCTCGACGACCACATCGACGCTCTCGAAGAGCTGAAGACCAAGGTTGTTTCTGGAGAGATCACGGTTTCAAAAGAACCATAGGGTCCGTAGCGACCTCGGCGAGAGCCGAATAGTACGAACCTAGCGGCGAGGCTCCTTGAGCCTCGCCGCTTCCATTTTTGTCGCGGCACGAATCCCACTAGCTTGCGATGACACGCCGAACAGGAGCATGTATGGCAGAGCTGGCCGTCGAACTCACCGGGATTACGAAACGCTTCCCTGGGGTAGTCGCCAACGACAATGTGAACCTCGCTGTCGAAAAGGGCGAGATCCACGCGATCTGCGGCGAGAACGGCGCTGGCAAGTCGACGCTCATGAAGATTCTCTACGGCATGCAGGGTGCAGACGAGGGTGTGATGAAGGTCAACGGCGAGGTCATCGAGTTCTCGAGCCCCACCGATGCAATCGACGCTGGCATCGGCATGGTGCACCAACACTTCATGCTGGCCGAGCAATTGTCCGTTCTTGAAAACGTGATTCTCGGCGCCGAGCCAACGCTGTCCATGAACCGCATCGACCATACGAGCGCCCGCGAACACCTACGCGAAGTCGGCGAAGAGTTCGGACTCACCGTCGATCCCGATGACCCGATCGATTCGCTCGAAATCGGTGAACGCCAGCGTGTCGAGATCATCAAGGTTCTCTATCGCGGGGCAAAGATCCTGATCCTCGATGAGCCCACTGCCGTTCTCGTGCCCCAAGAGGTGGACGAACTGTTCCGCAACATGCGCGAGCTGAAGGCATCGGGCGCGACGATCATGTTCATCGATCACAAGCTCGATGAGGTCCTCGAGATCTCCGACACGATCACCGTGCTTCGCCATGGCAAGACCGTGGCAACGGTCAAACCTGGCGACGTAACATCTCACGACCTCGCCGAGCTCATGGTCGGCTCCGAACTCCCGCAGCCCGGCACGAGCGCGTCCACGGTGACCGACAGTCCCGTCCTCACCGTGCAGGGCGTGACGGTTCTCGACGAAGACGATCGGGCGGTTGTTGAGAACGTCTCGCTGACGGTGCACAAGGGCGAGATCGTCGGAATCGCTGGTGTCGAGGGCAACGGCCAGGGCGAGCTCATCGACGCGATCGTCGGCACGATGGCCCCGAGCTCGGGCACGATCAGCCTGCACGGCGCCGATATATCGAAGTCGAGCGTCCGAAACCGGCGCGAAGCAGGGATTGGGCTCGTACCCCAAGACCGTCATAAGGAGGGTCTACTTCTCCAAGCGCCGCTCTGGGAGAATGCCGCGCTCGGGCATCAAACCAAGCCGCCGTTCAGCAAAGGCATGTGGTTCGACAAGGTGGGCGCCCGAGCCCGCACAGAAGAAGTGCGCGAAGAGTACGACGTCCGCACGCCGAACATCGATGTGTCGGCCCACGCGCTATCGGGCGGAAATCAACAGAAACTGATCATCGGCCGGGAGATGGCGGCGGAACCCGACGTGCTGCTCGCCGCCCATCCGACGCGTGGGATCGACGTCGGCGCGCAGGCCGCTGTTTGGGACAACATGCGCGACGCCCGAGCAAACGGCATGGCGACGCTGCTGATCTCGGCCGACCTCGACGAACTAATCGGCCTGTCAGACACGGTGCTTGTCATGCTCCGTGGACGCATCGTGGCCAAACTTGACCCAGCCGAAATTAACCCGAGAGACCTCGGTGCCTATATGACCGGCGCTGCAACCCAGGAGGTCAGCTTATGACCATGAAAAAGGTCATGCTCGCGATCGGAGCACCACTAGCTTCCGTCGTGCTGTCGGTCATCGCTGGAGCACTTCTCCTGCTCGTCTTCGGCAGCAATCCAATCGAAGCATTCGGCGACATGTTCGCCCAGGCCCTCAAGCCAGACACTCAGGTGAGTATCCTCAACCGTTGGACGCCGCTGTATCTTTCGGGCGTTGCAGCCGCCATTGGGTTCCGTATGAATCTGTTCAACATCGGCGTGGAGGGGCAATACCTCTTGGCTGCGTTGTTCGCTGCGGCAGTGGGTGGCTGGATCGACCTGCCAATGGCCCTGCACCTCCTCGTCATATTCGCCGTTGCAGTCACGATTGGGGCACTCTGGGCGGGGATTGCAGGCGGACTGCTCGTCACCCGCGGCGTCAACATCGTGATCTCGACGATCATGCTCAATGCGATCGCAATCACCGGGCTGATCGCGTGGCTCATCAACGAATGGAAGGCGGACACCGACGGGGTCGGTCGAATAGGAACACCGAAACTTCCCGAGTCGGGCCAACTTCCCAACCTGAACGGTCTGATCGAGGTATTCGGAGTCGAACTACGCGAGACGAGCAAACTCACCGGCATGTTCTTGGTCGCGGTTCTCGTCGGTATTGGTTACTACATCCTTCTCAACCGCACGACGTTCGGCTACGACCTACGTGCCAGTGGCATGAACCCCTTTGCAGCACGAGCCGGCGGCGTACCGCCGAAGCGCATGATCATGATCTCGATGTTGTTGTCGGGCGGGGTCGCCGGACTGATCGGGCTCGCCGAAATCTTTCAGAAGGAACAGTTCCCGTCGAACCCACAAACTCTTCTGGGGTTTGCAGGAATCGCAGTTGCGTTGGTCGGGCGAAATAATCCCTTCGGCATAGCGGTCGGGGCGTTCATCTTCGCCTTCCTCGATTCAACATCCGGCGTGCTGCAGCTCATGGGGGCTGCACCGGAAATCGTGAAGATCATGCAGGCGGTGATCATCTTCGTCGCAGTGATTTCCTACGAAGTCGCAAACCGAATTCGAGAACGAGAAGAGGCTGCGAGTGCCGCTGCCGAGCTTGCAGGAGTGACAGCATGACCAATCGTCTTCGTTCTCTTCCGGCCTGGGCTCGGTGGATGCTCTATGCCGCACTCGGCATCTTGCTTCTCGACATCGTCCAAGGTTTCGATGGCACCGAGCAGCTGACGTCGGTTAAGTCGGCCCAGGGAATGCTTCGCTGGTCCGTGCCGATCATGCTCGCTGGTCTCGGTGGTCTGTTCTCCGAACGCGCCGGCATCGTGAACATTGGCCTCGAAGGCATGATGATCCTCGGCACCTGGTTCGGTGCATGGGGTGCTATCGAGTTCGGGGCTTACGGCGGTCTCATCGTCGGCGCACTTGGCGGAGCGATCGGCGGCCTGATTCACGGCGTAGCGACGATTCGTTTCAACGTCGACCACATCATCTCCGGGGTCGCGATCAACTTCGCTGCTCCCGGCGTCGCCAGATACTTATCGTCGGAGATCTTCACCGGAATGCAAGGAGGCGGCATCACGCAGTCGCCAAGTGTGCCTGGCGTCGGCAGATTCACCATGCCGTTGCTCGCTGGTGGGTGGGGCAGCCCGGACTGGTTGGGCGATCTTGATCAAGCCGACATTCCGTTCGTGTCCGACGTCGCTGGGTTGTCGAAGGGCATGATGACCGACCTGTCGATCGCAACGATCATCGCCTTTCTCATCGTCCCTCTAAGCGCATGGTTGTTGTGGAAAACGCGATTCGGCCTCCGTGTGCGAATCAGCGGCGAGAACCCACATGCGGCTGAGTCACAAGGGATCGACGTCAGCCGTTATAGGTACATCGCTGTCGCGATCAGCGGCGCGCTTGCCGGCCTCGGCGGAGCGTTCATCGTGAGCCCGGAGTTGTCCGGCATCTACCTCGAAGGACAGACCAACGAGCGGGGCTTCATCGGCCTCGCTGCATTGATCTTCGGTAACTGGCGCCCGGGCGGTGTGATGTCGGGTGCGCTGCTCTTCGGCTTTATCTTCGGAAACGGGCTGATCGACTTCGACGGCAACGCATCGCACGCTCTGCTCTTGGCTATGACCATCTTGTTGCTCGTCGTGGCGTTTAATGCCTGGCGTCACGACCGACGGTCCGACGCGATCGGGGCTTCGACTCTCGCCGTGCTTCTGGGAGGCTGGTATCTCTTCAGCGACACCGTGCCGGACTGGTGGACCGACATTTTGCCGTTCATCATCGTCTTGCTCGTGCTCGTGTTCCTTGCACAGCGACTCCGCATGCCTCGTGCGCTCGGACAGCCGTATAGGGCCGGGGATAGTTGATGGGCTTCGCGCCGCAGGATTTCGCTAAGAACGGTATCGCCGTCTTCCCCGACGCGATCAGCGCGCAGGCCCTAGAAAGTATTCGTGGCCGAATCGACACATTGGTCGACGACCTCGATCCCTCGACCGTGTCGACGGTCTTCTCCACCGACGACCTCAGTCACGGACGGGACGACTATTTCCTGACCAGCGGCGACAAGACCCGCTTCTTCTTCGAAGAAGGTGTCTTTGACGATGACGGCGACCTCGTCGTCGAAAAAGATCGCGCCCTGAACAAGATCGGTCATGCAATGCACGACCTCGATCCGGCGTTCTCTCAGTTCTGTCGTTCCGCGCCTTTCAAGGATGCGGCGAGAGCCGCCGGGATGATCGATCCTGTCCTTTTGCAATCGATGGTGATCTTCAAACATCCCGAGATCGGTGGCGAAGTGCCTCCGCATACCGACCACACGTTTCTGTGGACCGAACCTCAGAGCGTCATCGGCCTCTGGGTCGCTATCGATGAAGCCACCCAGGAGAACGGCTGCATGTGGGCGCTCCCCAAGGGCCACGAGGTACCGGTGAAATCGCGGTTCCTGCGCACGGCCGACGGTTCGGGCACGGAAATGCAGATTCTTGACGACTCGCCATATCCCGACGATGGCTGGGTTCCGCTCGAAGCTTCCCCAGGAACCATCATCGCGCTGCATGGTTCGCTCCCGCATCGAAGTGCCCCGAATCTGTCATCGAAGCCACGCCTGGCATTCACCTTGCATTGCGTAGAGTCGACCGCCGACTATCCCGCCAACAATTGGCTGCAGCGGCCGGGCTTCCCCTTCATGGGGTTCGACGCGCTCAGCTGTTAGGCAGCTCAAAACCCTTGGGCCAGGCGCGAAATGTTCAATCGAACAACGCCGGAGCATCGACCGTAGGCGCTTCTGTCAATGGTGGAATGATCGGGACGAGGATCCGGACGTCGTCGTAGAACCGCCGGGCCAGATCGATCGCCACGACGTTGTCTGGCGTATGCAGGAAGACGGTTGGGCTGCGTCCGTCTTCCAGCCAGCGAGCCACAGTGTCGACCCATGGCTTCCAGAAAGGTGGATTGGCATCGAAAGAGGTCTGGCCAATGAATCTCACGACGGGCCGATCGTTGGTGGCGACTGCACGCACCGGGAGTCGTGGCTTGTTCTCGAAGGCGTCGTTCTCGGCAGGAGTGAGTCGAGGACCTGCAAACACAGCCCGGGAGTCGAGGATGATCCGGTCGGCGGACCTTTCATAGAGCAGCTCATTGAGGTCCCGCTCGGTGTTGCCGCCGTCGAAGAAGCCAGGGTGACGAACCTCGACTGCGTAGCGCGTGGTGAGAGGCAGCCCGGTGAGGAACTGGTCGAGAGCACCGATGTCCATTGGTCCGAATGATGCGGGCAACTGAATTGCTACCGGATCCATACGTGAGAGACACGGCTCGAGCGCCTCAAAGAAGGTCTCTACGTCAGCTTCGCAGTTCCGAAGCTTGCGCTCGTGTGTGATCGAGCGCGAGAACTTGAACATGAAGCGAAAGTCATCCGGGACCGCGTCAGCCCACTTCTGCGCGGTGTCGTGTGATGGGAGTGCGTAGAACGTCGTATTTCCCTCGACCGCCGGCATCGCCGCGGCATACGCAGCGAGTTCTCCGCCAGTCGGCGTAGCGAGAGGAAGGCTCCGTCCAAGCCACGCTCGATGGGTCCACATCGCACATCCGACCCGCAAGTCTCCGACCACAGGCTCGAATCTACTGCCTGCCCTCAACTGTTGGCGGTTGAGACCCGGCCCTGTGGGGTCGCGTCTCAACCTCGAACAATTCATCACGCATATACCGCCGAGAACTCACCACTCTCCGATGGGGTCAGGTCTCAACATCAAACAATTCAACGTAGGTGAAAGTGTTATTTGTTGAGACCCGACCCCAGAACGTGATGATCTGAGGTTGGCGATGGCAAACTTGTTGTATGACATCGATGACCGCCGATCTTCTCGTAATCGGCGCGGGGCCAGCGGGAGCCGCCGCGGCAATTCAGGCAGCTCGAGGCGGAGCCACCGTCGTCGTGTTCGATAAGGCTCCCTATGGCCGCGACAAGGTCTGCGGCGATGGCCTAACGCCACGAGCCATCGGTGTACTGAATGAGCTCAAGATCGACCTAGAGGGCGCTCACCACATCGTTGGGCTGCGAATGATCGCCAACTCAACCGTTCGCGAGCTCGATTGGCCAAGTGGAACTCGATTTCCAGACCACGGAGCCGTCTGGCCGCGCCGACGGTTGGATGCAGCACTCATCGACGCGGCAACAAACGCTGGAGCTGAGGTCATCTGGGAGACCGAAGCCCTCCCCATCTTCGACGGAGATCGCGTCATCGGCGTGGAAGCGGGCGAGAAGACCTGGCACGCGCCGATGACCATCGTCGCCACAGGAGCACCTGGCAAAGTCGCCAAGATGCTCGGCACTGAACGTGTCGATGACGAGCCATTCGGACTCGCAATTCGCGCGTATGCCGCATCGCCTCGCCACGCCGACCAACACCTTGAGGCATGTCTGACGCTGAAGGACGACACCGGCACACCGGTTCCGGGATACGGCTGGATGTTTCCCGCGGGTGACGGCACGGTCAACATCGGCGCAGGAGCCCTGAGCACTATGAAGGGGTTCAAGAAGCTCAACCTGAACACCCTCCTCGATGACTATCGAGACATGGTTCGCGAATCGTGGGGCTTGGGCGAATTTGTCGAACGACCTCGAGCCTGGCGGCTGCCGATGAGCGCACGGCGTCGCCATGGCAAAGGATGGGTTGCGATAGGTGATGCAGCCGGTCTGATCAACCCGATGAACGGCGAGGGGATCGACTACGGGCTCGAGAGCGGGATGGTGGCATCCGACCTCTTTCTCGCCGACCCAGCGACTGCGCCAGAACGATACGACATCGAGGTAGGCGAACGATTCGACGCGTTCTTAAGCACAGGACGCCGATTCAGTTTTCTCATTGGACACCCCTGGATTCTTCGATCAGGTCTCCGGCTGGCCGTCGGCACGGACCAAATTGCGAAGATCACGTTGCAGGTCATGGGCAACCTGGTCGATGGTCAGACCCCCGGCGCGGCGGGTCGGATATTTCGAATCGCGGACAAGGCGCTGGCCACAGCGGACCCGTTGCTTCGACGGACTCGCGCTGCGGCGTAGACCACAAAAACGTGTCACGCTGAGCCCATGACCGCCTTCCCGTTGGCCAACGCCGCAGTGCAGCTCGTGGTCTTCGATCTGATGGGCACGCTCATTGCGGACGACGCCATCGTCTCAGATGCTTATGACGCGGCTCTGCAGCAGGCCGGCGTGGCCGTTGGTACTGAGCAATTCGTGAAAGCACAGAGTCGCATCGTCCAGCAAAGAGGGCGTCCAACGCTCGTCGTTCTGACCGATGTGCTGGGCGATCCGGTGGTGGCGGAGGAAGCCACATGGGCATTCGACGACAGCATTCTGGAGGCGGTCCCCCGACTACAACCAATAGCGGGCGCACGCGACATCCTCGCTTCCCTCGACGCCGACAGAGTCCTCACGGCCGTTACAACAAGCTTCACGCCAGATGTGCGTAAAGCTGTCCTCGCGCATATCGGATGGATGGACTCGTTTGCGGCAACCCTCTCAGCACACGGAACGCGACGAGGCCACCCCGCCCCCGATCTCCTATTGGGCGCAATACTTGAGTTGCGGATCGACAGCGTTGCGCAGGTCGCGATCGTTGGGGACACCGCAAGCGACCTCGAGGCCGGCAACCGTGCAGGCGCAGGACTCGTTATCGGCGTCCGGAGTGGGGACGCGTCGGAGGCGTCACTTCTGGCCGCGCCCCACACCCATCTGATCGATTCGGTCGCCGACCTCGGATCCGTGCTGTCATCACCGCGTACTCGTGGCGCTCGGCGATCCTCGGACCACTAGTCGCGACCCACGACCGGACTGAACTACATTCCATCCGATGAGTGATAGTACGAATGACGATCCGATTTACCGAGGTGCAACACCTCAAGACGGTGTGCCGTGGAATCCAGCGGCACCACCACCGCCCATCGACCCGCCCTACTCGTCCCCTCCGCCACGTGGCAGCTCTCCCGTTCCCCCAAAGAAGAAACGCTGGCCTTGGATCGCCGGCGCGCTCGTCTTGTTCTGCGGACTTCCGCTCGGTGGCTGCATTGCACTGGTCGGCCTTGGTTTCAACGAAATCAACGAACGAGGTGACGCGATCGAATCGGCCGCAAGCCAGTATTTGGCGGCGTTGCAATCAGGTGACCTCGAGGTCGTTCAAACGATCGCCGACGATGAAGCGCCATGTGCACCGAGTGAAGACTTATTCGGAGCCTTCAGTGCCGCAGGGCCACCGAACGAGTGGGACTTCTCTCGAACATCGTTCGTCGATCGCGGCGCGAACTCGACGTTTAGCAGCAACGCCGATCCCGAGACGTTTGTGCTGCCCGGACGCGAGAGCGAAAGTTTTGCACTCATCGGCGGCACTGCCCAGACAGAGAGCGGGCCCGTCGATTTCGAGTTGGAGTTGACGAAGCCACTCGCATCCTGGCGCGTGTGCACTGCCGTCTTTCGATAACGCGGCATACTTGACCATGGCTGATCAAACTCCAACACCGCAGGACATCCTCGCCGCACCGAAAGTCTTGCTTCATGATCACCTCGATGGAGGACTTCGACCGACGTCGGTGATCGAGCTCGCGGACGAGTTTGGCTACTCCGAACTCCCAACGACCGATCCCGTCGAACTCGCCGAGTGGATGAAGCGCGGGGCCGATCGCAAAGACCTCGTTCTGTATCTCGATACGTTCGCCCACACCGTGGGGGTGATGCAGACACGCGAAGCCCTCCACCGGGTGGCGCGAGAGTGCGCGGAAGACTTGATCGCCGACGGTGTTGTCTATGCCGAGGTCCGATTCGCGCCGGAATTGCACGTCGAGCAGGGCCTCACGATGGACGACGTCCTCGAGGCGGTCACGGCCGGCTTTGCCGATGGAAGCGCGAACTCGCCTCTCACGATCCGCACGATTTGCTCAGCGATGCGTCAGAACAATCTCAGTCTCGAAGTCTCCCAAGTGGCGGTGCGATGGCGTGACCGTGGTGTCGTGGGCTTCGACATCGCCGGGCCCGAAAAAGGATTTCCGCCGGACGATCACGTCATAGCGTTCCAGTACGCGGAACGAGAAAACTTCCACTTCACGATTCACGCTGGCGAGGCCTACGGCCCTCCGTCGATCTGGAAGGCGTTGCAGTGGTGTGGCGCGGAGCGCCTTGGCCACGGTGTTCGTATCATCGACGACATCGAGGTCGGTAACGACGGCGAGCTGAGGCTCGGCCGTCTGGCGCACTACATCCGAGATCGCCGCATTCCCCTCGAGGTTTGCCCCTCATCGAACTTGCACACCGGCGTGGTCGACGATCTCGCAGACCATCCCATCAAACTTTTTAAGGATCTGAAGTTTCGGGTAACGCTGAACACCGACAATCGACTCATGAGTGATATCTCCATGACAAAGGAGATGCAGAACATGGTCGATGTCTTTGGATGGGACATGCTCGATATGCAGTGGCTCACGGTGAACGCCATGAAGAGCGCGTTCTTACCGTTCGATGAGCGACTCGTGCTCATCAATGAGGTCATCAAACCGCATTATGCCGAGCTCCGAGGGCTCTAAAGGTTACGCGGCTTCAGCTACACCGGCATCGCCTCGAGCGCCGGCCGTCATCTGTTCGTGAAGTTCCTTGACCGCCTCGCTCCCCGTAGAACAATGACGCCACGGAAGGAGGGCGTGCACGCCGCAACACCACGCGGCCCTCGCCAGCTGGCGTGAGAACCCTGCCGCAGCGCGCATGTGCTCGGCGTACGTCTCGTCGACCGATGCTGGATGTTCGGTGAACTTCTCACGAATTCTCATAGATCACACAGTACAGATCGACTCGGAGCACGTGCGTGCAACATTTCCTATGAATCGTCACTAATCGAGTACATACTGTGCTATCCGAACAACGATTAACGAAACAGAGTTCCACAGTGGACACAATAGATCGAGAAATTGTTCAACTGCTCCAACTCGACGCCTCACAGTCGGTGCGAGATATCGCAGACCAAGTCGGCCTCACCGCCACGCCGTGTTGGCGCCGAATTCAGAATCTTGAACGCAGTGGGGTCATCGCGTCTCGCGTCGCGCTCGTCAACCCCCGCATGGTGAATCTCGCGCTCACTGCCATCGTTCTCATTCGCACGAACGAACACAGCGCCACATGGACGGCTCGGTTCCTCGAGAGCATCGAACGATTCGACGAGGTAGTCGAGGCCTATCGGACGAGCGGTGAACTCGACTACCTGCTCAAGGTCGTCGTGCCCGATATGGATGCCTACGACCAGTTCTACCTTCGCCTGATCGAGTACATCGATCTCTACGACGTACGCAGCACGTTTGTGATGGAGGAGATGAAGCGCACCACGGCGCTTCCGCTTCACTACTTGTGACGAGCGATCAACTAGTTCTCGAGGTGCGACTGTGCAAGAGCTGCACCCACGATGCCAGCCCGGTTTAGCTGCTGGGCAGAAACGATCGGCGTCTGGACGTCATCGAGATACTTCGCAAACTTCCTGAAGTCCTTACTGATCCCGCCGCCGAGGATGAACAGCTTGGGCCAAAAGAGTTTCTCAAGTTCCTGCAGCACCATCTCGAGCTGTTTGCTCCATTGTTTGAATGAAAGGTCTTGCTCCTCTTTCGCGCGAGATGACGCACGCTCCTCGGCGATCTTTCCGCCGAGCACCAGATGGCCAAACTCGGTGTTTGGGACGAGCACTCCGTCGACGAGCACGGCGGACCCGATGCCCGTGCCAAGTGTGAGCAGGATTACAACACCGGAGACGCCAGCGGCAGCGCCGAATCGAGACTCGGCCAATCCGGCCGCGTCAGCGTCGTTTATCATCGCAACGTCACAACCAGCTGCTGTCGTGAAGACCGAGTCCCCGTCGACGTCCAACCACGACTTGTCGAGGTTGGCCGCCGTTCGGACGACCCCGGCATCGATCACCCCTGGGAATCCGACACCCACTGGGCCTGTCCATTCGAAGTGTTCGGTCAACTGACGGACGACGTCGGCCATCGCCTCAGGAGTTGCCGGCTTCGGCGTCGGGATGCGGAACTTGTCCGAGACGATCTCGCCGGTAGCGATGTCGACCTCGGCGGCCTTCATCCCAGACCCACCAATATCGATCCCAAGTACGCGCGTCACGAGACTCCAATTTCACAGCAAAACAGCTTCGTCGGCGGACCGACAACGATCCACCGACGAAAACGGATAGAGGCTTGAGACGCTAGTTCGCCGTCTCGGTCGCAGTATCTGGCACGGCGATCTGCTCGGCGGCATCAGCGGAACTTGTGGGCAATGCAGCTGGCCCAGAATCGCCGGCTCCGCCACCCGACGCCATGCGATTACGCAGCGGCCCCATGATGTCAACGCCGGTCGCTGTTTCGATCTGTTCAGCGATGGCAATAACCGACGCGGGCAACTGCTTGGCGATTCCGGGCAGGGCCCCTCCGTCCCCGCCAGAGTCGATCACGGTCATCTTCTCGATGTCGATGCCGCTCACCGTCGAAACGATCTGCTCGATGAGTCCTGGCAACATGTTCAGGACGAAGATGTCGTGCGCATCGCTGCCAGCTGCCTTGTATTGGTTCGTGAGACGTTCAAAGACTTCGACATGGGCCTTTCCTTCTTCGATGATGTGCGCAGCGTCGGCCTGTGCGGCGAGCTGGCGAGCTTCGAGATCGGCCTGGGCCGGCAAGACGACATCGGCCTGCAAACGACGCTTTTCGAGCTCGATTCGCTCGAGTTCGAGTTCCTGCTCGGCAATCGCTTTCGCCTTCTCACCCTTCACTCGGGCTTCTTCTTCGGATGCTCGTGCAACACCGTCGAGTTCTGCACTTCGAACACGGAGCAGGTTCTGCTCTTCGACGACCAGGAGGTCGGCTTGGGCTCGGGCGATCTGGGCCCGCTGTTGGGCCTCGGCCTCAGCCTGTTCTGCTTCGGCCTGCTTCTCAGCTTCGGTAACACGAGCCGACTTCAAGACATCGGCAGTACGACGACGACCAACGGCGTCGAGGTAGCCAACTTCATCGGTGACGTTCTGGATCTTGAGCACGTCGAGCTCGAGACCTAGGGTCTTGATGTCGTCGTCGGCCTCTTCGATGAGCACCTGAGAGAACTTGAGCCGGTCCTCGTTGACCTCTTCGGGCGTGAGCGTGGCTAGGACGCCACGAAGGTTCGCCTCGAGCGTCTCTTTTGCGATCTGGGCAATCGACTGATGTGGCACGTTCAAGAAGCGCTCGACGGAGTTGGCCAGCAGCGAATCGTTACTCGACACCTTGACGTTCGCGATGCCTTGAACGTTTAGGGGGATTGCGCCCTTCGAATACGCATTGAGGACCGATACCTCGAGCGGGATGTTGTTGAGGTCCATCCATGCCACCTGCTCGATGATCGGCTTTCGGAATGCTCGGCCGCCCTTAATCGCGCGGTAACCCAGCGTTCGGCCATCGGATGTCTGCTTGCCGGCTCCTCCCGAGATGATGGCAACTCGGTTTGGCGGACAAATGATGATCAGACTTTTCACGACGAAAACAACGGCGATCAAAAGCGCTGCGATCGACAAACCAGCAATCAAAGCAAATGCGGTCATATTCTGTACTGCCCCTTTCGGCCGAAGCCGCTTACATCATCCGGACCGACCGGACGAAATCTTCATTCGTGTCGAAGCGAGTCAATCCGTGAGATCTGGATCGACCGCCATGACTTTGGCAACTCCATTGGTCATCTCGACGATAACGACTTGTTCTCCGCGCTCAAACGACTTGTCGGGAGCCGACTCGAGCTGCCCAGCGGTGAGCTGAATTCGCTCATCTCCCGTATCGATCCACACCCGTCCTCGTTTGCCCACGTCGATTGGAACGCTCACCGTTGCCAACCGGCCCTCGAGGTGACCGTCGGTCAGCTGACTGTTCGATTCTGTGTTCCGGAGGTAGGAGAAGAATGCCGTGTTGGCGAATGCGCCTGTAACACCGACTATGAGAGCAAGAACGATCGTGGCGAGGAAGCCGACGCTGAACAATGTGCCGAGAAGACCTGCGCCTCCGAAACCGGCGAGAAACACGGCGTACGAACTGACGGGCACGCGGAGGAAGAGCGCCGTAATATCACCGAAGCCCTGAATACCGCCCAAATCAGCATCGCCAATATCGAAGCCCGCGTCGACATCAAAGTCGGCGTCGATGTCGAAGCCCGCGTCGACGTCTGCGTCGCCACCCCCAAGGGTGAACACTGCGAGCAATGGAATTCCGAGTGCCGCACAAAAAATGTACAAGGCCAACATGAGCCAATTGTACTCGCTCGGAAGTTCGTGGGCTCCGGGTGTAACCAAACCGGATTGAGAAACCGCGTTGAGCGGTTAACCGCTGCCCGACAGGCCGAATTCGATCGGCGTGCGCGATGACAAACATGTTACGAACAACCCTGTTGCGGAAGTACCGTGATTGGATGCAGCCGCTCATTGGAATCACAGGCCGACAATTCCCCTACGGACTTGTGGACGGCGCACCCTCCATTCTCGCCGAGGCGCTTATCGATGTGGTTCTCGTCGACTATGTCGATGCAGTTCTCGCATCCGGTGGCCTCCCCATGCACCTCCCGCTCGGTGTCGACCCAAAACTCGTCATAGATCGACTGGACGGCCTCATCCTCTCCGGCGGCGCCGATGTCGACCCAGCGCATTACGGGCAAGATCCAGGCGCAGACATCGGAAGCGTCGAGCCGGTGCGAGATGCATTCGAACTCGACATCGCCGCACGCGCCATCTCGGCTTCGCTGCCCACGCTGGGAATCTGTCGAGGACACCAGGTGCTCAACATCGCGGCCGGCGGAACCCTTTCTCAACACCGCCCCGACCATGCGCGCTTCGACCGCGGAGTAATGGCGGAAGTCCACGGTGTTCGCCTCGAAGAGGGAAGCATTCCAGCGGGCGCCTATGGCCCGGAGCGTCAGGTGAACAGCCTCCATCATCAAGTGGTAGACGAACTCGGGTCCGGGATCCGGCCCGTCGGACGAGCCGACGATGGCGAGATTGAGGCCATCGAGTTCACGGGAAAACCCATCGTTGGAATCCAATGGCAC
Organism: Verrucomicrobiales bacterium; assembly: GCA_047638715.1. Classification (GTDB taxonomy): domain Bacteria; phylum Actinomycetota; class Acidimicrobiia; order Acidimicrobiales; family SHLQ01; genus SHLQ01. Next base: position 27,884 of record JBLIMK010000012.1, read on the forward strand.
CCCGAAATGTTCCGCCGTCAAGACCCGATCTTTGACTGGTTGGTCGAGGCCGCAACGACGTAGCGATCTCGCCCCGCTACATTCGTGCCATGCCAGCACACCTCGTCGAACACCCATTGGTCAGCGAACGCCTCACGCATTTGCGAATGACCTCAACCGCACGAGGCGACTTTCGTCGAAACCTCACCGAGTTGTCGACATTCGTGATCTACGAGTCGCTTCGATCGGTCGAGACGACGAGGATCGACATCGACACGCCTCTCGAGCCCACGACGGGGGTAACGATCACTGCCCCACCGCTCCTGGTACCCGTCATGCGCGCCGGGCTCGGCATGCTCGATGCAGCGCTCTTGCTGCTTCCCGATGCGAGAGTCGGCTTCATTGGATTGAAACGCGACGAGGAAACGTTGCTCCCCCACGCCTATGCGAACACGGTGCCCGAGGACTTGGAAGGTCGAAGCTGCCTCGTGCTCGACCCAATGCTCGCGACCGGCGGCTCGCTCGCCCACACCTGCAAGCTGCTCAACGAAGCCAACGCTGGGCGGATCACGGTCGCGTGTGTGCTCGCAAGCCCGGAAGGCATCTCGCTCATGGACGAGCATTACCCGACGATCGACGTATGGACCGGGGCGATCGACGAGGCACTGAACGAGGTGGGCTTCATTCGACCCGGTCTCGGCGACGCGGGCGACCGTCAATTCGGCTTCTCGTAATGCTCGACCATGTGTTTGCCGACGCGATCGGCGCGCTCCGTTCAGCAATGGAGCTCGCCATGCTGGAGCGGCAAGCCGTGGAGGAACGATTCACAACCGACGCACTTGTTGGGGATACCAGGTGGGAAACTTCGTACAGCATCCCGGGCCAAGGCGTGCCACCACGAGTGCAAGCCGACATGACGTTGCTCTGGCCCACGTGGTCCCAGACTGCATATCGGCGATGGTTCTTGAGCGGTGAACTTGCCGAGATACCCGCGATCGAGGCCGAACTTGTCGTGCGAGCGCAACGACTGAGCGAGCCGCCCAACCCAGCTACCGTTCTCCAGGTTCTGCCCGAAGCATCACCCGTGATGGGCCGAAATATGTTCGAGCGAGTCGAGGGGGCAACCGTCGAAACAATCTACGGCGAAGACCTCAGCCATGCCGACTACGCGATCGAAGTCTCCTACCTCGCGTCGTTCGAGCTTCACACCGATTTGCTCGTAGACGGAAATCTTCTCGACGAGATCTTCTGCGCTGCTGGAGGCTGGATCTCGAGCACCCTCGTCATACTCTCGGACGCGGTGTAAGGCTCCGTTCGGTTAGAGGCCTCGCGTGATCTCGGGAAGATCGCCATATTCAGGCTCACGGTTCTCCATCTGCGCCCCGAACGACTCCACGAGATCGGTGGGCTGGAACATACCGGTCTGCCAGGCGGCCATGTACTGAAGCGAATCGGCAACTGAGTGATCGCGTGTGTAGTTGATCATTTCCTTCGTTCCGTGGATAGCGAGGGGCGAGCGTGAAGCGATCCGTTGCGCTATCTGGAGTACAGAGTCGATGAGCGTTTGATGATCGGGGTAGACCTCGTTAACCAGCCCGACCTCTTTCGCGCGCTGCGCCGACATCCGATCGCCGGTGTAAGCCAACTCACGGACAATGCCTTCGGGGATGAGCTTCGGAAGCCGCTGCAACGTACCGACGTCAGCCGTCATCCCGATGTTGATCTCTTGAATGCAGAACCATGCATCCTCGGTCGCGTAGCGCATATCGCATGCCGTGATCAGGTCGACCGCTCCGCCGACGACGCCGCCTTGCATCGCTGCCAATACCGGCATCCGAGCACGCTCGAACGCCGTGAAGGTGTCCTGAAGATGCAGCACGTTGTATCGAAAGTTCGCGCGGGCGCGGCCCGTCTCAACATCGTCGTCACCGTTCAATCCCCCGCCTGTGAAAACGCTGATGTCCATACCCGCAGAGAAGTGCTTCCCCGTCGATGACACAACGATCGCGCGGGCCGCTCCTCGGTCGCTGATCTCATCGACGAGTTGTGGGAGTTCCCGCCAGAAATCGGGAGTCATCGAGTTCAGTTCGTTTGGGCGATTGAGCACGATGTGGGCAATGCCCTCAGACTCCGTGACCTCAAAACATTGGCTTCCCATCTCAGCTCCTATGCAGTTCGGTTGAGCGGCGCGTCGACACCGTCGATCAGATCGAAGTTCTCATATTCTTCGGACGTGTCTTCGTAGTGCTCATATTCGATCACACCGATGTCGGTGAAGCGATCACGAAGCCAACCATCGCCGGCGTCAAGGAGTCCGAGCTTGCGACAATTTGGCACGATCTTGGCAAAAAGCAGCCGCTGAAACACCTTCATTTCCCACGGCATCTTCAACAAGAATGTGACCATCTCGCGCTGATCGATACCAATGCGCTCCCACACTTCTTGACGCATGAAGCGGTCTCGCATGCGAAGTGCCGCATCGAATGCGAACTCTTGCCGCTCGCGAATCTCCGCGTTATTCATACCGTCATAGACCTCTTGCAAGCTAAGAACACCGAAGGCGACGTGACGTGCCTCATCGGCCATTACGTAGCGAAGCAGCTGCTTGAGGAGGGGTTCGTTGGTCGTTTGGTGCATGAACCCGAAGGCGGCCAGAGCAAGCCCTTCGACCATGATCTGCATGCCCAAGTAGGTCATGTCCCAGCGGCTGTCGTTGATGATCTCGTCGAGCAGGAGACGAAGGTGCGGGTTGATTGGATACGCGCCACCGAGCTTCTCGGTTGTGTACCTGCTGAAGACCTCGACGTGACGAGCCTCGTCGACCACCTGCGTCGCCGCGAAGTACTTCGCATCGATCCACGGAACGGTCTCGACGATCTTTGCCGTGCACAGGAGAGCGCCTTGCTCTCCATGCATGAATTGGCTCAGGCTCCACCGAAACGATTCGACATCGACTTCGTGCCTCTCGGCAGCATTCAACTTGTGTAAAGGCGAGTCACTGTGAGCAAAGAAGTACTCGTGCTCGAGCGGGTCGACCGTTGGTTCGAACCGCTCGAGATCGACCTCGGTCTCCCATGGCAGGTCGGTCGTGCCGTTCCACTGCGAACGTTTGGCCTTTTCGTAGAGCTTGTCGAGCGCGGCCCGCTGCCCTTTGCCGTAGTCCCAGGTGAAGAGCGCCTCGGCGTTGTCCTTGACCGCATGAATCACCTCGTCGGGGTCGACGTTGGCCTTCGCTATCTCGAGAATCCGTTCGGGGTCGTTGACGTCGATGCCGTGCGGGTCGGTGTGAGACATTTAGTGGGCTTCCTTGTCTGTGGAGCTTCGAGAGAATTCGGGGGTGGCGGCAAAGAGGACCCGATCGATGACTTCGTTCCAGTCATCGGTCGATGGTTGCTCCCGATTCAGTAGTCGGCTGATGTTCATGCCCATACCGACCGCCATCGCGAACTGCGCCACCGCCAGCGTGCTGAGCGATCGATCGATCTGCCCGTCATCCTTCGCCTGCTGGATGTGTTTCGAGATTCGGCTCTCGTCATCTTCGAACGATCGGCGAATCATCGCGGCCAGCTCGGGGTCGCGGCGCGCTGCAACGACCGCTTCCATAACGAGCCAGTTCGCTGATTGTGGAGCGTCGAGCAGATGTGCACCCATGATGGACAACAGCGCTACACCGCCCTCGGGCGCCTCGGGCAGTACGCGCTCGATCTGTTCGACGAGATGCGTGCCGAGAGCGTCGGCCAGCAGGTCGGCCTTGCCGCGATATCGACTGTAGATGGCTCCTGTCGTAACGCCAGCCCGCCTCGCAATCTCGGCGACCTTCGCACGGTCGTAGCCAAACTCGGCAAAAACCTCGGCAGCAGCAGCGAGCAGCTTCCCGCCGAGCGGATCTTCGGAAGTTGTGTAGGTGACCACAGCTTGATAATAACGGTGATTATCGCTCACCGCCAGGCAAACTCTCCCCATCGCGAACGCCCTAAGACGCAACCGCAATTTGGTGCCAGGCCCCTTTATCGATAAAGGGGCCTGGCACCTAAATGCAATTAGGGGTCAGGCCCCTAAGTTTCGATAGGGGCATGGCACCTAAGCCTTCTTGGGATTTGGAGCGGGGTGAGACCCCCTGTTTTGGGTGCTTAGGGTCGCGTGGTGGCGTCGGCCGTCCACGCCGCAAACAGGTCGGCATAACGGCCACCAAGGTCGACGAGTTCGTCGTGGCTTCCCTGCTCGATCAATTCCCCGTCGTGAAACACCAGAACAACATCAGCGGACTCCGCTGTCGAGAGACGGTGCGCAATCGACACGATCGTTCGGCCAGCGGCCAAACGGTCGAGCGCCCGAGTGAGCTGCAGGTCGGTCTGCGGGTCGACCGACGACGTCGCCTCGTCAAGAATCAGGATGCCGGGATCGGCAACGGCCGCCCGAGCGAAACTCACCAGCTGGCGCTCACCGACGGACAGAGAAGAGCCACGCTCGCCGACCGGTGTTTCAAGTCCCAGGGGTAACCCCTCGACCCAAGCGTCGAGGTTCAACAATTCGAGCGCTCGATCTATGTCGGCATCTGTTGCGCCGACGCGACCGAAAGAAATATTCTCACGAATGGTCGTGTCGAATAGAAATCCGTCCTGAGGAACCATCCGGACAACGGACTGCCGAGACGCCCCCGAAACCTCGCGAAGGTCTGTACCACCGATCGAGATCACACCGTCCGCCGGATCGGCCAGGCGGCACAACAGCCGAGCGAACGTACTTTTGCCTGAGCCCGTCTCGCCGACGATCGCCACGCGCACGCCTGCGGGAATCATCACCGAAACGTCGCGGAGGATCGGCACGCCGTCGCCATAGTCGAAGTTAACCTTCGCAGCCTCGAACGACAGAGGACCTTCGGGCAAGCTCGCACCGCCGTGCGGGTCGAGATCTTCGATCGGCTGATCGAGTAGGTCGAGCACCTTCCGCCACCCAGCCACGGCCTCTTGCGCGTTGTTGATCGTTTCGCCCAGCTCGGAGATTGGTGACATCAAGAGTGTTATGAGGAAGAGGATCGCTACGAGCGAACCCGAGGACAGGTCGAGTGCCTCCCGCTGCGTGACCCCAACCATCAACACGAGGGCGAGCATGACGGCGCCGACAATATCGCCGACGACAAACACGCCTGACATGTAGAAGTTGGCGCGAAGTCCCTTTCGATAACGCGTCTCCGACACTTCGTCGAGCCGTCGCTGCGTGCGGTGCTGGGCGTTGTAGGCGCGCACGACCTCAGCGCCCGACAAGCTCTCTGAGAACGCGCCCAAGAGTTCGCCGATTGCCGTGCGACGTTCGTCGTGCGCCCGAGCCATCCGCGTGCGAGCCCATTTCATCACGACAAATACCGGCAACAACGCGGTCACGGCGAGCAGCGCAAGCTGCCACGAGTAGACCGCCATAGCGATGAACACGCCGATAATGACGACGGGTTCGACGACCCAAACGAAAAGACCCCAATCTGTGAACCGCGACAGCGAGTCGACATCGCTCGTGACGCGGCTGATCATCACCCCGGTGGCCTGTTGGTTGTGGACCGCCAACGATTGGCGATGTACGTGATCGAACCCCATCACCCGCAGCCGGCGAAGGGACGTTTCGGCCCGCGAGATCATCCGCCGCTTAGCGACGAGCGCGAGCAATTCGGTTGCGATCAATACCACGAGACCAACGAGCACGAGGCGCACGACTGTGGAGGTGTTCACGTCGCCGCTCGTGAGACCACCGCGGTCGAGTGCAAGTTGGATGATGATCGGCACCGAGATCTGTCCGGCAGCAACAGCGACACCGATCATCATCGTCGCGAACAAGCCTTGGACGAGCTCGGGCGTCGTCTTCAGCCCACGCCGGATGACGCTTAGCGCAGTCTCCTGCTCGTCGTCTTCACCGGCTTTGGTCATAATTGCGTGATCAGCCATCGCCGACCTCGGCATACGCCAGGACGAGGTCGCTGTACGCGTCATCGTTCAGGAGCTCTTCGTGGGTACCGATGCCGGCGATCCGACCGTCCACCATGTGCACGACGCGATCCGCCAACGCAATTGTGGCCAGGCGGTTTGCAACGATGACCATCGTTGCATCGCTCGAGCTTCGCAAGTGAGACAAGATTTCCTGTTCGACGATCGTGTCGACCGCCGAGGTCGCGTCGTCGAGAATCACGAGTCCGGCATCTCGCACGAGCGCACGTGCCAGCGCGATTCGTTGGCGCTGCCCACCCGAAACAGTGACGCCGCGCTCGCTAATCTGCGTCTCGTACCCTTCGGCCAGCGAACCGATCCAGTCATCGACCGCAGCGACCTTAGCCGCCATGACAACAGCTTCATCGGGCGTTGTGTCGTCGAGGTCGATGTTCGAACGGATCGACTCTGCGAACAGAAATGCTTCTTGAAAGACGTAGGCGATTGCGCCCGCACGGTCGGCGGGATTGAAGTCGTGAAGGGAGCGACCGCCGATGCGAACTCGATCATCGACGTCGTCGAGCACGCCGGCCATCGCAGCGCACAGGGTGCTCTTTCCCGAGCCGGTGGGGCCAACGATCGCCACCATCTCACCCGCGTCGATATGCAGGGAGACGTGGTTGAGCACAAGATCGTCGGGTGCGTCGGGCCACGCGAACCGGACGTCGTCGATGTCGACGGTGAGCGCGCCTTCAGGCCTGCCACGCGAAGGAGCTGAAACCGGGATGTCCGCCTCTACGACGGGGCGGAGGCGGTTCCAGGCCACTACGGCCGGAATCAGGCTCTCGAGCAGAAAACCGAAGACGAGCATTGGAATGCCAAGAGCCCCGAACAACGCGGCGACCTCGACGATGTCGCCCGGGGTCATGGCACCCGAGCTAATCCGACTTGCGCCGACGACGATGACCGCAAGGATGCCGAGCTGCGGTAACGAATGACGAAAGATATCCATCCAGGAACGGATATATCCGACCTGCTGGCGTCGCTCTCGGAGACGATTCGCCGCGACGTCGAAGCGTTCGACCTCCGCCTCGCGACGGCCGAGCGTCTTTACGATCAGTGCACCTTCGAAACTCTCGTGAGCAATTCCTGCAGCCGCCGCGACTTGAGCCTGGCTGTCCGCCAGCGGCTTCTCCACAAACCGGCCGTACACGCTGTTGATCGCGACCATCAACGGGAAAAGAATCCCGGCGATGAGCGCTACCCACGGATCGATGATGAAGAGTCGGACACCGGCGAAGACGGCAAGAAAGAGCACGCCCAAGCTGAACGGCAAGGGGTGCAACGAGTGCGTGAGCACATGGGCATCTGAGTCGACGTGGGCGATGAGCCGCCCGGTCGAAAGCTGTCGGAGCCAGGACATTGGTTGTGCCAGGTACTGCTCTGCGAGTTGCTCGCGAACCCCACGCTCGACCCGTTCCGCGGTCATTCCCGCGTAATAGCGGCGCGCGACCACGCCGACGGATCGGATAATAGCTACGACCATGACCGCCAGCGCACCGACAAATGCGGACGCAGCGCCAAGATCGTCGTCGAAGCTGGCAATGACTATTCGATCGGTGATCCATCCAAGCACCGAGGCCGAGCCGACCGTGCCGCCGGCGAAGACGGCCGCGCCGGTCACAGAGACGGAAAACGGTACCCAATGCGGGCGAACGAGGGCCTTGACCAAACGTGCACCAGCGCGCACGGTGGGCCGCGTCTGATCGATGGCGACGGCCTTGTCGCTAGTCATTACTGTGCCTCCCGTCGGACAATCAGACAGGTCAACCTACACACCTATTTTAGAAGAATACGGTCAGGCCGATGGCGACCGCTGCGAAAATCAGCCGCGCATCGAAGAGCGCAGCGACGGATTGCGACCGCTGCGAAAATCAGCCAGCGCTGCGACCCTGCGGGTCCAGTGCATCGCGGAGTCCATCACCGATGAGATTCACGCTCAGCACCGTGAGGGAAAGCAAGAGACCAGGGCCGATCGTCAACCAAATATTCAGGCTGAGTCGAAGACTCGATGCGTTGAGCAGACTTCCCCACGTGGGGATATCTAGCGGGAATCCGAGGCCAAGAAACGATACGGCCGACTCTGTGATGATCGCAATGGCGATACCGAGCGAGGCCGCCACGATCACCGGGCTCAACACGTTGGGCATGATGTGGCTCAAGATGATCCGGTGTGAGCGAGTGCCGACGCTTCGGCTCGCAAGGATGAACTCTTGCTCCTTCACCGAGAGCACCTCGCCGCGCACAATGCGGGCCGTCTGCATCCAGCTTGTCCCACCGATGATGATGACCATGAGGACGAAGATCCCGAGGCTGTCTCCAAGCCAGTCCTGCATTGGATTGCGGAACAGAACGACTGCGACGAGCAGGATGGGCAGGATTGGCATCGAGAGGAAGACGTCGGTTATCCACATGAGGAACCAATCGAGTTTCTTGAAGTAACCGGCGAGGGCCCCAACGAGCACGCCGACGATGATCGAAATCGCCATGGCGACAAATCCAACGAGAAGCGAGATTCGCCCACCGATCAAGGACCGAGTAAATGCATCGCGTCCAAGGTTGTCGGTACCCAGGATGTGGGGCCAGCCAGCCGGCCGGTTCGTGTTCGAGACATCGAGTGTCTCGGTATCGAACGGCAACAGGTATGGACCGACAAAACAACCGAACAAGACCATGAACAAAATGATCACACCGGCCATTGCGCCCTTGTGTTTTTTAAACTGGCGCCAGACGTCGGCGCGCAGTGAACGGAATTCGCCCAGTTCATTCGCAGCATCGAGCGCTTTGCCCTGACCGGAATCGGGGTCGCCTGCCGTCTCTTTAGTTAGATCAGTCATACCGAATCCGTGGGTCGAGGATGCCGTACAGGGAGTCGGCGAGGATATTGAACACCACCACCAGCACGGCGAAGATGAATACCAGCGTCTGCACCATTGGTATGTCGGACTGGCGAATCGAGATCAAGAGGAGCTGACCCAGGCCGTTGATGCGGAAGACGTTCTCGGTGATGATCGCTCCGGCGAAGATGCCCGGGATCTGGAGAGCGAGAAGGGTCACCACGGGGATCATGCTGTTGCGAAGCACGTGCCGGCTTACGACGGGAAACTCGCCAAGACCCTTGGCTCGTGCCGTGCGTACGTAGGACTCGTTGAGGTTCTCAAGTACAGAGCCGCGGGTGAAGCGACCAAATGATGCAGCGTTGAACAGCGTCAGAACTGTGACGGGCATGAGCAACTGTTTTATTTGGGTCCAGATCGTTGACCACGACGTCCACATAATGTCGTGTGTCGTGTCGTAAAAGGTCGGTAACCACCCAAGTTTTACGGAGAATAACCAGATCAGCAGCGGGCCGATCACGAAAACGGGAACGCTGTAACCAAGGAGCGTGAAGACCGTCCCGAGGTTGTCGAACATCGAATATTGTTTATACGCCTGAAGCGTCCCGACAGGAACCGCGAGCATGAAGCCGAAGAGCAGGCCGAGCCCGAGTACCCACAACGTTTGGGGAATTCGTTGGTACACGGTGTCCATCGCAGCGGAGCGAGAGCTCCACGAGATAATTCGGGCACGTTCTTCACAGTCGCCAAAACACGCGCCCGTGACATCTTCGAATGCGTGAATTGGCTCATTGATCATCATGAGCTGGGCCCAGTTCGTCCACTTCTGGAAGAACGGGTCATTCACGCCGAGGGACTCACGAATTGCTTCGCGAACCTCAGCAGGAACGGTAAGAGGGACCTGGCTCGTTGGATCACCGGGCGCTAGCTCGAGCAAGGCGAACACCAGAACGCTGATGACAACGACGGTCGGTACAGCGATCAACAATCGCCGAAACAAAAATCTCAACACGCCTTAGTTCCCCGTTCCCCCAAAGTGGTGCATTGGCGGGGGCCGCTAGGCCCCCGCCAACACGTCAACACGAATTACTGATTACTCGCTCCGAGTCCAGTCTTCGATGTTGTAGTACTCGCTGTCCCAACCATTGAGATCGCCGGTGTTGCCGATCTTGGTTGAGAATGCCGATGCGTTTGCACGGTGGATCAGCGGGATCAGGGCAGTGGACGAAATGATGTCGTTCATTTCGTGCACGAGGCCCTCAAACGCTGGATCGTCAAGTGCAGTCGTTCCGGCTAGAGCTGACAAGGCGTCAAACTCAGCGCTGTTGAGACGAGGGATGTTGTCCCCGCCCCAGCTGCTAGCAGCTGTTGGAATCTTGCTGCTCTCGTAGCCGTTCAGGTAACCGGGTCCGTAAGGGCCCGAAGAACCGTTGGTGAACATCTCCATTGGAGTGAAGAACTTCCAGATGCAGACGTCGCTTGCGCAGGTTCCGTCGAAGAAGAGGCTTGCGTCTTCGTTCAACATGTTGGCCTTAACGCCGATTGCGTCCCAATCCTGAGCAATGAGCTCCTGGTTGCTCTGACGTACAGCGTTCGTCGAGGTGACGTAGTCAAACTCGAGTGGGCCGTAGCCATCAGCTTCGCGGATTCCGTCACCATCGGTGTCGAGGTAGCCGAGGCCGTCGAGTAGTGCGTTAGCAGCTGCGGCGTCCTGTGTGAGGCACCAATCGTTGGTGGTGCTCGGGTTACCTACTGGCCAGATGTTGCAGGTTGCGCGGCCCGAAGGTCCGTAGCCAACTGCGACAAGTGCGTCGCGGTTGATTGCAACCGAGAGTGCCCGGTGCAGGTCAGGATTGTCGACGAACAATGGGTTCGGCGTGCCCTCGGAAGGCGGATCAGCAAATGGATCGGTCTGGTTGAGGTTGATGTGCTCGACGTTTGCAGTAAACGCCGAAGCCAAACGACCCTGTCCAGCAGCTTCCATGGAAGCAAGAATTTCCGGTGCAACCTGCAGGTTCCACGCGTAATCAGCTTCACCGATTTCGAGGACGGAACGTGCTGATGACTCAGCGTCGCCGCCACCCTTGATCGTTACGGTGGCGAACGCAGGCTTACCTTCGGCGATGCCGCGGTAGTTCGGGTTCATGGCGTAGGTGACCGTGTCTTCGGGACGAAGCTCGGTGACCATGTACGGGCCAGTACCAATTGGGCCAAAGTTCTCATCCGAGCATGACTTTGCTGCTGCGCCGACACAATTGGCAAACTGAGCTGCCTGAATGACGGGGCTGGTGTAGCCAACGAATGCTGAGAATGGGTAAGGCGTGATTTCGGTGAAGGTGATTGTGATTGCATAGTCACCATCAGCTACAACGCTCTCAACAGTGGTGAATGCTTCGACGGAACAGCCGGTTTCTTCATCGATGCAGTATTCGTAAGTGAACACAACGTCTGCTGAAGTGAAGTTGGTGCCATCGGACCACTGAACATCGTCACGCAAGGTCCAGGTGATCGACAGGCCGTCCTCGGCAATGCCGTTTCCGCTGGTCGGGATCTCGACTGCTAGAGCTGGGATCAAGCCACCATCTGGTGTGAACTCAGCGAGTGCCTCAAGCACGAGCGACGATGCCAAGAGGTCCTTGGTGCCGTTCGAGAGGAGAGCGTTCGCCTGTGAAGGTGCCTGCCACTGAAGCAGCAGTAGGTCGCCGCTCATGCCAGCAGCGCTGGTCTCTGCTGGTGCGTCTGGCTCATCTGCTGGTGCGTCTGGCTCATCTGCTGGTGCGTCTGGCTCATCTGCTGGAGCATCGTCTGTATTTACGGCGGCGCTATCGTCGCTCGCATTATCGGCAGGATCGTCGCTGCCACATGCCGCCGCGACCATGGCCAATATGGCCATCACGGCGAGCAGCCTCTTCCACTGTGTCATATTTCCCTCTCCTTGTCGGCTGGGCCGACGGGTTTATGCGTCGGCCAGGCCGACATTGTTGGTTTCCACGAGGTGGGGATGCCCACCAGCGTTCATTGAATCTGGGTCTGCGAAATGGCAAGCCACAAAGTGACCTGGCCGTAGTTCACGAAACTCAGGCTCTTCAGATTTACACCGATCTTGCACGATTGGACATCGGGTCCGGAATCTGCACCCGCTCGGAGGATTCGACGGGCTTGGGATGTCGCCCTCAAGAATGACGCGTGATCGGGACCGTTCGAGAAGCGGATCCGGAATCGGAACAGCCGATTGCAAGGCCTGCGTATAAGGATGCATCGGTCGATCGTAGAGATCGTCAACGTCTGCCAATTCGACGATCTTGCCCAGGTACATCACCGCAACTCGGTCAGAAATGTGACGAACCATGCTCAGGTCGTGCGAAATGAACAGGTAGGTGAGTCCGAGTTGTTTTTGCAGGTCGGCAAGCAGGTTGACAACCTGCGCCTGAATCGACACGTCGAGCGCAGCAATGGGCTCGTCGCAGACGATGAACTCGGGGTTCAGGGCTATGGCGCGGGCGATGCCAATGCGCTGGCGCTGGCCTCCGCTGAATTCATGCGGATAGCGGTTTGCGTGCTGCGGAGCGAGGCCGACCATGAGTAGAAGCTCGTTGATCTTCTCCTCACGCTCTGCGGCACGCATCGAACGATGCTCTCGCAGAGGTTCGCCAATGATCGACGCGACCGTCATTCGTGGATTCAGAGAAGCGTGTGGATCTTGGAAGATCGTCTGCATCTTTGGGCGAAGCGCCCGAAGCCGCGATGACGATAACGACAAGACGTCTTGATCCAAGATCTCGATCGACCCAGCGGTGGCCTCATCGAGCTGGAGTATCACGCGACCCGTGGTCGTCTTTCCCGACCCACTCTCACCGACCAAGCCAAGGGTTTCGCCCTTGTAGATGTCGAAGGTGACGTCGTCGACGGCCTTCACCAACCCGATTTTCCGTCGTAGAAAGACCGAGCGCACAGGGAAATGACGGGTGAGGTTCTTGATCCGAACGACTACCTCGCGCTCACCAGAGCCTTCAGCGGGTGACTCGTCTTGGATCATTTCGGCAGTCATCGTGGACGTCCATTGTCGAGGTCGTAATGGCAGGCGACCTTTTGGCCCACCTTCACCTCGATGAACGCCGGGGTCTCGACCCAGCACTTGTCAAACGCGAACTCACAGCGCGGAGCGAACGAACATCCCACGGGTTCGTTGAGCATGTTCGGTGGCTGTCCGTCGATCGAAACGAGCTCGTGGCCCTTCTGGTCGAGACGAGGTAGCGACGCCAACAATCCCCTGGTGTAGGGGTGTTGAGGGTTCGTGTAGAGGACTTCGACGCGAGCCTCTTCGACGATTCGACCGCCGTACATCACGATAACGCGGTCGGCTAGTCCAGCAACGACGGCAAGATCGTGGGTAATCCACACGACGGCCGTGCCAAGTTCTTCTTGGAGGTGGCGAACCTGATCGATGATCTGCGCCTGAATAGTGACGTCGAGAGCGGTCGTTGGTTCATCGGCGATAATGATCTCTGGTGAACACGCGATCGCCATTGCGATCATCACCCGCTGGCGCATGCCGCCCGACATCTCGTGGGGGTAGTTCTTTAGGCGCTGCGCTGGGTCGGGAATGCCGACGAGGTTCAGTAGCTCCTCGGCCCGATTTCGGCGTTCACTCTTGTTCAGCTCGGTATGAAGCTGAAGGGACTCCGTCAATTGTTTACCCACGGTAATAACCGGGTTCAGCGAGGTCATCGGGTCTTGGAAGATGAAGCCGATGCGACCGCCGCGGACCGAACGGAGTCGGTCGTGCTCCATTTGGAGCAGATCTTCGTCACTGAACATGGCTGTTCCGCCAGAAATTTCGCCAGGGGGCATCGGGATGAGCTTGAGGAGCGACATCATCGTGACGCTCTTGCCCGAACCGCTTTCACCTACCACGCCGAGGAACTCGCCCGCGCGCAGTTGAAAGCTCACGCCGTTCACCGCATAGACGGTCCCATCTTGGGTATGAAATTGGGTGTGAAGGTCATCGACGTCGAGAACAACGTTGTCCACTCGTTGTGACCCCTTTCTGCATGCGCCAGGCGGAATTCGTGAACGATAGCGGAAGAAAGACGGACCGCAAATCGGAGAGTCAACCAAGTTACCAAAGGGTAAGTCTTGATCCTCACAACAGATTGGCAGATCGCCCAAGCGAATAGGGCATGTGGCGAAGGTCACCCCACACCAAAGGCACGTTTCGCAAACAGTGAGCAAACTCCAAAAGTCATCGTGATGTAAACCATTCGGACTTTTTCAGCAAATTGTTATGGTCAGGTCATGCATCCAGACCAACTCGACGGATTTGTTCAAGCCTCCGACCCGCAGCTCTCGCCGGATGGGCGTCACGTCGCGTACGTGGTCTCCTAGATCGACGTTGCGAACAACATCTATCGCAGCCGGGTCTGGGTGGTGTCGACGACGAACGGCGCTGCGCGTCCACTCAGTTCAGGCGAACACCGCGACGGCCAGCCTCGCTGGTCACCGGACGGATCGATGCTCGCTTTCTGCTCGGCTCGAAAGACAGCGGCGGCGGGCGGCGTCGAGGCAACTCTGCACCTGCTGCCATTCGAAGCACCCGGCGAAACCGTGCTCGTCCACTCGAGTAAAGAGTCGATGTCGTCGCTGGCCTTCTCGCCCGATGGACGCTGGCTTGCTTTTGCCATGCGCACTCGAAACTCCGACTATGACGTCACCGATCCCACACTGCGAGAGCCACGCAAGATCGAGAACCTTCTCTTCACGATGAACGGCGAGGGTTTCATTTGTGATCGACCGGCACACGTGTACGTCGCCGCCCTCGACGGAACCGGCCAAGTCCGCAACCTCACACCTGGGGTGCACGAATGTGGCGAACCCAACTGGTTCCCCGACAGCACACAACTCGCCATCGACTACAACCCACTCCTCACGACCGGCGTCAACCGAGCCGCAGTCGTCGACCTCGATGGGAACTTACGGTCGATCAGTGACGATTCAGGCTTTGCCTTTGTTCCGGTCGTCTCGCCCGAGGGTGACCGCGTCGCCACGATTGGCCAGGACGACATCGAGACGATGTTTCAGAACAACCACATCGGCATCCTCGACCCGACATCGATCGGCGCTCCTCGATGGATCAGCGAGGCGATCGACCGACATTGGGCGCCCGTAGTGGTCGGGCAGTCGCCAACGTGGACGGACGCCGGACTTCTCGGCGCCGTCGAAGATCGCGGAAACGTGCACCTCTATCGCCTCGACCCCGACGGCGACGCACCTGAACTGCTCATCTCTGGCGATCGTTGTGTCACGGGCTGGTCGCCGGGCTCTGTCGACGGTAAGGAGGCGATCGCCTTCTCTGCCACAAACCGCATTGTTCCGAACGAGATTTTCCTGCTCATCGACGGCGAAGAGCGGGCGCTGACCTCGGTGAGTCGATCGTGGACAACAGCGGCACGACCGGTCGATGGCGAGCACTTCCTAGCTCCGTCGGGCGACGGCGATTCGATGGTCGAGGTCGATGCGTGGATCTACCGGCCCAAGAACTTTGACGCGTCGAAGCGCTACCCGATGTTGCTCAATATCCACGGCGGGCCATTCACCCAATATGGAAACGTTTTCTTTGACGAGTTCCAGATGCAAGTCGATGCGGGTTACGTCGTGGTGTGTTCGAATCCGCGCGGTGGTTCTGGTCGACACGCCGCGTGGGGAAACGCTATTCGGGGACCGAAACACAAAAAGCCCGGAAGTGGCTGGGGCTCGGTCGACTACCAAGACGTCATGGCTACCGTCGACGAAGCCCTACGGCGATTCGACTTCATCGACTCCGAACGCCTCGGCGTGCTCGGCGGATCGTATGGGGGTTACATGACCTCATGGATCGTGACACACAGCGATCGATTCGCCGCCGCGTGCAGCGAACGTTCGGCGAACAACCTCCTGAGCCTCGAATTCGGATCGGATTTCGCGGGCTACTTCAACGGTGAGATCGGACCTCGCCACTTCGAAGACCCCGAGGAATATCTGCGAATGTCGCCAGTGACCTACGTGGCGGACCTCGACACGCCGCTTCTGATCATTCACAGCGAAGACGATCTCCGATGCCCGACCGAGCAGGCAACGCAGCTCTTCGTCTCGGCGACGATTCTTGAGAAGGACGTCGAGTATTGGCTGTTCCCAAACGAAAGCCACGAACTCACCCGATCGGGATCGCCCGCGCATCGCAAACGGCGGGCGGAAATCATCCTCGAATTCTTCGACCGCAAGCTAAAACCGCGGAACTAGCAGAGCGTGGTCAGTGCCTCGAGGGGACGAGCGCCGATGTGCGTGATGACCTCGGCCGCTGCACAACTTCCCATTCGACCCGCCGCGTCGAGGGAGAAACCCTGCGCGATCCCGGCGAGCACTCCGGACGCGTAGAGATCGCCCGCACCGGTGGTGTCGACACGTTTAGGAACTTCGACCACCGGGATCTCGATGACCTCCGTCCGGGTAATGATCATCGAGCCTTCAGCGCCCTTCGTAATACACGCGGTTTGGGTCATCTCTCGTAAGTCCGAGATGATCTCGGCCTCGCGGTCGGTTCCAAGCAACGAAAAAACCTCATCGCGATTGCCGAAGAGAAGGTCGACACGATCGGCAATGAGATTGAGCCACTCAGCGCGGTGACGGTCGACCGCAAATGGATCCGACAACGTCAACGAGGCCGTGACGCCGTTAGCGGCCGCAATGTCCATCGCATGGCGAATTGCCAACTTTGCTTCCTCGAGGTCCCAGAGGTAACCCTCGCAATACAGGACCTTTGCGCCGGCGACGAGTGACTCATCGATGTCGGCCACGGTGAGCACTGAGCTCGCGCCGAGAAATGTATTCATGGTGCGCTGCCCGTCTGGCGTGACCTGGATCAGGCAACGAGCAGTAGCAGGACCAGAAGCAGCAGGAGTGACATCGAACTGGACGCCCGCTTCGCGAATGTCGTGGATAAAGACATCGCCAATCGAATCGTCGCGCACCTTGCCGATGTAGGCGGCGCTGCGGCCGAACGACGCCACGCCGACCATCGTGTTCGCCGCAGACCCACCAGACTCCTTCAGCCCATCGGGCATCAGAGCCGTGAGCTCCTCCGCCCTCGGCTCGTCGATCAATGTCATCGAGCCACGGTTTAGACCCCATTCATCGATCGCATTATCGGGAACCTGTCCAATGACGTCGACGATCGCGTTTCCGACGCCGACGACTTCCGCTGCGCTCATCTTGCACTCCTCGCCGGGATCGGAGCCCGGACCGGTCTCCGAAGGTACCATTCGCCACGCAGCGCTCCACTCATCCGGGCGCCGTTCGCGAACGACTCTTTCATCAAGGACGCCATGGCTTACCGACTGCCCCGAACAATCCTTCCCTCTTCCTACGAGATCGAGATCCAGCCCGACCTCGGCACACACCGGTTCTCGGGCGTCGTGAAGGTGGCAGCGCAGGTGGTTGAACCTGCAACAGAGCTGCGATGCAACGTCGCTGATCTCTTGGTGTCAGAGCTCATGATCGACGGAGAATCGGCCGATTTTTCTGTTGACGAGGAAAGCGAACAGCTGATCGTCGACCTCGGTGGCGAGCGCGCACCCGGACCGATCAGCTTCAGCGCATCGTTTAGCGGAGAGCTGAACGATGCATTGAAGGGTTTCTACCGCTCGACGTTCGCCGACGACGACGGGACGGTGCACACGATCGCAACGACCCAGTTCCAGTCGACGGACGCCCGTCGGGCCTTTCCGTGCTGGGACGAACCGGACATGAAGGCCACGTTCGACATCACGTTGATTGTCGATCCTAGTTTCATGGCTATCAGCAACGGCGCCGAAATCGATCGCGCCTATCGCGACGACGGCCTGGTCTCCGTTCGTTTCGCCGAGACGATGAAAATGTCGACCTACCTGGTCGCGTTTGTCGTAGGACCTCTCGAGGTCTCCGGTCCAGCAATGGCCGGTGACGTGCCGGTCAGAATTGTGCATCGGCCTGGTCAGGGACATCTCACCGACTTCGCACTCGAAGTTGCGGTACATGCGTTGTCGTACTTCGAGGCCTATTACGGCATCCCCTACCCGAGCGACAAGCTCGACATGATCGCCCTCCCCGACTTTGCAATGGGTGCAATGGAGAACTTGGGCTGCGTCACGTATCGCGAAATCCTGCTCCTCGTCGACCCCGAGTCCGCAACCCAGCCAGAGCTGCAAAACGTCGCGGACGTGATCAACCACGAACTTGCCCACATGTGGTTCGGCGACCTCGTCACGATGAGTTGGTGGAACGGGATCTGGTTGAACGAAGCGTTCGCAACTTTCATGGAGATGAAGGCCACCGATGCCTTTCGCCCAGAATGGCAACGCTGGACGAGCTTCGGCATCAGCCGCTCGGCAGCCTTCGACATCGACAGCCTCGAGTCGACCAGGCCGATCGAGTTTCCGGTCATCTCTCCGGCCGATGCGGAGGGCATGTTCGACCTCTTGACGTACGAAAAGGGCGCGGCGGTCGTGCGTATGCTCGAGCAGTGGCTTGGCGAGGACACCTTTCGAGATGGGATCCGCCACTACCTGAACACCCACGCGTACCAGAACACCGAGACCCACGACCTCTGGGATGCGCTCGAGCACGTGGCTGGCCGACCGGTGACTGCTGCGATGGAGACGTGGATCTTCCAGGGCGGATACCCGGTCATCGAGGTCAGCGCAGGCCAAGTTCATCAGCGTCGCTTCACCTACACGGGTGAGGGCGAAGCCGCCACGTGGTCGATCCCGGTGCAGATTCGAAGCTCGTCGGGGCAGATCCAAACCGTCGAACTCCATGACGACGCCGCTGAACTTCCGCTCGACGAGAATGACGTCGCGACCTTCAACAACGCGGGGAACGGCTTCTACAGAGTGAAGCTTTCCGCTGATCGCCTCGGGGCACTCGGGCGAGAAGGCGTCGAGTCATTGGACGCCGTAGAACGTTTCGGACTGCTCGACGACACCTGGACCTTGACCCTCGGCGGCGAAACGGGTCTCGCCGACTTCTTCCAACTCGTCGAAGGTTACCGAACCGAAAACGACATCTCGGTCTGGCAGCGCATCGTCGGCGCACTCGGATTTATCGATCACGTCGCCGCTGAACGGGACCGAGATGCGCTTGGCCATCGGGTCTCGTCGCTGATCGACGAGGCAAGGGCCGTCCTCGGCCAAGACCCGAGCCCGGGCGAGACCGCCCGGACGAGTCAACTCCGAGGCACCTTGCTGGCCACGGCTGGGACGCTCACGCCAGCGGGGTCCGCTGTCCGTGTAGAGGCCCTCGCCCGTGCTCGCGAGATCCTCGCGATGGACGATCCCGATGCCGAACTGCGATCTGCCGCGGTGAAGATCGTGGCCTCCAACGGTGACGATCACGACTTCGCGACTTTCCGACAGCGCTTCCAAGAAGCCAGCAACCCCCAAGAGGAAATTCGGAACCTCTACGCGCTGCCTCTCTTCCCGGGAGCGAACCACATCGAAGAGCTCGTCACGATGTCCTTCGACGGATCGATTCGCTCGCAAAATGCTCCTTTCGTGTTGGCACAAACGCTGATGAATCGACCACATGGCCCCGCTGCGTGGGCTCGGATTCGAGACTCCTGGGATGAGATCAACGAGCAATATCCGTCGAACACGATCGTGCGAATGCTCACCGGCGTCCGCTGGCTCACCGACAGCGAGTCCGCTGGAGACGTGGTCGCGTTCTTCGAAGGCCGACAGCTTCCGCAGGGCCAAAAGCAGCTCGATCAGCACCTCGAACGACTCTCGGTCAACTCGGCGTTCCGCGGACGGGTCGAGACCGATCTTCCAGGCGCTCTGTAGGCGCCGATGCGAAACACAGCACCACCATTTTCGGCGCTCGCACAACACGAAGTTTTCGCTGTCGACGAACGGTCGGCTCAGCTGCTCGTCCGGTCGGCCACCGATTCGGTGGTCATCAGATTTGGAGATCGGAGCGTTTCGGCACCGACGACACGTGGCGTAGCCGTGGTCGAGCTCGATGATCTTTCACCAGACACGAACTTCACGGCAACGCTGCACGATGAACACACATCGCTCGGCGAGTTGCAGTTTCGAACCCGACCGTCGATCGGACCGATCCTCTCTCGCTTCGCCACGATCTCCGATGTTCACCTCGGTGCCGAATCCTTCAGCGGAGCCAGATCGCTCGTCGACCCCTGCTACGCAGACCCGTATGCCTTGCGGTGCGCTCGCTCAGCAGTTTCTGAACTGAGCGCGTGGGGTGCTGAACTGCTCGTCGTGAAAGGCGACCTGACCGATACGGGAAGGACGAGCGATTGGGAACTGGCCGAAGTGCTCTTTGGTGACGTCGACCTACCGGTCATCTTTTCCCCGGGGAATCACGACGTTTGGAAAACCCGGGATCTCGAACCTGCTGAAGGATCGGCACGGATCGGCATAGAAATTAAGGATGTACTCGTGCGCGACCTCGATGGTGTCCGCGTCGTGCTCGTCGACACGACTCGTGCGTCGCGCGGCACCGGAGACCTCGCGCGTTCCAAGGACGCGATTCTCGAAGCGATCGATACGGCACAACCCGTGTTCCTCGCCCTGCACCACAACATCCAGCGGGCCCCGGTCACCTGGTTCTGGCCCGCTGGCATCTCGTCGGCGAACGCGCGCCCCGTCGTCAGCGCGTTGTCGAGCGTGAACCCACGAATCTTTGTGAGTTCTGGCCACACCCATCGCAATCGACGACACACACTCGCGGGCGGCATCACGTACACCGAGGT
>JBLIMK010000013.1:0-45215 GCA_047638715.1 Verrucomicrobiales bacterium
GAGGACATAATCCTTAGTCGAATGCACTCAACTTTGGACGCCACACTTCTATTCCCACACGCACATCATTTTCCACCCGCGCTCGGTGCTGCGATGAGTGATTGGTCGTAGTCGGGGGGTGCTTCGAATCCCAACAGGTTCATGAGCGTCGCGGCGACGTTGCTCAAGCCAGCGCCTTCGACGCGAGCGAGGTCGTACACGCCATCATTCGTTGGATCGAAGATCGCGAAAGGAACTGGCGACAACGTATGACTCGTGAGCGGCGTCTTCACACCAGCCTTCTCGGTGTACATGATGTCGGCGTTGCCATGATCGGCAGTGAAAACCAACACTCCCCCGAGCTCCTCGATCACATCGAGTAACTGGCCCATGCAATCCTCAAGCACTCGCACCGCTTCGATCGTCGCGTTCAGGTCGCCGGTATGACCAACCATGTCCGCGCTTGGAAAGTTGAGCCGCCCCCACTCGAAGTCACCGGAGCGCAGGAGCTCAATCGTCCGATCGGTAATCTCGCGCACCTTCATCGCAGGCGTCTTGTTGAACTCGACGTTGTCCGACGGAATCTCGATGTACGTCTCGAGCGATTCGTCGACGTGGCCGCTCCGATTTCCATTCCAGAAGTAGGTCACGTGCCCGTACTTCTGTGTCTCGCTGATCGCGAAACTTCGCACGCCCTCAGCACAGAGAAATTCACTCATCGTTCGATCGATCGCTGGCGGCTCGACGAGATAATGTTTCGGAACAAATGCGTCGCCGTCGTACTGCAGAAGCCCAACGAAGTTCACCTGCGGGTTCTGGCCGCGGTCGAAGTTCGGAAACCGATGATCTTCGAAGGCTCGACTGATTTCGATCGAGCGATCGCCCCGAAAGTTGAACAGGATGACACCGTCGCCATCGAACATCGTGCCGACGGGGATTCCGTCGGCGAACGTCACGACGAATTCATCGAGGTACTGATCACCCAGACCAGACTCTGCGTACATGGTTTCGACCGCTTGTCTGGCCGATGAAAACGGCCTGCCAATTCCGTGTGCGTGTGTGTTGTAGCCACGTTCGACCATCGGCCAGTCCGCACCATAACGGTCCATGGTGATCGTCATCCGACCGCCACCGGACGCGATCCGAAAGTCGGTGCCGTGTGCGGAATTGATCTCGCTCAGAACTTCTTCGGTCGCCTCGATGTACGTAAGCGCCGACCGCATCGCCACATCGCGCCCGTCGTGAAGCAGGTGCAGCGCGCAGCTCTTCACACCATCTTCGGCGGCACGACGAAGCATCTCGTACAGATGACTCGTGTGGGAATGCACGTTGCCATCGGAATGCAGTCCGACAAAGTGCAGGGTCTGGGCCCGTCCAGATGCAACAACGCTGCGCCACGCCGTGCCCTCGAACATCGATCCGTCAGCGATCGCTCGATTTACGAGCTTCGCTCCTTGGGCAAACACTCGGCCCGCGCCGAGGGCGTTGTGACCTACCTCGCTGTTGCCCATGTCGCCATCACTAGGAAGACCGACCGCTGGCCCGTGGGCCAGAAGCGTTGTCGACATCTCCGAAGCCATCAACGAATCCAGCCGAGGTGTCTCGGCTTCACTGATCGCATTGCTCGGACCAGCCTCAGCCGACCCAAACCCATCAGCGATAACCAAGAGCAATGGACCTGGTCGGCTCAGTGGACTATCCAGCGCGTCGAGCGAGAGCGTTTCGAGCGAGGTGGTCATGGGCACCACCATAAGCCACGTCTACGAAACGCGAACCGGCATGAGGAGATACAGAAAATCGGCCGAGTCGGCGCCGCGCATCACCGCAGGCTTTAAGGGGTCGACGGTCTGGAGAGTGATCTCTTCGCCTGGCGTTACTTCGATTCCGTCGATCAGATAGTCCGGATTAAAGGCGACGGTCAGCTCTTCCCCGTTGTAACTGGCGTCGATGACCTCCTGAGCCTGACCAACATCTTGAGTCACGGCAACAAGCTCGAGTGCGTCGGCGCGCATGTTCAGCCGAATAGGCGTTGCTTCCTGAGCCATCAGGCGAACCCGCCGAACCGCATCCATCAGTTCGCCCCGATTCACCGTCAACTCGTTCGGGTAGGTATCGGGAATCAAGCCGCGGTAGTTCGGAAATTCGCCCTCGATCAGCCGGGTAACCACTTGGGTACCACCAACCTCAAAGCTGGCATCGCGCTCACCAAGACGAAGCGCGACGGTCTCATGATCACCAAACACCCGGTTCAGTTCAGCGAGCGCACGCGACGGAACC
The DNA here is from genome assembly GCA_047638715.1 of Verrucomicrobiales bacterium. Taxonomy (GTDB): domain Bacteria; phylum Actinomycetota; class Acidimicrobiia; order Acidimicrobiales; family SHLQ01; genus SHLQ01. The sequence goes on from JBLIMK010000013.1 coordinate 2,257, forward strand.
AAGACCGATTGATCTCCTGAGAGCACCGACGTGCCGGGAAGGTCGCGGACCGCCAGCCGGTAGGAGTCGGTCGAAACCAAGCGCAGCCCTTCGCCCTCGGCAGCGAGCAACACACCGGTGAGGATTGGACGTGAGTCATCTCCTGAGGCTGCTTTGACGACCTGCTTCAACGCAGCGGAGAGATCCGCTGCGTTCAATGTGACCTCATCACCTTCGGGGATACCCAGTCGAGGGAAGTCATCGGCTGGGATTGTTCGCATCGAGAATTCGGAACGCCCAGCGGTGATCTGAACCTCGTCACCTTCGACGACAACATCGACCGCTCCTGGGCCAAGGGCGCGCACAATGTCGGCAATCAGCTTGGACGGAATCACGACGACGCCATCGGTGTCCCCAGCGACCGTGAGGGTTTGGGAGATCGTCAGATCAAGATCTGAACCTGTCACTCGGAGCGTGTCCCCTGACAAGGAGAGGTGTAATCCGGACAGCGCAACATTGCCTGCTCGACCACCAACGGCTCGGCCGGCGGTGCTCAGCGCTTCGAGAAGCACATCTCTTTCACATCGGAATTTCATCGTTCCACATCTCTTTGTAGGTCAGGCTTGGATTCGGTAATAGAAGGAAGTAGGTGTGTGGATTGTGGACGATAGTCGTTTATGACTGATTTCTGAACGATTTCTCGTCCACTGGATATCCACCGGTATCCACAGAATGGTGCGTATCGAACACCCGCGCGGTGGATGGGCGACAGTTCACCCACATCTTTGGGCGTCGACTCCACAGCTCTGTACAGCGCGCGATCGTCTGTTTTCCACAAGTTTTCCCCACCTGTGAACACTCGGCGCACGAACTCGGTCACCGGGTGCTGTTCTTGATTCGGTTGGTGAGCTCGGTTACCTGATCGTAAATCTGACGCCGTTCGGCCATGAGATTGCCGATCTTGTCGACTGCATGAATGACGGTCGTGTGGTCGCGACCGCCGAACTCGCGTGCGATTGCAGGATAGGAAAGGTCGGTCGCTTCGCGAAAGACATACATAGCCACCTGGCGCGCCGTGACGAGGGGACGGCGTCGGCTCGGGCCGATGATCTCCTCGATGGGAAAGCCAAACATGTCGGAGGTCTCGTCCAGAATTAGCGAGGGAGTGATCTGTCGAGGCTGCTTCGTGCTTAGGAGGTCGCCGAGCACTCGTTGGCACAGGTCGATACTCAATGTTTCGCCGGTGAGGTTCGCGTAGGCCGTGACCCGAATCAACGCCCCCTCGAGCTCGCGGATGTTGTCGGTTACTCGCTCGGCAATAAACATCAGCGTGTCGTGAGGAATATCGCCCTTGGAGTTTTCCGCCTTCTTCTGCAGAATCGCGAGCCGCGTCTCAATGTCTGGTGGCTGAATGTCGGTGATCAGTCCCATTTTGAAGCGACTGCGTAGCCGGTCCTCGAGGGTAGGGATGCTGTCCGGGGGACGATCGGATGTGAGCACGATTTGGCGATTGGCCTGGTGCAAGGTGTTAAAGGTATGAAAGAACTCTTCCTGCAGGCCCTCTTTGCCTTCAACGAACTGGATGTCGTCGACGAGCAACACGTCGATCTCGCGGTACCGACGCTTGAACTGGATCGTGGTGTTCTGGCGGATTGCGTCGACGAATTCGTTCAGGAAGGTCTCTGTCGAGACGTAACGAACGGAGAAGTGTGGGTAATGCATATTGACGTAGCTGGCGATCGAGCGCAACAGGTGGGTCTTGCCCAGACCCGCATCGCCGTAGATGAAGAGTGGGTTGTACGACTTTGCTGGAGTTTCAGCGACCGACAGTGCGGCGGCGTGAGCGAACCTGTTGCCGGTTCCGGTGACGAAGTCATCGAAGGTGTAGCGGTCGATGATGTCGCCACCCGCCCCGGGTAAGGGTGGCCGCGCGGGCTGTTCTGTGCGCAGTTCGGGCAGCGTCACCTCGACGCGAGGACCGTCGTTGGAGAGGTGCAGGACAGTCGAGTCCAGGCCGAGCAATGTTTGTTCATCAACCCGGACCTGCATCTCCATTGCGAGCGGCCCGTTGTTGCACTCGGTGAGCGCATCGCGCACGATTCCTAGATAACGAGTTTCGATCCGATCCTTGACCACTCGAGAGGGAACAGCGACGCGAAGTCCGTCAGTTGTGAGATCGATCGCTTCGAGTTCTCGAAAAGTGGTATTCCAGACCACATCGGAGACCTGCGCTCGAATGAGGTCGGAACAGGTTTCCCACAGTTGATCTGCGTTTTGCACGTTGTCTACTCCACTGGTATCCACAACTTGCTCCACAGATGTGGACAGCCACGGGCTCTCACCCTCGCGCGTCGATTCAGCGCGCGCCAACCGGGTGTGGATAACCCGACAGTTCGTTGAATTTGCTCGCGAAGGAGGACGAATACCCGCGAAACTTTGGTGGTCGAGTGATCCTGTTGAATCGCGCCAAATGTTGGAACGCGTCCACGCGCGGTCGTAGCATTGGTAAGTCCTCTTTCAGCGAAGGCGCGTGCGTCCTTCTTCGACAGCTTCGGCATTGGATGCCGGGGTGTGCATCGGCCTTCGCTTCATACGATTCGGAGAAGAGATGAAGCGCACGTACCAACCAAATGTCCGCAAGCGGGCCAAGAAGCATGGCTTTCGCAATCGCATGTCGACTCGCGCCGGCCGCGAGATTCTGAACAACCGCCGACGCAAGGGTCGTCACAAGCTGGCTGCTTGATCTCGGGTATTGCGGATCGGGCTGTTTTTGGCCAGATTCGCAAATCCGGTCAGCACGTACGGTCCGCGGATCTACGTTTCCGGTTTTTGACTGTCGGGAATGATGTAGATCTCGCGGCGACTCCGCAGCTGGCTTACTCGATTTCACGCAAAGTCGGAAATGCGGTTGTTCGCAACCGTCTTCGGCGCCGTCTCCGCTCCATATTCACCGAGGAACTTGGCGATGATGGCAAGTGGATGGCGATTGCGGCGGTGGTAATCGTGCTCCCAGGAGCTCGTGACCGGACATTCCTAGAGCTTCAAGGTCAGGTGCAGGAACTGATGAAAAAGGTTGATAAATCAAGCGACAATGTGGCATGAAGCCAATTGTTCGCGGCCTAATTCATCTGTACCAGACAGGGTCGTCCGGCCGGCCTCCGAGCTGTCGGTATACGCCGACGTGTTCGCATTACACCGATGAGGCCATTGCCGAATATGGCGTCGTCAAAGGATCGTGGTTTGGCGTGAAGCGGATTTGCCGCTGCCATCCCTGGGGAGGCCATGGCGCCGATCCCATACCAGTACGAAAGGCGAACTGATGTTCGATCTGATTGCAAGCCTGCTCTCCTTCTTCTACGAGCTGAACAATTCATATGTCGTGGCGATTGTTCTGCTGACGTTGGTCGTTCTGGTCATCTCGACGCCGCTCACGTTGCAGGGCACCAAGTCGATGCTCAAAATGCAGCTGTTACAGCCAGAGCTGAAGGCTATTCAGAATAAGTACGCCAAGGACGACCGCGAAGCGATGAACGCGGAAATGATGGAGTTCTACAAAGAAAACAACATCAATCCAGTAGGCGGCTGTCTGCCGATGTTGTTTCAAATCCCGGTGTTCCTGGTGCTGTACCGCGTCATTCTCGGGATTACTCGTCGAGCAACGGATATCGGTGTCCAGTTTGGCGGCGTGGCCGGGTCGATCGCTTCGGGTACGACGCCGACGGAAGTCGACGTCGGTCAGAGTCAGAACTTCAACCCGGCGTACGTGGCCGAAGACAGTGCCCTGTTCACCGACCTTTCGGCCGAGAACGAGATGAGGAGCCTCGGATTCGATATTGCCCGGTCGGCGAGCAACACACTGGGAGACGGCGTCATCGACGCACTCCCCTACCTGCTGCTCGTCCTCGTTGTTGGTGTGAGTGGCTGGTTCCAACACCAGATGATTCGCAAGCGCCAGACCGGCGCTGCCGTGAACCCCACGCAAGAAATGATCATGAAGTTCATGCCATTTTTCCTGCCCGTGTTCGCATTTTCGCTCCCCGCAGCGATCGTGTTCTACTTCTTGGTCTCGAACCTATATCGCATTGCGCAGCAGTACTACATCACCCGCTCGTTCTACTCAGGCGATGAGTCGATGGGCGCCCAGATTCGTAAGAACCGCGAGGACACTCCGAACGACGCCAAACAGAACGGTTCGTCCAAGAACGGTGCCGCCAAGAAGAAGCCCGCAACGAACAGGCACGGCGGAAGCGGAGCGAACGGCGGCAAGAGCGGAAAACACAAGTCGAAGACGTCAACGGCAGCGCGAACTGGTTCTCCTGGCCGCAATACCAGCGGTAGGGAAGCAAGTGCGCGCGCAAATGTCCAGCCGAAGGCGCGCAAGAAGAAGAAGAGGTAGCTATGGACTGGATTACTACGTCAGGGCGCACGCTCGACGAAGCAAAGAGCAATGCCCTCGACCAATTGGGAATTGTTGCCGACGACGCCGAATTTGACGTCGTCAACGAAGTGGAAAAGGGACTTTTTGGTCGAGTGAAGTCCGAGGCGAAGATTCGCGCTCGTGTTCGACCGAAGCAGCCAGCTGCGAAGGAAGAACGCAGCGGGCGTCGCCGTAACGGGCCGGGAAGCAATCGCACCGGCGGTAAACCCCGAGGTGGCCGCGACGACGGCAAAGATGGCCGCAACCGCGAGAAGAAGAGCAACAATAGCGGCGCTCAGGGAGCTTCGGATCGTGCGGGGAGCTCGTCCAAGGAGGACGGGGGCTCAAGCGAGAACAACTCCGGAGGAAATGGCGGAAATCGGAACAAGAACCGAAATCGCAGTCGTAGTGGCGGCGGCGACCGTCAAGGCAGTTCCGCAAACGCAGCATCAAAAACCGAGAAGAAGAGGGAAATCGTGGACCACGAAATTAGCAGGGAAGACCAAGAGCAAGCCGCCAACGAGTTTCTCGAGGGTGTTCTTGGTGCGTTCGCCATGAGCGGAGATGTCGCAGTTGCTCAAGAAGCCGCCGACGACGATGCAATCGAGATGGTTGTGACAGGCGACGAACTCGGACTCCTGGTAGGCCAGAAGGGCGTTACGTTGAATGCGCTACAGGAGCTCACGCGGACTGTTGTGCAACGAAAGGCTGATGGGGCCAAGACCGACCGCCTACGGGTTGATGTCGCTGGGTATCGGGCTCGTCGAACCGCTGCGCTACAGGACTTCGCAACGAAGATCGCTGCCGACGTGGTCGACAGCGGTACCGAGAAGCTCCTCGAGCCGATGGGGCCAGCCGACCGCAAGGTTGTGCATGACACGGTCAACGGTATCGACGGTGTAGAAACCGGCTCGGAAGGCGAAGAGCCACGTCGCCGTGTGGTCATCCGACCTGTCTGACCCTGCCCTGGTCTTGATAGAAAGACCACATGCGTTCTACTGAAGACATCTTGCTGGAGGGGATTCGAGCGGGGCAATTCGGTGGCAAAAGCAAACCCCATGGCGATCACGCCATGGGGTTTGTTGCTTTTCTGGACGACCCAACAGAAACCTTCATCGGTCATGTCGTCGATCTCGGCAGCGGTGCTGGACTGCCAGCCCTCATTCTTGCCGAAGCGTTTCCTTTGACTACATGGTCGTTAGTGGAGCGACGTTCTGGACGGACGGAGTTGTTGTCTCGGGCCATACAGCGCCTCGAGATGACAGATCGCGTCACGATTGTTGATGCCGATGCCGCGCTTGCGGGAAGAAGTGCACTCCGGGCCACGGCCGACTGGGTTACAGCCCGCTCGTTCGGGCCACCCAGCGACACCGCTGAATGTGCAGCCCCGTTTCTTCGTGAGGGCGGACAGTTGCTAACAAGTGAACCGTTCGGTACCAACGTTGATGACCGATGGCCAACTAGAGGTCTCTTGAGAGTAGGCATGGCGTTTGACGCTGAATGGACTACACCCTCCGGGCGATATGTCCGTATGCATCGTTCTGGGGAGGCAATCGACGACATCCCGCGACCGGGTGCCAGAAAGAAGCCTCTCTTCTAATCGGCTTGTTTCACGTGAAACACACACACCGGGTCTCCGATGTCTCCCGCGAGGACGATATTTCTGGCGAGAGCTGTGTTGCCTGTAGGGGTGATGTTGCTGATGAGATTTTTGACTGGCGTCACCACTCCCATTCGGAAACCCACTACTGTAGAAGGTCTATGAATTCTGCTGAAAAGATTGCACAATCTTCGACGAGGGTGATTGCGATCTCGAACCAAAAGGGCGGGGTCGGGAAGACGACCACCACCGTCAATCTTGGGGCAGCCCTGGCAGAGTTGGGTCAGCGAGTCTTGCTCATAGACCTTGATCCGCAAGCCAATGCGAGCACGGGCCTTGGTATCAACCCTCGAGCGATCGAGAAGAACATGTATGACGTTCTCCTGGGCGATACACCTCTTGAGGACACACTCGAACCCGTCGCCGACGTCGAAGGACTTTTTGTCGCTCCGTCTAGCCTGGATCTTGCAGGCGCCGAGATCGAGTTGGTGCCAGGATTCAATCGTGAGCGCCGCCTGATCGACGCCCTTGCACCGGTCGTTGACGACTATGACTTCGTGTTCATCGACTGTCCGCCCTCACTCGGCTTGTTGACGATCAATGCGCTTGTTGCAGCGACAGAGGTTCTGGTACCCATTCAGTGTGAGTACTACGCGTTGGAAGGCGTGGGCCAACTCGTACGTAATGTTGATCTTGTGAGAAAGAGCTTGAATCAGTCGTTGGAGATTTCGACGATCGTATTGGTTATGTACGACGCACGTACAAAGCTTGCTGGTCAAGTGGTCGACGAGGTCCGCAACCACTTCGGCGAGAAGGTCTGCAAGGTCGTCATCCCACGTGTTGTGCGGCTTTCCGAAGCGCCATCGTACGGCCAGCCCATCACGGTGTTTGATCCTGAGAATCGGGGGGCGCAGGCATACCGCGATCTCGCGAATGAAGTGTTGGGCAACGATGTAGATCTCGACTCTGCGCTTCCAGCGCCCAAACCGCCCTGGGCGACAAAGGAAGATGCGGCACCTTCAGGTCTTGAGGAGTCAACGGACACCGAAGAAGCGACTACCGGAACCGAAGGAGAGGGAGAATGAATCGCCCTAGTGGGTTGGGAAGGGGTCTTGGCGCTCTTATTCCGTCCGATGTCAGTGACGGTCCAGATGCGGTTTTTCAAACGGTAGCGGTGACGTCGATTCATGCGAACAAGTATCAGCCTCGGGAACACTTCGATGAAGATACACTCGACGCCCTCACCAACTCTGTGCGGGAGCTCGGCGTCTTGCAGCCCTTGCTCGTGCGCAAGGACGGCGACGGCTACCAGCTGATCGCTGGAGAGCGGCGATGGCGAGCTGCCAAACGCGCCGGCCTGCAGGACGTGCCGGTCATCGTCCGCGAGGCCGACGATACGTCATCGTTGGAGCAGGCGCTGGTGGAGAATCTCCATCGTCAAGATCTGAACTCCCTGGAAGAGGCAGCCGCTTACCAGCAACTCGTCGACGATTTCGACTTTACCCAGGCCAAGATTGCCAAACGTGTCGGAAAGTCTCGCTCCGCTGTAGCGAATATTATGAGGCTCCTAGGCCTGCCGACAGCGGTGCAACGGTACGTCTCTGATGGGCGCCTGAGTGCAGGCCACGCTCGAGCGTTGCTCGGCCTTGAGGATGAGTCTAAACAGCTTGCTCTGGCGGAACGGATAGTGGCCGAAGATCTGACTGTTCGTGACGTTGAGCGGGTCATGAAGGGGCAGTCCATCGAGGGTGCATCAGCGTCTGGCTCCGCCGCATCGGAGGGTTCGGCGAAGTCCTCCCCAGGAACAACGCGCGCCCCTGCGGTCCTGGAGCTTGAACGACTCTTGTCCGACCGTCTCGAAACGAGCGTCGGCGTCTCCCTCGGAGCCAAAAAGGGCAAGATCGTCATCGACTACGCCGATCTCGACGATCTTGAACGGATCTACCGAGTTATCGCCGGAAAGTAAGACCCAACGACCCCTGCGTCGAACATTTGTTCGGGTATGGATTTAGTCCAGTTATCGCTTGTGTGAGGTCTTGATCCTCGCCCCGACACCAAGCCGATGCCTCGACGCAACAGTCTCCTTGAAAGCAACTTCTCTCACATTAAAATCGGCATCGCCTTGCATGAAGCACCGAATGAGCGACTAATGTCCAGCAAGCAACAACAATTGCGGAGCGCGCAGGGTGAATGACACAGCTGAAATAGAGCAACCGAGGAGTTCGTGGTGGAGGCTTCCTCCGAGCTCTGAAATCCCAGCCTCAGTAAACACGATCGTCTCGCTCCTTCTCACCCTCTTCATTGTGGCAATTTTGGTTCTCGCAATCGGGGCCAACCCATGGGACGCCGGCAAGGCGATCATCCAAGGGTCGCTAACCAAGAAACTCTTCTTGGGACAGACCCTCATGATCGGTTCCATCCTGGCGCTTACGGGCCTGGCGGCGGCTCTGCCCTTCACCTCGAGATTGTGGAACATAGGTGGCGAAGGCCAGATGTTCGCAGGTGCCATCGTGGCCGTGACCCTCGGCATCGAGCTACCCGAAGGTACGCCAAAACCGCTGTTCATTGCGATCGTCCTCGTCGGCTCGTTCATCGGTGGGGGGTTTTGGGGGTTTATCGCCGGGGCTCTGAAGGCGTGGTTCGGGGCGAGCGAGATCGTGACCACGCTTATGTTGAGCTTCATCGCTATCTTCATCGCCAACTATGTCATCGCCGACGTGTGGCCGGACCCCTTCGCTCAGAAGACGATATCGATCCATGACAACGCCCAATTCCCCGAGATATGGAGTAGCGCCAACGTTGATATCGGCGTACTCATCGCAATCGTGGCGGTCGGGTTGGCATGGATACTTATGAAGGGAACCGCTCTCGGGTTCTCGATCCGAGCCATCGGTGCCAACCCGAACGCATCACGGCTCGCCGGGGTGAGAACCGCTCGGGTCACGATCCTTACGTTCTTTATCGCCGGCGGCTTCGCGGGACTCGCCGGGTCCATCGCGGTTGCCGGAATTTTCGACGATCTCGACATCAACTTCTCGTCCAACTTCGGATTCCTCGGAATCGCAGTCGCGCTGCTGGCGCGGCTCAACCCGCCGATGATTATTCCTGCGGCGTTCTTGTTCGCAATGCTGCGTGTCGGCAGCAACAGTTTGCAAGCCGCGGCGGACATCTCACCTTCGCTCGGCGACATCCTGGTCGCCGTCTTTGTAATCATGCTGATGGTGACCGGAGCCATCCGCTTTCGCTACGCGCAGAACGTGACGGATTAAATGCTCACCGAAGCCCTCGTCATCGCATTCTTTGTTACCGGCCTGCAGCTCATGGTGCCGATCTTGTTGGCTGCGCTCGGAGAGACGATCAGCGAGCGGAGTGGCGTTTTGAACGTCGGTATCGAGGGTTCGATGCTGATCGGCGCCTTGGTCTCGGCGATCGTCGGCATCACAGCCGACAGCGTGGTGCTTGGCCTGCTTGCGGGTTCGGCTTCCGGCCTCGGCACCGGCATCGTTTTGGCCTTCTTGTACGTGAGACGAGGCACCGATCAGATCGTGACTGGCCTCCTGTTCAACATATTTGCGATCGGCTTCACCGGGGTTCTCGCAAACCAATTCATCGGAGGCCGCGTCGGACCAACGCTTTCGCCTTTTGAGGTGCCGCTGATCGGAAATATTCCAAAGGTGGGCGACGTCCTCAATGACCAGAACGTTCTGTTCTGGATCACCATCATTCTGGTATTCGTCGTGTACTACGTTCTCAACCGGACGTGGTGGGGGTTGTATGCACGAGCTGCAGGTGAGCGGCCTCATGCCACGGAATCTGGTGGTCTCGACGTCCAGCGTCTGCGCTACCCGGCGGTCATCTTGGGCAATTTCTTGCCCGCTTTCGCTGGCGCGGCGTTGGTCATGTCTTCGGCGGGCGGGTTCGTTCCCGGCATGACGGCCGGACGTGGTTTCATCGCCCTCGGTGTAGTGGTCGTCGCTCGCTGGAATCCGTTCCTCGCGCTTGCAACTTCTGTACTCTTCGGGCTGAGCCAAGCGTTGCAGTTCGTCGCAGGGCAGTTGGACCGCCTCGACGCCGTCCCCGATCAGGTGTGGTTGGCGTTGCCATATGTCGCGACGATATTGGCGGTACTCCTGTCGAGGGGTTCGCGATACCCGTCTGCGGTGGGTATCCCATGGCGCAGAGAAGTCGCCGGTCGAGCCTGACGCACTTGGCGCGCCACTACGCGACATAATATATTTTCAATGTGATTGAATATTCCATTAGACCCGAGGGGAAATAAGAATGAAAATGAACCATCTGTTTAAATTGTTGGCCGTGCTAGGCGCGTTCACAATGATCGCTGCCGCATGCGGAAGTGATGACGAGACAACGACCGCCGAACCCGCCGCAACAACTGCAGCTCCCGCCGCCGCTGACGACGAACCCGCCGCAACTGAGGCTCCCGCTCCCGACGCTGAGCCGTTCCGCGTGGCGTTGTTCTCGCCCGGCACCGCCGACGACTTGAGCTGGTCTAACGCTTGGGACGATGGCGCCCAGGTATCAGCCGCGACCAACTCGCTGATTGAGATCACTCACGTGGAGCTCCTCAACGAGCCGGACGCATATGTTCAGCAGGGTTCAGCCTTCGCCGACCAGGGCTTCGACCTGCTGCTGTTCGCCCACGGTGCCATGGTGGATCCGGCGATCGAAGTTGCAGAGAACTTCCCTGACACCCAAGTTTGCCTTGCGCCCCATCACCCAGGGGCTTCCGAAGATGCGCCACCCGACAACCTGTGTTGGATCGACATCGACCAGCACAACGCGAACTTCCTCACCGGCGTGATCGCCGCCTTGATTACCAAAACCGGAATTATCGGCAGTATCAACGGCTTCGAGTTCCCAGCGCTGACCCGTCAACCCGAGGGATTCCATCTCGGTGCACGCTGCATCAACCCTGATATTGGTTTCAGCCAGGAATACGTCAACACTTGGGTCGATACCGCAATCGCCAAGGCTGCGACCCAGGCGATGATCGCTGGAGGTGCTGACGTAATCAATTCGTCCACCGACTCTGCGGTCCTCGGTATCATCGACGCCGCCCAGGAAGCGGACTCCCAGGTTTGGGTGGTGCCTGCCTATTACGACAGTGTCACGCTCGGACCCGACGTAGTGATTACATCAGCGGTGCACGGCCTGGCCGAAGCTGCAACGGCGATAATCGATCGGGCCTTTGCGGGTGAGATTGGTCCAGGCTCGTTCCATTCGTTCGACGCTACGAACAACCCGGGCATTATTGCCGCTCCGCTCTATGACAACGCCGATCAGCTCGATGCCGCGAGTCTGGCGATCTTTGAAGACATCGACGCTCGCATCCGCTCTGGGGCGATCCAGATCCCAGACGAGACCGAGGGTGCTGTCACCATCGGCTCGGTTGGTTCCGCAGCTGACGTCGACGTCGAGTCAATCGGTTGCACGCCGATCGGCTAAAGCGTAGTCAGCCATAAGGGAGGAGACTCCCGCACCCGCTCATTGGGGTAGAGCCCCCTATAGCCACCGGCTATAGGGGGCTCCTCGCGCCGGTCGGTAGGCGTCGGACTTCGGAACCGGCTCGGTAGGCGTCGCACGCCTCCGACGGACTTTCCCGAAGACAGAACAGCGCCAACACCCTGGAATCGGCGGATCGCTCCAGGGTGCTGGCGCTCATTTCTTCCTAGACCTCATTGCTTACGTTTCCACCGAAGTGGGCTAAGGCGCATAGCCGATCAGATCGAGCAGAAATTGAGCGCCCTCGACGTGCAGTGGCCCGCCGATCTCGATCGTCGTGCTCGCTGGCTTGACGTCGGGGAAGTGCCGTTCCCATTCAGCGATGCTCTCCGCGAAAAACTCGAAGTCAGTGTGGAATGCCTGTCGCCGGCAGATGTTCTCGAGTGAACTGCCAGCGGCTTCCATGATCTGGCTTGCATTCCCCAAGATGTAGTTCATCTGCGCTTGCGCGGTCTGGCCATACCAGGGGTACTGCGGCGAGCGTCGCCCGTTTTCGCACAACCCGTTCTTATCACCGGCGATCATGGTCGAGAAGAAGACCAGATCACCTGCCTTGACCGCGTGCGGTTCGTGGCCTATTGGCTCGGGCACACCGTCGGCCATGATGGCCTCTTTCTTCGTCTTTCCGCCCTTCTTGAGGGCGATGAGAGCGATCTCGGGATCGCAGTCGCGGACGCCGATGCCCATATAGGGAATCAGCGTGCGAGCGGGCGGATTCTCGGGGTAAAACTCTCGCCACGCTTCCTCCATCTCGGGGAGGTTCTTTGGATGGCTGTAGTAGAAGGTCGCGTGAACTACGTCGTCCTTCGACGAACCGCACGACTCGAGGTTGCTCTCGAGCTTCTCTAAGAGCTTGCGCGTTTGCAGCTTGAGCGGCTGGCCGTACCAGAAGAGCTCACTCGGCACCCGCGCTTCGTCCTGAATGGCCGAGCGAGGTCCCCAGTATTCGGCACGACCCCAATCGCCTTTGAAGTCGGTGGCGTGCTCGCCGGCGGTGAACACGAAATCTCCGCTCGCCAGACCTTGGGAGTACCCGGCTAGCGCAGTGGGGACATCGAGCTCGATCTGTTCCTTCTTCGTGTCGGTTTTCAGGATGAGGTCGATCTCGATGATCGTGTCTTTCACGAGTAGGTTCTTGATGCCCATGCCAGTCGATGCGGGGCGATCGTGCGTGAGAAAAACATCTCGCTCTTCGAGATAGGGAGTGATCGTAAATCCGTCGCCGGGCCACGTCCCGCCGTCGCGATCCTGCTCGGGTGCAACGAACCAGTTGTATATGCGCAGTGAGTGATCGTCGAGGCTGGCGCCTGCGGCAGCACATGTATCGGCGAGATTCTGCATCACGTAGGCGGTCTGCACCCGTTGGGCCACATCTTGATAGGGCACGTCGGGATGGGTTCGGCACTCAGCCGCGAGCCCCTCGGGGCTGAAGTCCGATGCGAGCTGACCGGCGATGAACACCCACGGGCCAGCTTTGATGGCCGGCGAGTAGGGCATTCGTGGCCGGGGCAGCCCATCGGGCCACACCGCCTCAATCAAGGGTTTTGCCATGATGAACCTCCTGTTTACCGGCAACACTATTTCGACTGAGGATGAAAAGCCAAGAGCAAGACTGCAATCCTGTTGAAAATTTACCTCTGGTGCTCAGGCGGATCAGAACGTAGGCTCAGCCGGAATCACGACCTGAGAAAAGGGGAATTCACTCACATGGAAACCGATATGTACATTTACCTCGAGGGCAAAGATCGAAAGGTCCTTCCTTCAGGTACAAGCAACTTCGAAGACGTATTCGAGCGCTGGCTCGATCCCGAAAAAACTGCGATCGCATGCATCGACATGCACCGTGGCCATATCGGCCCCGAAGAGGAGCTCACGTGTCCGGCTCCTCGGGCCCGCGCAAAGATTCCGGCGCACAACATGTTTCATCGGATGGCCCGCGACATCGGAATTCCGATTATCCATGTCCAGCATTGGCAGCGTTACGGCGGGATCGATGACCTCAACTCCAAACATCACAACCGGATGGGCAACTGGCGAGCTTTGTACGAGCTCTACCTGCCGCCCAACCCGGCCATGGACGAGCACAGTTGGGAAGGTACGAAGTGGCTCGATCTTCTCGTCGAGGAGGAAGAGGGCGACTACTACATCCGCACCAAGAAGCGCCTATCTGCGTTTGTCCCAACCGATTTCGAGTTCCTGCTACGCCAGCTCGACATACACAACATTGTGTTGACCGGCACCTACACCGATGCGTGCGTCCTATCGAGCGCCTTCGACGCCGCAAACAAGGATTTTCGGGTCATCGTGCCCGGCGATATTGTCGCTGGAGCAAGCCAGGAGGCCGAAGACGCCGCGCTCATGATCACTGCCCTGCACCTCGGTCTCGTTACCGACGGGCCCGCGCTCATTCGAGAATGGTGTGCAAGAAAGGGTGTCGAGATCCCGGCGGAGTTGGACGGTGTCACGAGAATGGACGAAGCCTCCGGGGTGCAAGACGACGCCGTTATCTCGGCGTAACCGCGTGCTCAGCGAGCCAATCGCCGACCGTGGCCATAAACCTGGGCGCCTCCTCCATTAGGAAGAAGTGGCTTGAGTCTTCGAAGATGACGGTCTTCGAAGACTCGATCCCTTCTGACATCCAACGCGTCGCTGTCGTCGAACAGATCGGATCCCTCCCCCCGGCCATGATTAGTGTGGGGCATCCGATCTCCTTCAAACGGTCGATCGTGTCGTGTTCAAGACACGCGTGACTCTGTCGTACGTAACACTCGGGTAGTCGGGTTTCGCCGCCGATCAACCCGAGAACACGTTCGATCGTCTCGGGGTTCTCGTTGTAAAATTCGGGCGAGACAAAATTCTGGGCTGAGTGACGAGCGTGGTCACCCCAATCGTTGCGCCACTCGAGCACCTCGCGCATATTGGTCAACACCCGGTTGCCCACGGGGTCGATCCTGGCGAATGAGGCGCACATGATGAGGGTGTGAACTCGCTCGGGCGCGAGCAACGCCATGTGCTGGGCGATGGCACCTCCCATCGATCGGCCTAAGACGTGGGCTTTGTCGATTCCGACCGCATCCATTAGTGCCAGCGTGTCTCTAGCCATGTCTTTGGTCGTGATCGGCTCGTCGACTTGGGTACTTTGCCCTGCACCTCGGTTGTCGAACGCGAGCACTCGGTGATCTTCAGCCCATGTCGGCATCTGGGCTGCCCACGCCTTGTGGTCACCAGCCAAACCATGGATCAAGACGAGGGGGAAGCCCGTACCTGCCTCGACATAGAAGATGTCATAGTCACCAGCGACTGCATTCGGCATGAAGTGTCCTTACGATGTTGTTTTGTTCCACGGTACGTTGGCCCGGTCGTAGAGTCCGGCGCCCACGAGCATTTTGTCGGCGATAATCTTCGCTTCTTTCAGAACTTCCATCTCGCGGTCGAAAGCGAGCTCAGTATTCCGCATCAGGAATTGCCCGTTTACCATGAGGCTGTCGCAATCGGTGCCATGCGATGAGAACACCAGCGCCCCAACCGGGCGGTGGCCGACGGCGATGTGTGACTTCTCGAGGTCGAAGATGGCGATGTCCGCGCGTTTGCCGACTTCGAGCGACCCGATCTTGTCGTCCAGTCCGAGCGCCTTTGCGCAATTGATCGTGGCCATCTCGATAGCGCGCTCGGATGATACGAGTGTCGGATCGTAATGCGTTACGTTCTCGATGAGTGCCGTAAATTTCATCTGCTCGACCATGTCGACCGAGCAGTTCACATACGCACCATCGCTGCCGAGACCGACGTTGATCCCGGGGTGTGCAAGGATTCTCTTCAGAGGCGGCACGCCGTCGGACGAGTAGGCCTCACTGGCGGGGTTGATCACCATATTGACTCGTGCCTCGGACGCGAGCTTCAGTTCTCGTTCACTGACCCACAGGTCGTGGATCAGTACCCAGTGGTCATCGAGCACACCTTCGCGAGCGAGCAGGTCGATATCGCCTCCGCCGGTGAGGAGGATCGCGTCCTTGATCGATCGCCAGAATGTTCCAGCGCCACAGTGGTTCGTAATCTTGAGATCGCGCCGGCGGGCGAGGTCGTGGCCCGCGTGGATGAGGTCGATTGAAGTCTGATTGTGAAGCAGCCAATTGGCACCGGTCTCGATGGCGAGACCGATATGAACGATCCCCCCTGCACCATCCCACCTGTCGACCAGCTCTTCTGCGAGCGTCAGCTCCTCGTCGAGATTCCGGACATGAGGTACGGCCGGGTAGAGGTCTGAAAACGGCGGGTCGGGCGTGTGGCGGCACTCCTTCCCCACCAGCTGTCGCATTCCCATCTCTAGTACCGGCTCGATTATTGCTTTCACCGAATCGTGGTCGTTGATGTTAAAAAGATGATTGAAGGAGCACGTCGTTCCCGTCCTAATCATTTCCAGGTTGCCGAGGTAGCTCGCGATACGGAGTGCGTCGTCATCGAGCTGCTGCATCAGCGGAAAGCTGATGGTGTCGATCCAGTCCTCGAGCAGCAGTCCTTCGCCCGTGTTCTTGACCAAGCTGCCCCAGTGGTGGTTGTGACCGTTGATGAGGCCGGGCATGACCAGCATGCCGTGGGCGTCGAATATGTCGTCGGAGGATCGGTCCTCGGTGGCGAGGTCGGACATCTCGCCGATCGCCGTGATCGAGTCGTCCTCGATTCGAACGAATCCGTTGGTGAATACGTTCCGCTGCCTATCGACGGTGACGACGTAACCGTTCGTGATCAGTGTTGTGCTCATGTCACACCGCCGTGTAGGCGCCGTCGACGAACAGGAGGTGACCATGAACGAAGTCGGAGGCAGCCGACGCCAGGAAGACGGCTGCGCCGGCGATGTCGCTGGGCTGGCCGACCCGTCCAGCGGGGACCGCGGGCAGGAAGGACTCGAGGAAGTTCTCGTCGTCGAGAAGATATGCGTTCATCTCGGTCCGGACGGCCGTAGGGGCGATGGCGTTAACGTTCACGCCGAGAGCCGCCCACTCACTGGCGAGAGCTCGAGTCAGCTGCATCACACCGCCCTTCGACGCGCAGTAGGCCGCGAACTCGGGAAAGCCGGCGACGCTGAAAGTGGACGCCATGTTGATGATCTTGCCCGACCCCGCCTCGATGAAGGCTCGACCGCCTGCCTGACAACAAAAGAAGAGGGCCTTTAGATTGGCGTCGAGCGTTGTGTCCCACTCTTGCTCGGTCACATCGAGTGACGGCGCTGTGAGCTGAACACCGGCCGAGTTCACGAGGATGTCGAAACCCCCGATTGCGGCGGATAACTCGTTGAATACCTCGGGGATCTTGCCAACATCGGTCAGATCGGCGACCTTCGTAGCCGCAGTCCGGCCCGTGGCTCTCACATCGGCCGCCGTAGCGTCGAGCGTCTCGGCAGTGCGGCCGATCACGGCTACGTCTGCACCATGTTCGGCGAACGCGACGGCGATCGCCTTTCCTATTCCGCGACCGCCACCGGTGACGATTGCCTTCTTACCGACCAGTCCGCTGTCACTCACTCGATGACTCCATTCGATCCATCAGATTTCGTATTGATCATCTCGAATTTGGCTTTGGTTCAGGTGCCAAGCTCTCGGTTGCTAACCGGGACCCTAGCGCGCTCAGGAATTGCAAACATCGAGATTTGGTGAGGCCGCGGTCGCTTGTTGCGGCGGACGGAGAAACAGCCCGCTCGTTGCAAATCCGGCAATTTTGAGAAACGTGTGCTTTGAGCTAAGTTCAATGTCGTTGAATATTGCTCGATATCGTTGAATATCGCTCCCTTCGAAGCTGGCGGTCTATTTTCATGAGTATTCTCGGAAACGCTGTTCTCCGCATAGAGGACAATGCGCTTCTCACTGGGGCTCGCCCCTTCACCGCTGATCTAGCCGACAGCGATACGTTGCACGCTGTATTCGTCCGCTCCGACATTGCCCACGGTCGGATCGTGGGAATATCGCACCCGGAGAATGTCCATACCGGCGCCTCCTTGGCGCTGCCTCCCCTCGTGCCGTGGCCGCCCACGCCAGACCGTTATGCCCGCCCGCTCCTTGCAACGGACACCGTGCGTTACGTTGGCGATCCGTTCGCGGTGGCGCTCGGCGAAACCGAGGCCGAGGCGGTTGACCTAGCCAATCAAGTCATCGCCGACATCGAGCCTATGACCGCCGTGATTGACGTCGAGCAAAGCGAGGAGATCGCTTACGAAACCAAGTCGTTGATCGACGACGGGGTACTCGATGAGGCTGAGGTCGTGATCGAAGCGCGGTTCGTGAACCAGAAGATGGCGCCCGTGCCGATGGAGACCAACAGCATCCTTGTCGTCCCCCGCGACGATGGCACAGGGCTCGACATTTGGGTGTCGACTCAGTTTCCATGGGATATCAGGGACTCGGTCGCGGCCGCTCTCGAGCTGGAACCGACCAACGTCAGGGTGATTGCACCCGCCGTCGGGGGCGGCTTCGGAGCAAAGGGTCATTGTTATCCCGAGTACATCGTCGTGGCCGCGCTGGCGCTTCGCCTGGGACGATCGGTCGTCTGGACCGAGACCAGGTACGAAAACCTCCTGAACATGACCCATGCCCGAGCGCAGATTCAGTACGTCACACTCGGTGCCAAGCGCGATGGTTCCGTGACAGGAATTCGCGTCGAGGTCATCGCTGATACCGGGGCCTACCCACACGTTGGCGCCTGGCTGACGGACTACACGAGCCTGATGGCCACCGGCTGCTATCGAATTCCCCGGGTTGACTTCCGGGCTCGGAGCATGATTACGAACACAGCTGTCGTCGGTGCGTATCGCGGGGCTGGTCGGCCCGAGGCAACGGCGTATCTCGAGAGGTCGATGGATCTGCTCGCAGTTGAGCTCGACCTCGACCCGGTCGAGGTACGCCGCCGAAATCTCCTCGAGGCCCACTCGACCCCTCATCACGCTCCGAGCGGTGCAATCTATGACTCCGGGAACTACAAGGCGAGCCTCGACAAGGTCGTGGAGCTCGCCGGGTACGAGGCGCTTCGACGTGAACAAGCCGAGCGCCGCGCTAGGGGCGATCATCTGCTGCTGGGCATAGGAGTGTCGACATACATCGAGGTGACCGGCAACGGTCCGAGTACGGAATATGGCGCGGTCGCAATCGAACCGGATGGATCTGCGACTCTGAAGTGTGGCGTCACATCCACCGGACAGGGTCACCAAACGACCTACGCCCAAATCGCATCCGAGCGGCTCGGACTGCCACTCGATCGAATCCGTTTGATCCAGTCCGATACCGGATTGGTGCCCCGGGGCGCGGGCACGTACGGGTCTCGGTCGCTTCAGCTGGCCGGCAGCGCCATCGATCGAGCTGCTGAGGAACTCGTCGATCAGGCGCGACGTATTGCGGCCGACCGTCTGGAGGCGAGCTTCGCCGATATTGTCGTCCACCCGGGTATTGGCGTGGGGGTCATCGGCAGCCCGGCAAGTGCGATCACGTGGTCTGAGCTCTCACCTCTGGCCGTCGAACACGATTTCGATCAGGCGGGTCGTACCTACCCATTCGGCGCGCATGTGTCGGTCGTCGAAGTCGACAGCGAGACCGGTGCGGTGCGGATGCTTCGTCACATCACTGTTGACGACGTGGGCAATATCATCAATCCGCTTCTCGCCGAGGGCCAGCAGCATGGGGGTATCGCCCAAGGTGCGGCTCAGTCCTTGTGGGAAGAGGTGCAATACGACGAAGACGGCCAACCGAGAACTTCGACGATGATGGACTACCTGGTGCCGTCCGCAGTCGAGGTTCCGTTCTTCGAGACCCACACGATGTCGACTCCAACCCCGTTGAATCCATTGGGAGCAAAAGGTATCGGCGAGTCCACAACGATTGGATCGACCCCCGCAGTTCACGGAGCGGTGCTCGATGCTCTTGGGCCCTTCGGCGTTCACCGGCTTGATATGCCGCTTTCCCCTTGGAAGATATGGAAGGCGCTTAATGCATGACGTTGATGTCCGCCGAGGTAACCCAAAGTATGCGAGAGAGCTGATCCATCATGGTTGATTTAGCTGTAGAGCTACGAGGGATTTCGAAGCGGTACGGGGAGACGCAGGCCAACGATGCGGTTGATTTCGATCTGAGGGTCGGCGAGATTCACGTGCTCCTTGGCGAGAACGGAGCCGGTAAGACCACGCTCATGAACATCATGTTCGGGCACGTGCTTCCCGACGAGGGGACGGTCAAAGTCAACGGTCAACCGGCCGAGATCGAATCGCCGAATGACGCGTTGGCTCTCGGCATCGGAATGGTCCACCAACACTTCTCTCTCGTTCCCCCATTTACGGTCGCGGAGAACATCGTCCTGGGTTCCCGTTCCGCCCTCGACCTGAACCTCCGACCCGGTGCCGTGCGCCGAGAAATAGCCGAGCTCGCCGATCGCTACCGGATGCCCATCGATCCAGCGACAGAGGTGCGTGACCTTCCTGTTGATCTTCAACAGCGGGTGGAGATATTGAAGGTGCTCTATCGCGGTGCAAAGATTCTGATACTCGACGAGCCCACGTCATTGTTGGGCCCCATTCAGATCGAGAATCTTCTCGGCATACTCGACGACTTGCGATCGACAGGCCACTCGATCGTCCTGGTGACCCACAAGCTGGCCGAAGTGATGCAACTGGCCGACCGGGTCACGGTGATCAGGCAGGGCAAGAAGGTCATGGAGGTGGAGAGCGGGCAGTTCGATGAACGCACACTCACCCGCGCAATGACCGGCCACGACATAAGTGCGATCGACGTTACGCACAGCGAGCTCGACGAGACGATCGATGGGGTTCTCACCGTTACCGATCTTGTTACAACAGGTGAGGGGGGAGGCGCGCTCAATGGGATCAGCCTGTCCGTACGAGCCGGCGAGATTCTCGGTGTCGCCGGAGTCGAGGGAAACGGCCAACGGAACCTCGTCGATGCCATCACCGGCCTGGTCGACTTGGAGTCCGGCAGGGTCGAAATTGGGGGTCAGGACGTCACGGGCTCGAATTCCGCTTATCTAAGAGACAGTGGGCTGGCAGTGATTCCCGAGGATCGCCAAGGTTGGGGCCTGATTCTCGACATGACGCTTGCGGAGAACATCGCAATCAACGAGATCCCCGCCGGTGGGTTCAGCCGCCGGGGAATCCTCGATTGGGGTCGAATCCGGGAATGGGCTCAAGAGCGCCTTGAAGAATACGACGTCCGTCCACCGGACCCCGATCTTCTCGCCGGCTCCCTGTCCGGCGGCAATCAACAGAAGGTCGTCCTCGCTCGCGAGCTGTCACGGGAGCCGAAAGTGTTGATAGCCGACAATCCCACATGGGGCCTGGACGTCGGTGCTATCGACTATGTCCACCGGAGATTGCTCGAGGTCAAGGACAACGATGCGGCAGTCCTTTTGGTGTCGTTGGACCTCGAGGAGCTTCTCGAGCTGAGTGACCGCATATTGGTGATGTATCGCGGTCGTGTAGTACTGGAACGCCGCGTTACCGAGCTGAACATGGACGAAGTAGCTTCGGCCATGGCGGGCTCGCCCGCGACCATCTGAGAGCTGGCAATGGTAAACCCGAGCCACGGTTTCGCTGGAGAGCCGAACCGACGTTTGTCGCATCATGGGATGGGGCTCCTGTTGACGACCGTGGGCGTCCTCGTTCTTACGCCCGACAGCTTGATGATTCGTGCGGTCGACGTAGATGCCCCGACCCTGCTCTTCTGGCGTGGCTTGCTCATGTTCTTGGTATTGACATCCGTGACGCTCCTGCGATTGGGCAAAGGCGCAGCTGCGGAGTTTCGATCGATCGGTCTTCCGGGCCTCGCTGTAGCCGCCCTATTCGGAAGCCAGCTGATTCTGTTCGTTACGTCGGTCAGCAACACAAGCGTGGCGAACACGTTGGTGATCTTCGCTACAGCTCCTCTGTTCACCGCGGTCCTCAGCCGGGTATTTCTTGGCGAACTGGTGCAGCGCCGAGTGTGGATTGCCGTAATCATCTGCCTCGGCGCGGTAATCTTCATCTTTGTCGGCAGCATCGGTGATGGCCGCCTAGGAGGCGACCTCGCCGCTGTAGGTGCAGCGATTGCGATGGCTGCAGGTCTCACGATTACGAGACGTGGCCGGGCGGTGAGCATGGTGCCAGCGTGGGGCCTCGGCGGGGGTATCGCTGCTGCTGCGGTGTTCGCGGTTGCTGATCCGCTCAGCGTCGAGGGCAGCGATTGGTTGATTCTGTTCAGCAGCGGGCTGCTTATACTCCCGATCGCATTCGGCCTGATCGCTCACGGGCCCCGACGATTGTCGGCGCCCGAAACCGGTCTGTTGATGTTGCTAGAAACAATCCTGGGGCCGCTGTGGGTCTGGTGGTTTTTGGCGGAACAGCCGAACGACGAGGCGCTGATTGGTGGAGCGATCGTGGTCGGGGTTCTTGTCGCAAACTCGATGCTGGGGTTGCGCGAAACATCGAAGATCTAAGTCGCAGGCGACGCTATGGACGCCGGACGATCAGATCGATCTCGATCTCTGGACCCCAGAACATCGCGCCCGTGTCGCCGTTGCGCTGAGTGCTCGGCATGAGGCTCATCGACGGAAAGTTCTCGGCCGCGACGCCGTGCTCGGCAAAGATCCGTCGCCAGGCTCGGTCGAATCCGCGGTAGTCACGCTGGGCGTGGATGAGAAAGATTCGGGCATCGGCAATGTCGCTCAACGCAAGGCCGTTGGCCTCGATCTGGTTGTAGAGGAGTCGCATTGTCGCTTCGGTCTGTAGCTCGATGTCAGACACATAGTTCGGCATCCCTGGCGGAGCGCCTTCGACATCGCCGACCACGTAGTCCGGCACTGGTAACTGGCCAGAGAGGAACAACCACTCTTCGCCGACCGTGATGCCGGGGGTGAAGTTCACCTTTTTGAGGTCGACCGGGTGCCAGCTTATGCCCAGGCGGGTCTCTTCGATCTCGTGTGACTCGTCGGGCACGACCACTAGCAGACTCGCGACCATCACTGCGCCAGGCACAAGCAGGTCGCGAACCGCCATGGAGGCCCTGGTCGGAGGGCGGGGCATCTTCTCGCCCCACACGGCGTCGACCTCGGAGAAGGTGAGTAAGTCAGGCTCGTACAGATGCGACTTAACCGTGTTAGCAATGTCGGTTCCAGCCGCCTTGCAAATGGCGTTGATGTTGTCGAGCACATAGTGAGCTTGCTCGGTGGCATCGGAGCCGTAGTAAGGAAACCTAGGGAGCCTTCGGCCGACGGGAATCCCGGTGTCGAAGTCGCATGCCGGGAGGGCCGACGGGAAGACGAACGCTCCGGCCTTCGTGGCCTGGGGAACGTGCTCGTATTGCATGGGGTCGGGCGCTTCGTCGGTATGGATAGTCTCGCGCTTCAGTGGAGATCCGCCTGCGATGGCGACAGCGTTCAGGCACACCCGACATCCGGGAATGATCCAGTCGTCGCCAACAACAACCGTTGTACGAGCTGGCGGAGTGTCTCCGAATAGGTCGGCCCAGACAAGTTTGAACTCGTAGAAGTCCTCGGCTGCTGTGAGCTGCACCTCGACACGCACAATTTGATCGAGCGCGCTGCCAGCGGCTTCGACCAACTCTCGCAACCGATCGAGGACGGCGCCGGTCTGGGCCGCCACCAAGGATTTGCCCACATGGGGCGAGGGGCCCTCGTTGAGTACGGGTTCACCAGAGTCGTCGACCGGGTAGATGGTCGATACGAAGAGAAAGTCTCCGGCGACATTGCTGGACGTGGCGGGTAGGAACATCAATTTTCTCCTGAATTGGTCGTCGGTTGGCCCTAACGTCGTGGCTCTTCAAACGGGCTGCCGCCGACGTTAGTCGCCCTATCGTCGCCCGTCCCAAGTCTTGGATCAACGCTGCGGTTTACCGAGGTTAGTCGAGGTGGATTATGTGGGCGCCCGCCATGACGGCAGTCAATATTTCGTGAGCCTAGGCGTCCTCATTGGGCATGCTGATCCAACTGACCAGGCTGTCGTGAATGGCGTCTCCGATGAGGCGCTTGTCGTTCGCTAGTTCGTCGCGAGGACCAAGACGAAAGACGACGGCAGGCATTCTCGTCTCGCGCAGCACGGGTGACCGGGTGCCGCCGACCTCTCCCGGCGTGCGCAGCGCGATCGAGAGCGCATCGATAGCAAAGTTTGCGAGGTCTTTCCCCCCATAAGACGAGAACGAGTCCGTCTCGTAGAACGACGCCGTGCAAGCCTCCTCAGGCACCGCCATGAGTCCGATGTACAGCTCGGCATCGAACTGGTTCGCGGCGCGTGCGTGCGTTGATCCGTCGTTGTGGTGAAGTAGGAGCACCCTGGCTCCGGCACGGCGCAGAATTCCTCCAAGTTCACCTGCGACCGCTGGGGAATGGCCGAAGTCGCCAACAACGATCCGCCGCCCGACGAAACCCTTGGGTCCGTTGCGAAGACGTTCTTGTTCGCGAATGGCGGCAACGGGTCTCGCTGCGTTCGCGGAGAGTCGGAGGCGTGTGAGGGTTTCGATCGTGGTGGGCCCCGCCACCCCGTCGACCGGCACGCCGGCGTTTCGCTGGAAATCGCCGACTGCGGTCTCTGTCTCGGGTCCGAATATGCCGTCGATCCAACCGGTGTCGAAGCCCAAGCTGCCGAGCAATAGTTGGAGTTCGGCCACATCGTCGCCGCGCATCATCGGTGTTCGGCGACACAAGAGTCGTTCGCCGAAGTTGTGCGCAGCCTCGGTCAAGGACTTCCAGGTCTCGCCACCCACAACGCCGCTGCCCTCGAGGCCGCGCCTCTTTTGGAATGCCACGACCGCGTCGTGGGTGGCGCTTCCGAATCGATCGAGGTGAACAGTCTCTACGAGATATCCAGCGATCGTGAGTTGTTTGTGAAGCTCAACGACCGAGTCTCCGACGTCACCGCGTGAAAGCCGTGGTCGAGTGGTTTCTTCCATCATCCCGAGACTACTTGTTTGGATTACGCCTTCTGCCCCGGCAACGCTGGTTGAAAAGGTGGGCTTCTAGATGTATTCAGCGATCTCGCCAAGGATCGCGTCCTTCGGCTTGGCTCCGACGATCTTCTTGACCGCCTCGCCATCTTTGAAAAGAATCATCGTCGGGATGCTCATGACCTCGTATTGACGAGCGGTCTCGGGAGCATCGTCGACATTCAACTTGGCGATCTTGACCGAGCCGACCTGCTCGTCGGCGATTTCGTCGAGAATCGGCGCGATCATCTTGCATGGGCCGCACCATTCGGCCCAAAAGTCGACGAGCACAGGCTCGCCGTCGCCACCTACGGTGTCTGCGAAGTTCTCGTCGGAGAGGATGGTGATGTTTTCTGACGCCATGAGGGGCTCCTTCTTTCGTGCGATCTATCGCAGGAAACCAGTATGCCTGTTGCAACATTCCCACCACCGGTCTACGCGAGAGCAATTACGGGGTGGCTTAAGCTCCACGTTGAGTTTCCAACGATCCCGGAGACGCAGCGCCGGATGGAAATCCCAAATGGAGCCAACGCATGGCGCGGCGTGGGCAACCTGGGCCCTGAAATGTAGCTTGAGACAATGTTCGACCGGTTGACGATCTAAAGGGCGGAAATAGCTGTCCGCACAGGGGTCCCCAGTTTCGCCGTACCGGTATTTCTCCTTCTTATGGGTCGTGTTCAAGCGAGGAGAAAGCCCATCCTCCTTCAGGCGAACCCAGTCCTGGTGGCGCCGGCCCGCGTTCTGCGCAAGACTCGGCCGCATACTGAATACCGCTCGGGCCAGCCATGGTTCGGATGGACTTCAGTAACCAACAAACGGAGTAGACTATGAAAACAGACATGTACTGCTATCTCGAGGGGCGAGACCGAAAGACTCTCCCGTCTGGGACGAGCGACAACGCCGACGCCTTCGAGAAATGGCTCGACCCGGACAAGTCCGCGGTGGTGTGCATCGATATGCACCGCGGTCACGTTGGACCCGCCGACGAGGACCTGACATGTCCGGCCCCCAGCGCTCGGGCAAAAATTCCGGCGCACAACATGTTCCACCGGATGGCGCGCGCGATCGGGGTGCCCATCATCCATGTCCAGCATTGGCAACGCCACGGCGGGATGGACGACGTCCACTCGAACACAGAGAACCGGGTAGCCAACTGGCGGCTCACCTTCGAGCTCTTCTTGGACAAGCCGGTTGGCGAGGAGCACAGCTGGGAGGGAACCAAGTGGCTCGACGTCTTGGTCGAGGAAGAGGAGAGCGACTACTACGTCCGTACCAAGAAGCGGCTCTCGGGGTTCTATCCCACCGACCTCGAATTTCTTCTTCGCCAACTCGACGTAGACAATGTGGTGCTTACCGGAACCTACACAGACGCATGTGTTCTCTCCACCGCGTTCGATGCCGCAAATCGAGACTTTCGGGTCACCGTCTTGGGCGACATCGTTGCCGGCGGGAGCGAAGAGAACGAAGCCGCGGCACTAATGATCGTCGCATTGCACTGCGGTCTGGTCACCGATGGCCCCGCACTTATCAGGGAATGGTATGCCCGGAAGGGAATGGCAGAACCCGAGGAGTTGATCGGCCACACGAAGATGACCGAAGCGTCCGGATTCCTCGACGAGGCCACCGCAACGGTGTAGTCCAAGCCGGCGCCTCGAAGATCCCGACATCCAAAAACGCGGCACCAAACCCGAGCCTGGCGAACCCCACCGGCTCACCCTCGGGCTGCGCTGGATCGTCGAAGCCACCAACTCATGGTGGTCCAACTACGGCCAACTCCGCCGAAACACCGACCGCCGCGAACTACACCGCCGCGCTCCGCCTCGCCACCACCGTTCTCATCATCGCAAGACTCACCGACTACCGCGACCGATGGAGCCCCAACCCGACACCTACCCGCTGAGCGCCTTAGTGCTCTTGTTCCTCGAGCCAGCGTTCGGCTTCGAGGGCCGCCTGGCAGCCTGAACCAGCTGCCGTGACGGCCTGCCGGTAGTAATCGTCTTGTACATCACCTGAGGCGAATACGCCCGGGATGTTGGTCGCCGTCCGGCCCGGTGTCGTGAGCAGGTAGCCGTTCTCTTTCATATCGAGTTGGCCTTGGAACAGCGAGGTGTTCGGCTTGTGGCCAATAGCGATGAAGAGGCCGGTGACCGCCAGTTCGGAGATCGAGTCATCGAGATTGTTGCGAACCATGATCTTCTCGAGTTTGGATTCACCGACGTATTCAACGACCGAGGTGTTCCAGACAAATTCGATCTTTGGGTTCGCTATCGCACGGTCTTGCATGATCTTGGAGGCACGGAGTTCGTCGCGTCGAACCACGAGGTACACCTTTGATGCGAAACGGCTGAGGAAGGTGGCTTCTTCGAGTGCGGAGTCACCACCGCCAATGACGGCGATGTCGTGGTCACGGAAGAAGAAGCCGTCACACGTCGCGCAGGTCGAGACGCCGTGACCAATAAGTTCGTTCTCGCGGTCGAGGTTGAGCATGATCGACTGTGCACCGGTCGACACGATGACCGTCTTGGCCAAATGGGTTGGTTCAGTAGCTTCTGGGTCGCCGACCCAGATCTTGAACGGCCGCTCCGAGAGGTCGACCTTTGAGACCTTGACGGTTTGGACCTCTGCGCCGAATCGCTGCGCTTGGGCCTTGAAGTCCATCATAAGTTCGGGACCCATAACCCCGTCGGGAAAACCGGGGTAGTTCTCGACTTCGGTCGTGAGCATGAGTTGGCCGCCCGGCTGATCGCTCGTCGAGGATGGCTCGCCTTCGAGGACCAACGGCTCGAGCGTGGCTCGCGATGTGTAGATCGCTGCGGTAAGCCCGGCGGGGCCCGAACCAATGATGACGACGTTACGAACGGAGTCGTCGGGGGTGGAGTCAGCCATTCGATATTCCTTGGTGTCTTCGGAGGGGTAGTGCTGGCGAGATCAGGCGACGCGTTTGCGCCACAGGATCCAGCCGACAATGGAAAAGATCACGCCGAGGACGAGGTACACCAACCACACGCCGAGGTCGAGGACGTCGGTGCTGACTTGGTTGAGCAGATGCACAACACCGACCATCGCCATAATCACCGCGGGAACACCGAGAAGCACGATCACAATTCCATAGACGATCGCGCGGACTACCTTTGTGGCAGGCTCGGTCGTCTTGCCTTTGACGTTGTCGACGAGGTTGACGATCGTCTCGGTCGCTTGTTGTGGCCAGTCGGGCGTCGAGTCGCTCGTCGAAGACATGGCGTGAGCCTATCCAAGTGGAGCGCAGTCCTCTGCTTCGAGGATTCGTGTTGTTCCGTCGTCTGCAAATTCAACCAAAATCAGGCGGTCCTCGCCCGCGAACGGCGTGAGATTGATCAGGGCATACGGGGTCTCTGCGGTGACGCTTGTGTTGGGTTGGACGCAGTCGGGGTTGACGCCGGCAATGATGGCGTCGTCTGCGCTGAACGTGGGCTGGACGCTTCCGATATTGAGCAGGCTGTCGAGTGAGTCGATGTTGTTCACCGTGACAAAGTTCTCGTTCCCGAGGCGATCGTCGGGGTTCTCCTCACCCGCGATATCAGCCGGTGCTTGGGTCTCTGCTGGGGCGGCGGTAGTAGTGGCAGCAACGGATCTGTCCTCCATTGCCTCGTCGTCGGCGGGAGCGTCGGCCTCGGCGCTTCCACTGTCGCCGCCATCTGATTCCTCATCCGAATCAACGGTGAAGGAGGGCTCCGCTCCATCTGATTCCTCAGCCGACTCCGCCACATTTAGACTTACATCATCGGACGAATCGGTCGCGACCGTTTGGTCGGCATCAGGGGAGAACCTCACCAGCAGCGGAATGGCGACGACGAACAACAACATGGCGGCCGCTATTGCCAACCACGTTGGGGAGATCGTCCAGCGCTTGCTCGTTTGCGCTCGTTCATGGCGTGCCGCGGCCAGGGAGCTGACCTCGGGGGCAGACTCGGCGACGGCCATCGCTGCCGCGATCGAGGCACTCCGACGTTCGGGAGTTGCTTCGGGAATCGGGGCAGCCACAAATTCGACGGCTGAGCGAAGATGTTCGAGGCGAGCCGAGGCCTCGACGTCAGCACTGACGGACGCGATGGTCTCGGCATCGGCCTCACCATCGATGATGGCCGAGAGAACCTCGTCGTTAAAACGTTCGTTACTCATCGTCGTGTCCTTGTACGCCACGAGCTTCGAGTTGGTTCCCGTCGTCCGTCACATCGTCGCCGGAGACCGACCCGATGATGTTGGCGAGTTTGCCGCGGCCACGAGCTATTCGAGATCGTACGGTTCCCGGTGCTAACTCCAACACCTCGGCTATCTGGTCGTAGTCCAGGCCGCAGAGATCGCGCAGGATCACAGGAAGGCGAAACTCTTCCGCAAGCCGATCTAAAGCGTCGTTGACCACAATTCGCGCCGACGTGGCTTCATCGATGTTTCCGACCGTCGCCACTTGCACGTGACGGTCATCGTCATCGATGGAGTCGGCGGCCCGTCGATCGCGGCGTCGTAGCTCATCTATCGCCGCATTGGTGGCGATCCGGTACGACCAGGTGGAGAATTGTGCTCTGCCATCAAACTTCTCGAGGTTCTTGACGATCGAGATCAGTGCCATCTGGGCCGCATCGTCTGCATCGGCTCCGCGGCCAACCACCTTTGCGCACACCGCACGAAGTCGGTCGTGGTGTCGATCGAGCAGGATCTCGAGCGACGCCATATCGCCATTCTGCGACGCCCGAATCAGCTCGTTGTCGTCCGCCAGGGTTTGCACTTAACTCACCGGTGTGAGCTCGAAGATTCTCAATTGCTGAACGATTTCGCCCGCCTCGACCTGCGCCTCGTACTCTTCGGGCGTCTGATCGGCTGCTAAACCGAGATCGGTGACCCACAACAAGAGCGCGGGCACCGAGATGTCGGGCACATCGAGAGTTTGTTCCGTGCCGAGATCGGAAAACTCCGCGATTGGGTCACCCCAATCCTCGAAACTTCCGCCCGCAACATCCGCTTCGTATAACTCGGCCGACCAGCCGACCCGATTCGCCAGAATCTGGAGGTCTTTCATCGATCGTGGTTCTTCGAATTCCACGATGAGTCCAACCCCTTCCTTGATCTGACCGAACGCCGATGTGGCGTAACTCTCGGTCCTCCAGAATGTAGTGGGATCGCCATCGAGGGCTAGCGATGCCTGGTCGTTGTGCTCGTTATTGTCGCCGAGCGGGTCGAATCCGCTACTGCGAACGCCGGCGATGAACGGCGCTTCTGTCGTGGTCGTGGTCGTGGTTGTAGCGGTCGTGGTTGTCGTCGACTCTTCTGTGGTGACGCTGGGTTCCACGGTCGCTGTCGAGGTTGGAGCAGCGGTTGTTGACTCGCCCGTTTCGACATCGCTGGTTTCGAGATCGTCGGTGGATGGTTCGGTCGAGGTGGGGGCGTCACCGCCCACGAGATCGCTCATCGCTTCTCCAGCGAGCATCCAGACCGTAACCACTGCTGCGATCGTCAGAGTGAGAACGATGAGGGGCCCTACCCATGCCAATCGTTTTCGTTTTGCCTTGACGTGTTTCGCGACTGGAATGGGGGCTTCGGCGATCGGCTTTGGGCCGCGACGCGGCGTGACAGGGCGAGAGGCGCTCGGGCCGGGCCCGGCCATTGGGATCGATGGCGCTGCGAAGATCGGTGGTGGTGTTGGGCGCACCTGGATTGAGGGTGCGCCAGGGGGCTCTATGACAGTTGCATCGGGGCCGGGGGATGGTCGGTCCCCCCGCATTGTTTCGGTCAGCGATGCCGACCATGCGGCCGCGTCGGGATATCGATCCGCTGGGTTGCGTGCCAGGCCCTTCTGCAGAAATGCGTCGAGTGCAGGTGGGATGTCAGGGCGTAGTTTTCGAGCCGAAGGCGCAGGCTTTCGAAGACGCTCCATGGCGCCCATGAGATCGTTGGCGGCGAATGGCACTTGCCCACACAACATCTCGTACAGAACCGTCGTAAGGCCGTAGAGGTCGGTTCGGCCGTCGACGGGATGGCCTTCGATTTGTTCTGGTGCCAAGTACTTGACCGTGCCGACGAGCGACCCGGATTCGGTGTGGCTCGTCTGATCGAGTGCCTTCGCAATCCCGAAGTCGCTCAGTTTCACGCGCCGGTCGGGTCGAACCAAGATGTTTGCTGGTTTGACGTCGCGATGGATTATTCCATTGTGGTGAGCGTGTCCGAGCGCTGCGGCAAGTTGTACACCAACTTCGACCGCGTCGACGGCTGCCAGCGTTGGACGCTCGTCGAGGATCGTTCGCAGGTCGCGGCCTGAAACAAGCTCCATGATTATGGCGTCGGTGTCGTCCGTGGTGACGGTGTCGTAGATGCCGACGATGCCCGGATGGGTCAATCGCGCGGCGGCTTGGGCTTCGCTTCGGAAACGGCCCAGAACATTCGAATCGGCCGCAAGGTGGCTATGCAGCACTTTGATGGCGATGCGGCGGCCGAGGTTGTGGTCGATCCCCTCCCACACTTCTGCCATGCCGCCGGTTCCCACGCGTTGGATCAACTCATAACGATCAGCGAGGCGGCGTCCGGTCATTGGACGTCTATCTGTCGGCGTGGGCGGCATAGCTCGCAAAAGCTAGTGCTCGCATGGTCTTGAGGGGCATCGCGGGCCCTTCTCAGGTCGTTGTCTGGTAGGTGATTCCGATAATCCCAGGACCACCGTGGGTGCCGATCACCGCACCGATGATGTTCATTCGAGCGCTAGCAACGCTGGGAATATCGGCTATTGAGGCCATGAAGTCGTCGATGTCTTCTGCGTTCGAGTGCAAGATAGCGAGATTCTCGACCTCGCCGGCATCCGCGAGTTGTTCGCGCACCCAGGCGAGAGACCTCTTCCGAGTCCGTTGCTTTCCGGCGGCGACGACTTCACCCGAGCTGAGGTCGAGAAGTGGCTTGATCGAAAGGATGGCGCCGAACGCAGCCTGTGCGCCACCGATGCGGCCGCCCTTCTTCAGATTTTCGAGAGTGTCGAGCGTTGCGTACACGCGAGTCCGTTCGCGGACGTCTTCGACGAGTGCAACTACCTCTTCGACCGTCTTTCCCTCGCGGCTTGCGGCCGCGGCGGCGAGGACGATCGACCCGAGACCGCCGGTCACGCTCTGGGAATTGATCACTCGAACATCGATGGCGACATCGTCGGAGGTCGCTGCTGTTCGGGCCGATTGGATCGTGGCCGAAAGTGCCTCGGACAAATTGATGCAGACGATCGCCGTTGCACCTTCGCTCTCCATCTTGTTGAACATCGCTACGAATGCGCCAGGCGCCGGTGCCGACGTCTCGGGAAGGTGGTCGGAGTTAGCCAGCCGGCGATAAAACTCGTCGACACTCAACTCGGTTCGGTCGATGAATTCGTCATCGCCGAATCGGATCGAGAGTGGGACGAGGCCTATGCCCCATTCTTCGAGTTCGGCATCGGATAGGTCGCAGGCGCTGTCGGTGACGATTCGTACGGTCATGTTGGGACTCCGATGGGGTCTTCGGCCTCGGTCGTTTCAAGGCTGTCGGGAAGCGGTTCGATGGTATCCCTTGTCGACCGAAGGTGTCGCAGCCACCACAGCAACAGCACGATGATGGCGATCACGCCGATCACCAAACCAACGCCTGAGAAGGCGAACGTCCGCACCAAAACCTCCGAGGACCCAAGCGGCACAGACCGGTCGGGGCTGAATACTTGAATGCGGATCGGCGAGTCTCCGGAAGCTCGCGCCTCGATTGGAATTTCGATCCGGTTGGCTCCGGGCCTGAGCGTGACGAAGATTTCTCGGCCTTCGGGGAAATCGAGCTTCTCGCTGTCGAGCAGCAGGACTACCGAGACGTCGACGGCGAGGTTGTTCTCGACGATGATAGGAACCTCGGAAATTCGGCCGGTGAGGGTGATTGTGTCGCTCGCTGGCGTGGTTATTGAGCCGTCTTTCTGATCATTGATCAAGGTGTAGATCGCGTCGATGTACGCGGATCGCTGCATTTTGGTGAGGCGATAATCCGTGCTCACATGGAGGAGCTCCTGCAGACGTGTGCCCGACACTGGGTCGGCCGCTATCACCGCTGACCAGCTGTTGATGGCGGCCTGGGCTTGGCTGTATTCGGTGCGAAACGATCGCAGGCTGTCCGGTGTTCGAAATGGTTTGAGCTCGCGTCGAAGTGGTGGGCTCAATGTGCCCGTGCCACGACCGGGAGCGAAGGCAGTATCGGAGAGCGCGTCGAGTGGCGAGGCTGCTCTGATTGCAGGAATCCGCTCGATACCGCTGAGGAGAACGTTGAGGAAGCTGGCGTCAGGCACCCACTCGATGGGCGGGTTGACCACGACTGCTTGACGCACGTCGCTGTTCTGCAGGGACAACATGGTGAGGTCGGCCAGCAGTCGGTTCGCGTTGTACGAGGCGGTTCCCTCATTGGTGAAATGGTTCGCGAGACCACGATCGGCGACGAGGGCTGGAACCGCTCCATCGTTCGGTGTCGGTATCAGAAATCTTGTGGTCAGGGACTGGGGGAAGAGCTCCTTGTCGAGCGGTTCGAGTTGTGCTGGTCGGACGATCACTCCTCGGACGCCGAACGAGGTGAGTGCCTCGAGCCCCTCTGCGTTGAGGGTTCGGTCGAGCAACATGACCGCTGGTTCGGGCTCGAATCCGACGAGTGATTGCATGGCGAGCGCGCCTGCGTTGTACAAGCCGATCAACTCATCACCGAGTTCGGTGTCAACCCATGCCTGTTCTTCAACCTCGGCGTAGGGGTTGGGTAGCAGCTGATCGGGATCTAGATGTTCGCGTATCCGCTCGAGTATCAGGTCGGCCTCGGGTGCATTGGATCGGGCGATGGATGCCAGCGATTCGGGTGAGATCGACAGTGCGACGTCGGCATCGGGGTTCTGTTGGATTGCGTCGAGAATGACACCGAAGTCGTGAAGCGCAGCCGAATCGATAAGGGTTTCACTATTGGGTGATGGCGTCGGTGGAAGATGGATTTCCAGCACGATGGCGGTTCTGAGTGGAGCGCTGCGAGTTCCTCGCGGCAGTTCGATCAGCGACGTCAAGAACCGATCCGCCAGATTTCCGTCCGGGTCGTACAAGGACACTTCAAGAGGGTGTACTGCCGAGCCACCCTCGGTGACGAGAAGATCGAGCGGCGCAGGGCCATCGGGGTCGGCATCGCTATCGGCGAGGGCATCGTCGGTTCCTCCAACCGCGAGCTGGAATCCGAGAACTTCGTTGCTCGTGCCTTGCACGTCGCCGAGTATGACGGGTTCGAGCTCGAGGACTGGCTCGGCATCTTCGGGAAGGTCTTGGCGCAGGAAGTCGTCGCGCTGGGGCCACGGTGGGTACACGCGGACCACGACCGAAGCTTGAGGGTCTGCTCCAGCAACACGGACTTGGATGTCGAAAATCCCGCCGTCGTCTACCCAAGCGCTCTGCGCGACGAGTTCGAGAGAGCCCGCGCCCTGAGCGCGCGCCGGTGTACTGCTCACGAGAACAACGACCAAGCTCATGGCGAGTACGAGGGGAGCAATGCGATGGGTCATCGACGCCATTCGAGCACCTTCAGCTGCTCGTTGGATAACGCGAACCCGAGGGTTTCGTACAGGCCGAGTGCTTTGTCGTTGCTGACCTGGGTGTTGACGAGCATTCGCTGGGCGCCTTCGCCCGTTGCCCATCGAAGCGCGTCGATGACGAGATGTGTTGCGATTCCTCTTCCGCGCGCTTCGGGGGATACGGCAAGGCGCTGCAAGAAGGATGAGCGTCCCGAGCGTCCCGAGATCGCATACGCGTTCACTCCGCGGTTCTCTGTGGCGACCCGATACCGGTGCACGGGCGTCGCCTTCCTCGCCGAGTTCAAGGATTCTCGATCGAGTGCCCAGAAGGCGTCGAACGATCGTTGGTCGATGTCGAGCACCGTGCGGAGGTCACTTCGGCGACCTGGTCGATGTCGAATCGAATCCACTTGCTGTTGGGGAAGCGAGACGAGGTCGCGTTCGAGAAGATGCAGCGTTTCGTGCTCCACGAATCCCGAGGCGAGAAACGCCTCTTGTTCGCTGGGCGCCAGAGCACTTGTCACGATCCGGGCGTTGGAGTGGCGTATGGAAGACAGCACGCGGGAAACGTCGGCGGTGTTCAATCGACGGTATGGAATGATTTGCACGCTGGAGGCGTCAGGATTGTACGGCGAGGCGTGTTTTCGCACGATTCGAACCCCACGCACTGGGCGTTGCAGGCGCTCGAGCAACATAACGCTGAGGATAGTGCTGTTGTCGTAGCCTCACAGGGCGTGGATGAGATGAAACAAGCGGTCATTGCCGAAGTGAAGGACTTGACGGCGGCGTTTTCTGCGCGCGGTCACGAGCTGTACCTGGTCGGCGGGATCGTTCGAGATCTGTGTTTGGGCGCTCCGCTCGAGTCGCTCGACTTCGATTTGACCACTGTCGCGCGACCCGATGAGATCCGAGCACTCATCGAGCCACTCGCCGACGCGGTATGGGGCCAGGGTGAAAAGTTCGGCACGATCGGCTGTCGAATCGGCGATCGTCCCTACGAGATCACGACGCATCGGGCCGAGTCGTACGTCGATGGCTCGCGAAAGCCCGATGTGGTGTTCGGTGACGACATCGAAGTCGACCTGTCTCGACGCGATTTCACGGTCAACGCGATGGCGATTCGTCTGAGCGATGGCGAGTTGATCGATCCATTCGATGGCAGGGGAGCGCTCGAACGTCGGACACTTCAGACACCGATTGAACCCGACGTGTCGTTTTCTGACGACCCGCTTCGGATTCTCCGGGCAGCGCGGTTCATTGCCCGGTATGGGTTGACCGTTTCTCCCGACGTCACCGCGGCAGCCACGGCGTTGATCGGGCGAATGTCGATCGTTTCGGCCGAGCGCATTCGTGACGAGTTCGACAAACTCCTCCTCGCTCCCGAACCGGGTAGCGGCCTCGCCTTCTTGTCCCAGGTCGGTGCGTGGAGCTTCACGGCTCCTTCCATCGACGTTGGCGAACTTCCTGTGATCGGGGAAGAGCTCGATAGATCGAGAGTTAATCTCGACCTGCGACGCGCGATCGTCTTCAGCCACTGCCCATCATCGAAACGAGCACAACAGCTCGAAGCGCTGCGTTACTCCAATGTTGAGGCGAAAAAGCTGCGCCTCGTGCTGGCGGGGATCGACCTCGTTGCCCAGGACGGCCAAGACTTCGAAGACACCACGGTTCGCCGGCTCGTCGATCGTGTTGGTTATGAGGCGATGCCGCTTGTGCTCGATGTCATCGATACTCGAGACATTCGAGATCGCGGGTTGGGTGGACTGTTCGTCCGGCTCGACGTCGAAGAAGACCTGTCCGACCTGTTGCCTGGCCTCACCGGCGACGACATCATGGATCTGCTCGGAATCGAGCCTGGACCTGAAGTCGGTGCGGCGATGTCGGTGCTTCAAGAGCGGCGATTCGAAAGCGGTCCCCTCGATCGCCCAGATGAAATCACGTTCCTTCTGGAGAAGTACCGGCGGCGCTAAGCGTTAGGACCGTAAAGGCGAGGGCTGGCACGCATTTCCTCCGCCGTCAGTTGCCGATTTTGCGTGCCCGAAAGATGACGGATGCGGGATAGAGATCATCTCCGTCGGGCTCGAGAAGGGTATCGACACGATAATTGGCCCGGTTGAGCTGAGTGAAGATGTGGCCAGTGCCGTGACGATAGGTGAGGTGGATCCCGTCGCCCAGCGGCTCCGTGTCGGTGTATGACGTGGCGAGCGTATTGCTCCCTGGGGTTTCGAGCATGAGTGCGGTCGGATGGGGAAGCGAGAGCACGAGCGGGCGATCGGTTTTTAGCAGGCGGTGTGTTTGGCGAAAGACTCGCCCGACGTCGGGCACCGCTGCCAAGGAGTGCACCGCGATCACCGCGTCGAAAAGGTCGGCGTGAAGAAAGGCGAGATCTGCAAGGTCGGCGTGATGGACTTCGACGTGTACCTCAGCTTCCTCTGAGGCTGCACGAGCAAGGGCGACCTGACCTTCGTCCGCGTCGAGCGCCACAACGCGCGCGCCTTGTTTGGCGAGCGCTATCGCGGAATGACCAGCCCCAGCCCCGAGGTCGAGGATTCGCAGACCCGAGACGTCGCCGAGCAATCGGCGGGCGAGACCATCGACTCGACCAGGGCCGAACTCGACCGAGTCGATGGGCCGTTGACGACCACGATCGCCAGCGGTTGTATATCGAGTCCACGTCTGCATAAGCGCGACTCTAGTTTCCCGGTACCGTGGGCCACATGAGCCACCCGGTCCGCCGAGGCAACCCGTGAGACAAGGCATCGTCCAAGCCGGCGCGAACAGCGCGGGCGGATCGATTAATTATCGCCTGGCGCGAGAGCGCACGATCATGGCCTACAAGTCGGGTGAGGCAACACGTTCGGAAGTCTGCGATGCCCAGAGCGAACTCATGCGCAACGCAAGAGAATGTGGCAAAACAACCGACGTGCGGTGCCCAATCTGTCATGAAGAGGAGCTCGTCGAGGTCCTGTACGTTTTTGGACCGCGGCTACCAGCTGCCGGGCGATGCATCGTGACCGACGGCGATCTGGAACGGATTCGCCGCCGAAAAGGAGACTTCACGGCGTACGACGTCGAGGTATGCCCGAACTGTAAATGGAATCATTTGCTCCGGATAAACCCCGTCGTCTGAGCACCTTTCGCTCCCTCACCTCGCAGCTGTGACACAAGTAGGCTGGCCTAAACCGCGGCTTTGTCCGTAGAATTGTCCATACCGCCGGCAGCCTCAGTGCACTGGACGGGAAGGAGATACGAATGGTGAAGACAACAGTTCCAAAGATTGCTGCTCGCAAGACGCGAAATGGCGACGAGGCGCTCGTCATGATCACCGCGTACGACGCACCTGCTGCACGCGCGGCGAGCGACGCGGGTATCGACATGATTCTTGTTGGAGACAGCGTTGCCATGGTCGTACTGGGCTATGACGACACCCTCCAGGTGACCGTCGACGACATGGCGCACCACACTCGCGCGGTCGCGAGGGCGAATCCCGAGTGTCTCATCGTTGGCGACCTCCCATGGATGAGCTATCACGTGTCGGTCGAGGAGACCGTCCGTAATGCTGCGCACCTGATCCGCGCGGGCGCCCAGTGCGTAAAGCTCGAGGGAGGCCGCAAACGGCTGCCCATGATCGAGGCTCTCGTCGCTGCTGAGATCCCGGTGATGGGTCACATTGGGCTGACGCCACAATCGGTGCATGCAATGGGTGGCTTCAAAGTGCAAGGTCGCCAGGCCGAAGCCGCGATGAGTCTCATCGAAGACGCCAAAGCACTGCAGCATGCTGGGTGTTTCGGCATTGTTCTCGAGGGCATTCCAGTGTTGGTCGCAAAAGCAATCACCGAGGCCGTCGACATTCCGACGATCGGGATCGGCGCGGGTCCACATTGCGACGGGCAGGTACTCGTCTACCACGACGTCCTGGGGATCGAGGATCGTTTCGTCCCCAAGTTCGTGCGCCGGTACGCCGACATGAAGACAATAACGGTCGACGCGCTGACGAACTATGCGAACGATGTGCGCTCGGGTGCCTTTCCGAACGACGAAGAGAGCTACCACCTCGCCGATGATCAAGCCGAGGCCTTTGGTCTCTACGGCAACGGTGGTCCCCGAGAGGCGAGCACCGACCGAACCCGTTCGTGAACCTTGGGGATCGCTTCGATCTCGAACCACGGATTCTGACTGAGCCATCTGCGATTTCGCGGTGATGGATGTGGCATGACGATCTGGTTGGGCAAAAATTTTCGCCAGTTCGCCACGACCTCGGTGACGGTCTTTGCGTCGGTGTCGATGTACCGGTCTTGTGCATATCGACCGATGATGACCTCGAGGCGATCCGTGGGTAGATGATGGAGGACTTCTTCATGCCACGCGGGCGCACACTCTGGTCGGGGTGGAAGGTCACCCTGCTTTCCCGATCCCGGAAAGCAGAAACCCATCGGTACGAGGGCGACGACATCGGGGTCGTAGAACTGCTCGTTCGATAGGCCGAGCCACTCTCGGAGTCGCACGCCGCTCGGATCGTCCCAGGGAACGCCGCTTTCGTGAACTTTGCGACCCGGTGCTTGGCCAATGATGACAACACGCGCCTTCGCACCGACCTGCACGACAGGGCGAACGCCGTCGACGAGAAATTCTTCGCAGATAGTGCAGGCGCGAACATCGCGAAGCAGATGAGTGAGCGAGCGTGTCATGTGTGCAGTCTCGTGTCTACGATGCGCGAAATGGAACTGGAGGCCGCGGCATCGACGATCGAGGTCAGCGAAAGCGGCATCGTCATTCGCTGGTCGGACGGCGGTCGCAGCCGGTTTCACGCGCTCTGGCTCAGGGACAACTGTCGTAGTGGAGGAGCGAAGGGAAGCTCGCGGCGCACGTATTCAATCGCCGAACTGAATCCTGAGCTCTTCGTCATCGAGGCGGCCCGAAATGACGACGGAGATCTCGCTGTCGAATTCAGCGATGGTCACGAGTCGATATTCGACCTTGGCTGGCTTCGCGCTAGCTCACACGAACCGCACGATCGTCTCGGCAGGCCACGAACCATCTCGAACTTCCGTGCCGGTCACAACCTCGACGAATTCGATATGCCAGCACCAGGTTCGACAGAACATTGCAGTCTTCTCGAATCCGTAGCGGAGTGGGGTGCGGCTTTGGTTACCGGT
Organism: Verrucomicrobiales bacterium; assembly: GCA_047638715.1. Lineage (GTDB taxonomy): Bacteria > Actinomycetota > Acidimicrobiia > Acidimicrobiales > SHLQ01 > SHLQ01. The sequence goes on from JBLIMK010000013.1 coordinate 41,444, forward strand.
GTCCCAGACGTGACCGGCTTCGAAGAACTCGCGGCGCTCGTTGGCCGCCGGCGCACCGAGACGGCGACCGATCAGCGGTTCACGAACGCGACGCACCCGCGCACGATCGAGGCATATAGGTATGTGCCCTGCGGGATCTTGGTTTTGCACAACTGCGAGAGCAGCGCTGGCACAAACGTATTTCTCGTCGATGGGTTTGGTCTCGCTACCGACATGCTCGACGACAACCCAGATGCGTTCGACCAATTGAGCGAGATACGAGTGCCATTCGTCTCCGATCGCGCGGGAGCGGCGAAGGTTGGCCACGAGGTTCATCTTGAGGCCAGCGCGTCCGTCGTCACCCTCGACCAAGATTACGAGCTCGCCGGCATCCGATTTGATGAGCGGTCGATAGCTCCGCTCGACCTCGACCCTGGACAGCTGGGCGAGTACTACGCGGCTCTGATCGAGTTCACAAGGATGGTAAATGACCCTGGCCGCGCACTTCAGGTTCGACTTCGGCCCGGAGACGCCGTCGTCTTCGACAACCATCGGGTGCTCTCGGGCTGCTCGGATGACGACACCGACGGTGCCAGCGCTTTGCAATCCTGTGCGAGCGATCGCGATCAGTTCCATGCATTGTTGCGACAACTCCGCCTGGACCATGCGCGGCGTGGAGCGGACGAACGTTTACCAAGCGGATCGACGACCTGAGCAAGGGCACGTCTAGCGTCGATGTATGGGAGATAACGACACGCCAGCGAAGCAGACGCCGGGGAATTGGACCTCGGTCGACACCGATTGGTACGACAGTCGTTGGAAACAGATGGCCGCCCAAGGGCACAACCCTCATGGCGAGGCTGACTTCGTCTCGCGGTTTGCTCCGGCCTCAGTGCTCGATGCGGGTTGCGGCACCGGGCGACTGGCCATCGAGCTCGCAGCGCGCGGATGCGATGTCGCTGCCGTCGACCTCGACCTACCGATGATCGAGGCTGCGCAACAGAAGGCGCCCGAACTCGACATCCGGCACGGTGATCTCGCGTTCGTCGATCTGGAACGGGCCTTCGACGTTGTCGTGATGGCGGGCAACGTCATGATCTTCGTGGCGCCTGGAACCGTGGAGCGAGTGGTTCACAACATGGCTCGCCACGTCAACGTTGACGGACGCCTGATCTCAGGCTTTCAGCTCGATCGCGGACTGGCCGCGGCCGACTACTCGTTGGCGGTGCAGGCAGCAGGGCTCGTGGAAGAAGAACGCTGGTCGACCTGGGATGGCGAAGCCGCTTCGGACGCCGACGCCTATGTCGTATTCGTGCACCGACGGGGGAAAACCTCAGGAGGTGAGCGTCCGTAGCTGAATCGCCGCCGTGGCCGACCAGTCGAGATCGGTCGCGCTCGCCTTCACGTCGATATCGGTGGCGATGAGTGCGTAGACGATCTCACTTCTCGTCAGCACCCGACCCAGACGATCCCACAGGTGTGTCTGTATGTACGGGGCGTACCAAAGTGCCCAGTCTCGGTGATCAGGCCGGCGATTTCATCGTTGCTGATCGGACTGGAACTGATCGAGTTCATAATTGCACACCGCCGTAAGCGATTCCGGCGAGGTGGGCCATGTCGCGGTCGAATGTGGTCAGATCAGAATGTTCGAAATCGCTCAACGATGAATGTCCGGTGGCACGTGCCAACACCCCCATCAATTCCACCGACGATTCAAAGAATCGTTGCAGGCGTACCGCTGCTTCTTCGACCATCAGACGGGCGCGTAGGTCCTTCTTCTGCGTCGCGATACCGACGGGACAGTTGTCGGTGTGGCACGCCCGCATCCCAATGCAACCAATCGCCTGCATGGCCGAGTTGGAGACGGCGATCGCGTCGGCGCCGAGGGCCATTGCCTTTGCGAAGTCTGTGTGGGTACGAAGCCCACCTGTGATGACGAGCGTGACACCGTCGGCCCCACTCGTATCCAAGTGTCGACGTGCTCGAGCGAGAGCAGCGATCGTCGGGACGGAGATGTGATCACGAAAGATCGTCGGTGCAGCGCCGGTACCGCCGCCCCGACCATCGAGGATGATGTAGTCGACACCAATTTCGAGCGCTGCGTCGATGTCGGCTTCGATGTGCTGAGCTGAAAGTTTCGCTCCGATGGGAATGCCGCCCGATGCCTCGCGGACCTGCGCGGCTACCTCGGCGTAGTCGGCCGGGGTGAAAAGGTCGGGGAACGTCGGGGGCGAAATAGCGTCTTGGCCCTCTTCGAGCTCGCGTACTTCAGCGATCCGACCGATGACCTTCTTGCCGGGCAGATGGCCGCCCGTGCCGGTTTTGGCGCCTTGGCCGAACTTGAAGTGAAACGCTTGGACCAGCTTCACCTTCTCGAGCTGCCAACCAAACCGGCCCGACGCCAGTTCGTAGAAGTATCGAGAGTTGGCTGCTTGCTCCTCGGGGAGCATGCCGCCTTCGCCCGAACAGATGCCCGTGCCCGCGAGCTCGGCGCCCTTGGCGAGGGAGGTCTTTGCCTCTTCGGATAACGCTCCGAAGCTCATGTCGGAAACGAACAGCGGGATTTCGAGATGCAGAGGTTTCGCGGCATTCGGACCGATGACGACGCCTGTCTCGACGACGGCATCATCGAGGAGGGGCTTTCGCGCCAGCTGTGCCGTCACGAATTGGATGTCATCCCACTTCGGGAGGAGATCGCGCGGCACACCCATGGCGCTGACGGGTCCGTGATGACCGAGCTCTGAAAGTCCTTCGGTTGCAAGACGGCGGATCAGAGCGACGTGCGGTTCGTCGTCGGTGCCGTGGGGGTCTTGAAATTCGCCCTGATACGACGACCGGTCGAAAGGCTGAGGGTTGGTCTTCTCCCAAAGCAGGAGCTCTTGCTCGTCGACGAAAAGGTGATCACCGTCGATCCACGATGAGAATCGATTCAGGACCTCGCTGTTGTTGTACTGAGAAACGCCTGTCCGAAACTGATAATCCCAACCGTGAAGTCCGCAAATGAGATTTTCACCCGACACGTGGCCGTCGGCCATCTTCGCTCCGCGGTGAAGGCACCGACCATACAGAACCGAGTGGTTGTCATCCCATCGCACGATCACCAGATCGATGTTGCCGACGAGTACGCCAACGGGTTCGCGATCAGGAAGCTCGCTCCAGGTCGCAATCTTTAGGGGGGTGCTCATGGATTGGCCTTTCGGGATTCGTTTGTAATCCAACGAAGTGGTGACTCGATGACCAGCTCAGCTTCCATCATCTCGTCGTCGTCGTCTTCGGTCATGTCATCGAACCATTGTGCATACCGTCGAGCGCCGGGGCTTGCCGATATGCCGTGAAGGACAACCGACGTGAGGACCACGATCGCGATGATCGAGAAGAGTTCTTCGGGGCGGTCGACTTCGCTGTCGGTTAAGAGCAAGAGCCCAAAGAGCATCGACGCCAAACCGCGCGGTCCAAACCAGCCAATGAGGAGCACGGTTTCGCGCATGAGGTGGGTGCCGATGAGCGAAATGGCGACGGGGACCATTCGACCGATCGTGAGCGTGCCGAACGCACACAACAAAATGAGTGGGGTTGCGTTGTCGAGGGCTGGCCACACCATGAGGGCGCCGAACAACAAGAACACTACGGCGGCGCCCACCTGCGACACATCCTCGGCGAGCTCGGCGTGTTTGGTGACCTGCTCACCCATCAGGCGGCGGGCGATCATCCCGCATACGAAGGCGGCGACGAATCCGTTCCCGCCGAGAGCGATGCTTCCTGCGAACGCGCTGACGCCGATGGACAACGCGAC
>JBLIMK010000014.1:0-44518 GCA_047638715.1 Verrucomicrobiales bacterium
GCAGACGCGATGGATTCAAAATCCATTGTCCGAAAGGGCGTGTGGGTTCAAGTCCCACTCCGGGCACAATTACATCCGCACTCGTACATCTACATCCGCACTCGTACATCCGCACTCGGCTTCGCCGATGCGGCCCCCTGGCGGTTCGTTCGCCCCTCCGTCCCTCCGGGGCTTGTGGTGAGGTTGCAACGCTGCCACGAGCGGACAGCGCGTATGCTGCACTGGTGAAACGGTCGATGATTGAGCGCAAGTTGCGAGAGAACGGCGATGCGCTGAAACGAGCCCGCGAAGAAGTGCGTATCTCGACCGAGCAACTGGAACATCTCTCCGGCGAGGCCGACGAGGCCCGAATTCGCGCAATGGTTTCGGAGACCCCGCTGGCCGAACAGTCATTTCACGAAGCGTCGCGGCATGCTGAGAAGATGCGCAAGCACCACACCGAAGTCCAAGACCGAATCGTGCTTCTTGAGACTCGTCAAAACGAGCTTCTCGACCAGATGGGCGCAGCATGAGTGCTCCTCGCATCCTGGTTGCCGAAGATGAGGCGATCATCCGGCTCGATCTCGTAGAGACGCTCCGCGAGGAGGGTTACGAGGTCGTGGCTGAAACCGGCCGCGGCGACGAAGCCCTCCGTCTCGTCGACGAGGTCAAGCCCGACGTCGCAATTCTCGACGTGCGTATGCCCGGCCTAGACGGCATCGAGGTAGCGCGAGAGATCGTGGCGAATCGGGCTGCCGCAGTGCTGATCCTCACCGCATTCGGACAACGCGAACTCGTCGAGCGGGCCGCGGAGGCCGGCGCGTTGGCGTACCTGGTCAAGCCCTGGCAGCGCAGCGACCTCGTTCCAGCCATCGAGATGGCTTTGGCGCGACATCGCGAGACCCTCGCTCTTGCCGCAGATAACGAGGACCTCGTCGATCAGCTCGAGGTTCGCAAACTGGTCGACCGGGCAAAGGGCCTGCTCATGGACCAACACACCATGTCTGAGAACGATGCCTTTAGGTTCGTTCAGACCTCTGCCATGGGCAGCAGGAAATCGATGCGCGATGTCGCACAGGCCATTCTCGACGGGGAACTCGCGCCCGAGTAGCGATAGGTTTCGATCGTGTCGAAACCCCTTCTGCTCATCGATGGAAACTCACTGACGTATCGGGCGTTTTTCGCCCTCCCGACCGACATGGCGACCGCCTCAGGGCAGGTTACAAACGCCGTGTTTGGGTTCACGTCGATGCTGATCAACCTGCTCAGAGACCACGACCCCAGCGGCGTTGCGATCGCCTTCGATCTACCGAAGCCCACATTCCGTCACGAGCGAAACCCCGAGTACAAGGCAGGACGACAAGCCGCTCCCGACATTTTGAGACAGCAGATGGGGCTCGTGCGCGAAGTCGTCGAGGCGTTGGCGATTCCCGTTCTCGATCTCGAGGGTTTCGAAGCCGACGACATTTTGGCGACACTGGCGACACAGGCCCGTGATTCCAAGGCTGATGTCATCATCGTTACCGGCGATCGAGATAGTTACCAGCTGGTCGAAGACCCGCACATTAAAGTGTTGTACAACAAACGCGGCGTCTCCGATTACGCCCTTTACGACGAGGCCGGCATCGAAGAACGCACGGGCGTCAAGCCGAAGGATTACGTCCCATACGCGGCGATGCGCGGCGATAAGTCCGACAACTTGCCAGGCGTGCCGGGCGTTGGTGAAAAGACGGCGGCGAAGCTCATCAACACCTACGGCGGCATCGACGGCATCTACGCCGCGCTCGATGAGCTGACGCCAAAGCTCAAGGAAAATTTGACGAACAGCGAAGATCAAGTTCGCTTGAATCTTGAGTTGATGGATTTGGTGCGAGACGCTCCGATATCGACACCATTCGATGAGTTGCTGCCGGGCGAACCCGACCATGAGGAGATCAAGCGTTTGTTCGACTTTCTCGAGTTTCGGACGCTGTACGACCGCCTTCGCGAAGTAATGGGTGAGGCCGACGGCGAACCGACCAGTAGCCGCGAGGTGCTCGAGGCCGAGGTCGTCGAGGCCGCGTCGGCAGCTGAGGTGGCCGAGACGCTGACGCAGATCAGCACCTCGCGCACTGTCGCTATCGGTGTCGACGTCGACGAACCGACCGCTGGAATAGCCGTCATGAGCAACCCCGAAGGTGCCGAAGCGATCTGGATCCCCTCGGCCTGGCTCTCCGATACCGACGTCATGGCTGCGCTCGCGGCTTTGGGCGGCGACAACGGCGTAGCCCTCCATGACGCGAAGCCGATGCTGAGCTCGTGGCAGTCAGCTCATCAGGTTGCGCCCCTGCTGACGCTCGATTCGGCAATCGCTGCCTACCTGCTCGACCCCGCCGACACGAACTATCTCATCGCCGACGTTGTGGAGAGATACACCGAGTTTGAACTCCCAGAAGCGGGAGCGGCTGCGACCGGTCAGCTGGACTTCGGGGAAAACACCGTTGACGTGTCGCTCAAGGCGTCCCGCCAAGCGCTCGCTGTCGATCGCTTGATCGATCCGTTGCGCTCGGCCATGGACGCGCAAGGACTCGCCGACCTGAACGACTCGATCGAGGTTCCCTTGATTGCGGTGCTCGCTCGGATGGAATCGATCGGGGTTGGTGTCGATGTTGTCGAATTGCAGCGGCTCCGCGACCACCTCACCTCCGAGGTCGAGCGCCTTCGTGTCCTGATTCATGAAGACGCTGGCGAAGAATTCAACACGAACTCGACAAAACAACTCCGCGAGATCCTGTTCGAGAAGCTCGAACTCACGCCACAGAAGAAGACGAAGACCGGCTATTCGACAGACGCTGCGTCGCTGGAGAAACTGCGAGGAGAGCATCCGATCATCGAACATCTCCTCGACTATCGAGAGGTCGAGAAACTTCGATCGACGTATGGCGAGGGGTTGTTGGCCGAGGTAGGTGAGGGCGATCGAATTCGTGCGACCTTTAACCAAACCGTTGCTCGCACTGGCCGGCTCAGTTCCGATGCCCCGAACCTGCATAACATTCCCGTGCGTTCCGAAATGGGTCGGTCCTTTCGCAAGGCGTTTGTCCCGGCCCAGGGTTATGAACTTCTCGTGGCTGACTACAACCAGATCGAGCTGCGATGCATCGCACATCTCGCCGAGGATCCGGGCCTCATCGGGGCGTTCGAGGCCGGCGACGACATCCATAGCGCGACGGCCTCTCGGATCTTCGATGTGAACGCCGAGGACGTCACCATCGAGCAGCGCTCGAAGGCGAAGATGGTCAGCTATGGGCTGGCCTATGGCATGGAGGCGTACGGGCTGAGCCAGCGACTCGGCATTGCTGTAGAGGAGGCCGCGGAGATTTTGAAGTCGTACTTCGAGGCATTCCCTGCGGTGCGCCAGTACATGGACGACACGGTGGCGGAGGCTCGCGAGCGCGGCTACACCGAGACCCTTTTTGGCCGCCGACGCAAGATTCCGGAGCTCGCCTCCTCGAACTTCCGGGTTCGCCAGGCCGGCGAGCGACAAGCGATGAACGCCGGGATTCAAGGCCTAGCGGCAGACATATTCAAAGTCGCACTGGTCAATCTCGATAAGGAACTGCGTTCGAACGACGTGCGTTCGCGGCTGATCCTTCAGGTTCATGATGAGGTGATTCTCGAGGTCGTCCCAGAGGAACATGACGAGATGGCTGCGTTAACGACCGCGGTGATGGGCGATGCGTTCGATCTACGAGTGCCGTTGGCGGTCAATCTGGCCTTCGGCCCTAGCTGGGCTGAAGCAAAGGCGTGAGGCTTCCCAAGCTTCGCCCCGTCGCACAAATTTTGGAGGAGTGGGAAATGGTGGTGACCGATTAGCCTTACGGGGTGCCAGATTTCGGCACATCCTTATTCCCTATTTCCTATCCCCGATTAGAGCACCAGTGTCAGACACAGCAACTACATCCGAATCGAGTTCGGCGATATCCGAATTCGGTACCTTCGACGCAGAGGGCAACTACATACCTCGGCCAATCACCGAAAATAACGTCGATGACGCGGCTCTCGACGCGGCATATTCCCAGTCGATGGTCACCGTCGAAGACGGTCAATTGGTGGAAGGTACGGTCGTTAAGATCGACCGCGACGAGGTCCTCCTCGACATTGGTTACAAAGCCGAAGGCGTGATCCCGAGCCGCGAGCTCTCGATCCGCAATGACGCCGACCCCTTCGACATCGTCAAAATGGGCGAGTCGATCGAGGCTCTCGTCTTGCAGAAAGAAGATAAGGAAGGGCGTCTCGTCCTCTCGAAGAAACGCGCACAGTACGAACGTGCCTGGGGCAAGATCGAAGAAGTCAAAGAAGCAGACGGCATCGTCAAGGGCAATGTCATCGAGGTCGTCAAGGGCGGCCTCATCGTCGACATTGGTCTCCGTGGTTTCCTTCCGGCCTCGCTTGTCGAGCTACGCCGAGTGCGCGACCTCCAGCCATACGTTGGCAAGGAGATCGAAGCCAAGATCATCGAACTCGATAAGAACCGCAACAACGTTGTCCTGTCGCGTCGTGGATGGCTCGAAGAAACACAGCGTGAACAGCGTGAGGAATTCCTCGACAACCTGAAGCCAGGCGAGGTTCGCACCGGTGTTGTTTCGTCGGTCGTTAACTTCGGTGCATTCGTCGACCTCGGCGGCATGGACGGACTCGTCCACGTTTCCGAGCTTTCGTGGAAGCACGTCGATCACCCCGGTTCTGTCGTCACCGTTGGTGATGAGATCGAAGTGCAGGTCCTCGAAGTCGACCTCAGCCGTGAGCGCATCAGCTTGTCGCTCAAGGCGACTCAGCAAGATCCATGGCAAGAATTTGCCGGCGATCACCGCCCAGGTGAGCTCGTCTACGGCCGTGTCACCAAGCTCGTACCATTCGGTTCGTTCGTTCAGGTGGGCGACGGAATCGAAGGTCTCGTGCACATCTCGGAGATGTCGGCACATCACGTCGATCTTCCCGAGCAAGTTGTCACGCCAGGCGAAGAGCTTTGGGTCAAGATCATCGATCTCGACCTCCAGCGTCGCCGCATCAGCCTTTCGATCAAGCAGGCTGCCGAGGGTGGCGTCGTCGCTGCCGAGTATCAAGAGCACTTCGGTGAGCACGCATACGACGCTGAGGGCAACTTCATTGGCTCGGATTACTCCGAGGGCCAAGAGGCTTGGGAAGAGTACTTCGCTGAGCACGGTGGCGAAGCTCAAGAAGGGGCAGAGGACGCCACGGCCGACGCTGCACCCGCGGAAGACGCCCACGCCGACGCTCCAGCAGAGGTAGCCGAGGAAGTCGCTGCACCAGCTGAAGAGGTAACGGAGGACGCTGCTCCAGCAGAGGAAGTCGCCGCCCCCGTCGAAGAGCCTGCAGAGGTAGCTGAGGTCGTCGAGGCTGACGTCGCCGAGTAATCGAAGCGAGGTAACCCCCTCGTTGCTATAAATTCAAGCAATTTTGATCGACCCGCCGCCCAAAGGGCGGCGGGTCGTGGTTTTTTTGCGGAAAGATTTCTCGTTCCGTCCGAATCTTCTGCTCAACATGGCCGCGACAACGCCGACAATCTAATTACGCACACAAGGGCCGGATGGCCAAACAAGTGAGGTAGTCGTGGGATCTCGGAAGATCATCATGTTGGTTGCCTCGATTCTTATCGGGGCATTAGCGGGCTTTGCTCTCCTGAACTATGTCAACGGGGTCGAGTCAGACGTACGTGGTGAGGTTCAGCGCGTTCCAGTGTTTGTGATTTCGGGCGACGTCCCGGCAGGCACAACCGCCAGTGACGTGCAGCAGACCGGACGTATCGAAGAGCGCCTAGTCGAGAGCGGTTTCCGGCCAACAAACGCCATCTCGGATCTGTCGCAGATTCAGGGAAGAATCGCGTTGAACACACTCGCAGCCAACCAGATCCTGGTCTCGGGTATGTTTGCAGATCCTGAGGTCGTGGAGACGACCTACGCCGACCTGATCGCAGATGACCACGTCGCCTTCTCGATGACCATCGAAAAGGCCAAGGCGGTCAACGGGTTCATCGAACCTGGTGACTTCGTGGACATAATCGTCCTCGGCGAGCCTCCGCAGACGGCCGGCGAAGAGGACGCTTTCGAGAGCAGCGCGGCGACAAGCCCGTACAAGCGACCAGCTCGGTATCTCTATCGAGGTGTGCGCATTGTGAGTATCGATCGAGACATCGTTGGTTCGGTAGCGGCTCCCGCGAGCGGTGACGCACCTGGCGGAGAAGCTGAAGGCGAAGGCGGATCCCTCGACATCACCCTCGCAGTACCAGCTTCTGCTGCGCAGCGGATCCTCTCGGTCAACGAGACCGACATCGTGCTCAGCCTCCTGCCTTCGAATTGGGAACCAACCGCCCAGACCAACGAGGTTCTTGACGCCATCCTCCTCGACGAGGACCTCCCCGGCGAGAACCCAGACCTCATCACCCCATTTGGTCCTGAGGGATTCGTCGACCTCCTCGCCGACAAGATCGCCGAAGAACAGGCCGCAGCAGCAGCTGAGGCCGAGGCGGCAGCCGCAGAGGCTGCGAGCCAGCAGGACCCAACAGACGGAGATAGCTGAGCATGGCAGCATTCGATTTCAACGAGTTTGAGGAGACCGAGAGTCCGTCGAGCGCGCCGCAGTTCGCTGTCGCCGTCGTCGAACCGATTCCCGGAGTCCGACTCGACCTCGAAGGCCGACTCGGTCCTGGAGTATCGGGATTCGAGACGATCGAAGCCGTTCTACCCCGTCTCGTCGGTTCGCCGATGGTCGTGGTGCTCGGCCCCTCCTGCTCCGACGGTGACGTCCTTTCATCGGTAGAACGCTCCATGAGCGGTCGGCCCGACGTAGGCGTAGTGCTTGTTGCCGACGAGCTCTCCACAACAATTCTCCAGCTCGCCCTTCGGTCGGGCGTCAAAGATGTCCTCACCCTGCAGGGTGACACCTCGCAGATCGCTGAGGCGATCGAACGGATTGGGTCGAACCTCCGCTCGGACAATGGCGCAGCACGTGTGAGCAGCTTGCCGGTAGTCACCGGCGGTGGCGATGATTCTGAACTGGGCAGAGTGACCACGGTCTTTTCGACCAAGGGTGGCTCTGGCAAGTCGGTCATTGCCGTCAACCTGGCGGTCGTTCTCGCAGAGCGCAGCGATGGTCCGGTCGTTCTGGTCGACGCCGACCTCCAATTCGGCGATGTCGCCGTGATGATGAAGTTGGCGCCATCGCACACGGTGGTCGACGCAGTCTCGAACATCGAACGTCTCGATGCCTCGCTTCTCGAAAGCTTGTTGGCAACGCACGAGGCGTCTGGCTTGCGTGTTCTTCCGGCTCCGCTCGAACCGGCCTTCGCCGACCAAATCGGTGCAAGCGACATGGTCAAGATCATCGAGATCTTGCGCCGATTCTGTTCGCACGTTGTGATCGACACACCGGCGTACTTCAACGATGTTGTTCTCGGCATCGTCGAGGTTTCTGATGACGTCCTTCTCGTTGCTGGCATGGACATTCCGAACATCAAGAACGTGAAGATCGGCCTTCAGACTCTCCGCCTACTGAACACGCCAATGGAGAAGCTGCGGCTGATCCTGAATCGTGCGAACTCGAAGGTGAAGCTCGACATCGGTGGTGTAGAGCGCACGCTGCAGATCAGCGCTGACGCTCTCGTACCGAGCGACGTTGTCGTTCCTCAATCGGTGAACAAGGGCGTTCCGTTTGTGATTTCACATCGCAAAAGCGGCGTCGCTAAGTCGATCCGCGCACTCGCAGACACCTTGCTCAACGTCGACGTCGACGCCGAAGTGCGTCGACGTCGTGGCTGATCCATTTCTCAGACAACTACTCATTTTCGTGTTCGAGGAGATCTGACATGTCGCTGTACCAACGCCTTAACGAAGTCCAGGGCGGAGCGGACGGAGCCGGTGGTACCGGAGGGCCGAACGATCCAGGTGTGCAATCCGCACAGACCGCTGGTCGACAGCAAGCAGCCAGTGTGCACGAGCTTCGTCTCCGTGTGCACGGTCGGCTTATCGATGAGCTCGGCGCCTCGCTCTATGAGAACGATATGCCCGAGGACGAGCTCAAGAAGCTCGTGTACGCCAGGCTCGAGCAAGCGGTCACAGACGAGCGGGTGCCCCTCTCGGCAGCCGACAAACAACGACTGATCGAGTCTGTCGCCAATGACGTCCTCGGGTATGGACCGATCGATCCATTGCTCCATGACGAGAGCGTCACTGAGATCATGGTCAACGGTCCCGACCAGGTGTACGTGGAGCGCGCCGGTAAGACCGGTATCGCACCCGTCAAGTTCCTGGATGAGGACCACCTGCGGCGTGTGATCGAAAAGATCGTTGCACAGGTCGGTCGTCGTATCGATGAGTCTTCGCCTTTGTGCGATGCCCGTCTTCCCGACGGCTCTCGTGTGAACGCAGTGATTCCTCCGCTCGCAATCGGTGGACCCTTTCTCACCATCCGTAAGTTCTCGAAGGACCCATTGGGCATCGAGGATCTCATCGGTTTCGGCACGCTGACGCCAGCGTCGGCCCGCTTCTTGCAGGCGTGCATCATCGGCAAGCTGAACGTCATCATCTCCGGTGGTACCGGTTCTGGTAAGACCACCACGCTCAACGTGATGAGCTCGTTCATCCCCGAGGGTGAACGTGTGATCACGATCGAGGATGCCAAGGAGCTACAGCTCCGCCAGGATCACGTGCTCTGTCTGGAGTCACGTCCATCGAACGTCGAGGGCAAGGGCGAGGTATCTATTCGAGACCTGGTCAAGAACTCGCTGCGTATGCGCCCCGACCGAATCGTTGTTGGCGAGTGCCGTGGCGGCGAAGCATTGGACATGCTCCAGGCCATGAACACGGGCCACGACGGCTCGCTCACTACCGTTCATGCAAACACACCTCGTGACGCAATGACCCGTATCGAAACGCTCACGATGATGGCCGGATACGACCTGCCGATCAAAGCGATCCGCGAGCAGATGTCGTCCGCCGTCGATCTGGTCATTCAGATTGGCCGCCAGCGCGATGGTTCCCGCAAGATCTCACACATCACCGAGGTGCAAGGTATGGAGGGCGACGTAATCATCCTTCAGGACATATTCCTCTTCGACTTCGCTGCCGGTATTGGTGAAGACGGCAAACTCCTTGGCACCTTGCAGCCGACCGGTGTGCGTCCCAAGTTCGCCGAGAAGTTGTCGGACCATGGCATCAAATTGGGTGCGGAGGTCTTCACACCTACACGGAGAGACCGATGAAGAGACGCGCCCTGGGAGCGGTAACGCTCCTGATGATGTTTCTCGCATTCTTGGCAACGCCGCTGGCGGCCCAGACCGAGGGCGAAGCAACCACGACCGACACGACGAACACCGCCAGCTTCGAGGTTCTGCGCGTCGATCTTCGAACCGACGATGGTCTTGTAGCGGTTCGGCCTGAACGAGGAGCCGAACCAAGTGAGATGACGGTCGTCATCGGTGGCGAAGAAGTACCCGCTACGTTGACTCCGATCCATCGTTCGCCGATCGATGTGTACACGATCATCGTGATCGACGATTCCGAGACCGCCGACTCCGTTGCTGGGTTCTCGCGAATTCAGCAAGCCGCGTTGGCGTACGTCGACGGTGTTGGAGCGGACACCCGCCTCATGCTCGTGCGCGCTGGTGGTGGTCGACTCGAGATTCGTCCCGAGGTGGCATTCACGTCGAATCACGCAGCTATCCGGTCGGCGATCGAGAGTCTTCGCCCTACTGGTGGAGCGGTGACATGGGATGCGGTAGCCGATTCAGTCGCTGCGTTCAATAGCCAAGGCGAGGGCCTTCGCAGCGTCGTGGCATTCATTGGCTCGCCCGGCTTGAACTCTCGACAGAATGGAGCGATCGCAAAGGGCAACCTGCTCTCCGCGAACTCTTCGTTCACGGTCGTAGCACCCGAAGCCGCAAACCTTGCGATCGCTCCATTCGCCGAAGTCGCCAATTCAGTACGAGGCGGCGCCCTATTCCGAGGCACTGCCTCAGCGGACATGGTTGTGGCAGCAAGGGCCGCTGCTCAGACGCACGAGTCGTATCTCGTTGGTCGCTTCGATGCTTCGAGTGTTATCCCGATTCCGACCCAAGCGGTTGAGGACGGTCCATCTCCAACGAACGAGATCACCGTCAATTACGGCGAACAGAGCGAACGCGTTCGTGTTGTGCCCGACGGTGTGGCGCAAGGCAGCAGCCTGGCCGCTCCGCCGATTCCCGAGAACTCGCGTTTCGCGATCCTGCGAGGCAACAATGGTGCGATGATCGCTATCGCACTTGCGGTAGTGGCGACCCTTCTGTTCTCGTTCTCGATGTTGCAGATCTTCGCAGGCAATGACAACTCGCTGAACTCGATCCTGTCGGTGTACGTCCCACAAGACCCCACCGGCGAACAGCACTCCGCAGACGACGCGTTTCAGTCGCAGCGCTCGAAGATCATCGAACAGGTCGTCGAACGAGCCGAGGAGGCTGCGGCTTCACGCGGCAACCTGACGTCGACGACGAGTTTGCTCGAGAAGGCCGAGATCCCTCTTCGTGTGGGTGAGGCTTTCGCGATTCAGGTGGGGATCATCTTCGCAGCGCTGTTGGTCGGCTTCTTGTTCTCGGGCGGCAATCCCTTTGTGGCGCTCGCGTTCGCGATACCGGCCGGGATCCTTCCTTCCTTCTATGTGAAGTTCAAGGTCCGGCGTCGAGCCAAGAAGCTGGAACGTCAGCTTCCCGACACGCTCAACTTGCTCGCCAGCACGCTGAAGGCTGGCTATAGCTTCATCCAGGGCATCGATGCCGTGGGCAACGAAGCCGAAGAACCCCTGGCAGGCGAATTTCGACGCACGGTCAGCGAGGCCCGCCTCGGCAAGGACCTGGACGAAGCGCTCGACGATCTCGCAGAACGCGTTGACTCGGTCGACCTTCTCTGGGCGATCGTGGCAATCAAGATCCAGCGCGAGGTTGGCGGCAACTTGGCAGAGCTTCTTTCCACCGTCGCCGACACGATGACCTCACGGTCTCGTCTCCGAGGTGAAGTGTCCGCACTCACCGCTGAGGGTCGCATGTCTGCGATGGTCTTGTTGTTCCTGCCCTTCGGCGTGGGACTTGCCATGTACTTCATGAACAAGAAATACATCAGCACGCTGTGGGAGTCCTCGATCGGCTACGGCGCCATGGGCGCTGGTGCCGTGAGCATGGTGATCGGCGCACTTTGGATGCGCAAGATCATCGATATCGAGATCTGATCCGGGGAGATAACGGTCATGGACATTTTCACTTCGATTCCCGTAGAACTTGCGGTGGCCCTTGTCGGCCTCGCGATTACAGGCATCCTTTTCACCTTCGCCAGTCGTGGCGTCGAGCAGGCGGAAGCCCGCGACACGCTTCGACAGGTCGATGGCTACGACGTCAGCGCAGCTGCAAACGCTGGCGTCATCGATGACGGCGACCTTCAAGGTTCGTTCATGGAACGAATTGGTTCGCAGCTCTTTAGCAACGCCGGCGACCTTGGTCGACGCTTTACCCCGGCCGGCTACGTCGAGAAGGTCCGTCACAAGTTCGTGATGACCGGACGCGATTCGTCCACGGAGGTCGATCGCTTCATCGCGAGCAGAGTCTTTGCGGCCGCGGTCTTCCCATTCGTGATCTTCTTCATGTTCGTGTGGAACCCGCTCGTCTTCGAAGGCATGACTCGCATCATGATCGTGGTGTTGGTGTTGCTCGTCCTGGGCCTCGGCCCAGACGCCAAATTGACCCGCGCAGTGAACGCTCGCCAAGCGGCGATCATGTCGGATCTTCCCGACGTGCTCGACCTCCTCACGATCAGCGTCGAAGCCGGACTCGGCTTCGAGCAGGCTCTCGATCGCACGATCGCGACGGTTCCTGGTCCGCTGTCGACAGAGTTTGCTCGAATGCTCGGTGAAACCCGAGCGGGCGCAAGCCGTGCTGACGCCATGCGGTCGATGGATGCTCGTATCGACATCAGCGAGGTCCGTTCGTTCGTGCTCGCCATCTTGCAGGCGGACACGTTTGGTGTGTCGATCGGTCGTGTGCTGCGTGCTCAAGCCGACGAGATGCGTATTCGTCGCCGCCAGATCGCTCAGGAGAAGGCCCAGAAGGCTCCGGTCAAGATGCTGATTCCAATGGTCTTTTGCATCTTCCCCGCGTTGTTTGTGGTGATCCTTGTTCCGGCAATGATCCAGATCGTGAACGGCATCTAGAGATCGCCCAATTCCACTGAGTTGCTCAACAACCAGATCCCCGAGCCGATGGAGGTCTGTTGGAGAGCATCTCTCCACGACGAAAATCCCGCACTGAGGAACGAAGACAATGACGATTCGCTTGATGCTTGCCGATGACCACAGAATGCTCCGAGAGGGCCTGAGCCGCTCGATGCGCGAAGAAGGCTTCGACGTGGTCGCTGAGGCGCGAAATGGTGCCGAGGCCGTGCAGCTGGCTACCCAGGTCAAACCTGAGGTAATCCTGATGGACGTCACGATGCCAGAGCTCGACGGTGTCGAGGCCTGTCGTCAGATTCGGGAGGCGTATCCCGCAGCTCGGATTGTCATGCTCACCATGCATGCGGATCAAGATGTTCTCGCCAACGCGATCCGAGCCGGCGCATCGGGCTACTTGATCAAGGACTGCTCGACCAACGAGATCGCAGAAGCGGTTCGGATGGCCGCCGCAGGTGACACGGCTCTCTCGCCGCAGCTCGCAGCGACGATGCTGAACGAAGTTCGTCGCATGGATCAGCCGGTTCCAGAACAAGAGCGGGTTGTCACCAAGCGTGAAGAAGAAGTTCTCCAGCTGATCGCCGATGGTTGCTCGACCCCCGAGGTCGCCGAGCAGCTGTTCATCAGCCAAAAGACCGTCAAGAACCATCTCGCATCGATCTATCAGAAGCTCGATGCCCGTGACCGTACCCAAGCCGTGCTTTCCGCCGTGCGCATGGGCATTGTCAGCCTCGACTGAGGTCGACACGTTTACATGATGAACATGGTGGACATCCCGCGCGGGCATCAGTGGGCGCGCCGCATCGCCATCGTGTTCACCGGAATTATCGTCGTCATGCTGGCGGCATGGCTTCGAAGTGACCCACGGACTCGACTCGAGACCGACTGGACGGCGTTCGACAACGCAGCTTCGCGCCTGTTGAGCGGGGAGACGGTCTACGTTCCCTATAGCGAGACGGAACCTCTCCCGTATCTCTACCCGCCGTTCGTTCTCCTCTTGGCTCTTCCCCTCGGGTTGTTTGGGTTTTATGGGTCGTGGGTCGTCGCCGCTCTGATGACGATCGTTCCGTTCGTATTCGGCGTTCGACTCTTTGCCCGAGCCGAGCCAACCGCACCTGATCGAACGACGGGCGTCATCTTGTGTGTCGCCTCCGGGACACTCGTTTCCACCGCCCTGATCGGTCAGTACAGCGGTATCTATGTGTTGGCGATCGGTGCAGCGGCGCTGCTCTGGCAGAAGGATCGGCGAATTCTCGCAGGCGTTGTGCTTGCAATCCTTCTCGTTAAACCCAACCTCGCTATCTCCGTGCCCGTCGTTCTCGTGTGGTCGAGGTCGTGGAGAGCGCTCGCCGGATTTGGTGGCGGCAGCATTGTCGCGTTGGCACTTTCGCTCCCCTTTGGTCTTGACAAGTGGGAGGGTTTCGCCTCAAACGTGTCGCAGATAGCCGAACTCCAACGCGATGGCTTTGTACCGCCCGAGAAGATGGTGACGATGCTCGGATCAGCGCAGACGGTTTTCGGACTCGGGTCAGAGTCAGCGGTAGTGATCGGGGTTTGGCTCGCGACTGCAGCGATCCTCGGAGTTGGGGTACTCGCCGTCTGGACGCCTCAGAAGCTTGCGGAGAGCCCGGTGAGAGCCTTTGGAGCGCTCGCCATCTTCATGATCGTCGCCAATCCCCGTATGTACTTCTATGACGGCTCTGTCATCGTTTTGGGACTCTTCGGACTGTGGATGTCCTCATCCACCGTCGGTGGCGCTCTGGCACGACGCTGGATTCCGCCGATCTGTCTCGCGTCATGGTTCTTCCTTTGGGGAGGCGTATTCACGACGCTTAACGCTTTTGTGGGGCCGCTTGTGTTTGTCGCGGTTCTCGTCGTGGCCATCGACGCACATCGAAACGAAGTCGGCGTTTTGGCGGTTTTAGGGAGTCCAACGGTCCACAGGGTAGAAGAAGCGGCCGATGCGGCCTGAAAGTCCTCAGACCTGAGGGCCAAGTGGCCCTCTGCAACGGTCCAAGCGACCTATGAGGACAACCCGGATTGCCGCCGAACATTCCATTACAAGCACGGGCTCCACATCGGGTCCGACCACAAGGAGAAACCTGACGTGATTACCCAGTACAACTTCCTCAATTCATGGATCAAGGCTCACACCAAGAGCGAACGTGGTGCCGCGATGGTCGAGTACGCACTCCTCCTCGCACTCATCGCAATCGTCGCCATCGCAGCGCTTAAGTTGCTCGGTGAGACGGTTTCGGGTGAGTTCTCCGGCATCAACTCGGGCCTCAACGCTTAAGTAGGGCCTTTGACCGTCTCAGACGCTTATTACGCAGTGCAGGGGTGGTGAGCTTCGGCTCGCCGCCCCTGTCAGCGTTTCGTCGCAAGCGGTGGAATGAAGGGCATAACAATGAATCTGAAACTAGGAGTGCGGAACGGGCAAGAGTTGATTGCGGAACGCGGTGCAGCGATGGTGGAATACGCACTGCTTCTCGCACTGATCGCCATCGTCGCCATCGGCGCAGTTGCGGCCTTTGGTGGCAGCGTCGGCGGGGAGTTCAGCGATATCGGGTCGAATGTGACGTCGACCCTCGATGAGCGTCCCTAGCGGGCCCTTACGCAGCTTCGGCTGATCTACGCAGCTTCGGCTGAGTCTCCGACGTCAATAGACAACGGATCGTGGTTCCGTCTTCAGGGGAGCTCGTGACTTCCATCGAGGCTCCGACGCTCGCTGCTCGCTCACGCATGCCAATAAGCCCGTAGCTATCGACTCGGCCGCTCTCGCCGATCGTGAAGCCCCGGCCGTTGTCCGCAATCTCGAGGATGCTCTCCTCGCCGTTCGACTTCCACCGCACGGTGGCAGTGGTCGCATCGGCGTGCCGTTCGACATTGACCATCGCCTCTTGAGCAATTCGCCAGAGTTCTCGTTCTTGCATGATCGGGAGCCGCTCGGTTGCGTCGATATCGACCTTGATTTCGAGTCCGCTTCGTTCGGCGAGCCGCTCGGCAAAGTCAGCAATTGTGTCCGCCAGGCCTTTTCGGTCGCTGACGTCTGTTCGAAGGTCGGACAGCGTGTCTCGAATTTCTCGGATGACGTTGCGGACGTCGGTCTGAAGCTGGTCGAGGGCCGAACCAATCTCTTTGCCCTCGCCATGGTATTTGATGAGCCGGTCGAGCTCGAAGGCGAGGAACGCCATCGACTGGCCAATGCGGTCATGGAGGTCGCGGGCGATACGGGTTCGTTCTTCATCGGCGCCCATTGTTCGCAGTCGCCCGAACCAGCGTGCGTTGTCGACCGCGAGCGCCACCGGATCGACGAAGCCATTGAGCATCTGCACGGTGCGCTCGTCGTAGTTGTCCCGGCGAGTGCTCTCGATGGCGAGCAGACCAATAATCTGGCCCCGGGCAGTCAACGTTGTGTAGAGGCCGCTTTCGCTGTTCGCGTTGAGTCCGACGGTTCGAGCGGCGGTCAGATCAGCCATATCGACGAGTCGATTTTGCGCTATCGCCGTCTTTAGGGGATTCGGGAGCATCGTCGGGCCGAGCCGAAGTGGCATCGAGGTTCCCTCCGAGCGCATGATCTGCCAGCTCGCGTCGGTCTCATCGAACACGAGCAGTGCCATCGAGTCGTAGTCGAACAAGCTACGCATACGTCCGAGAGTCGTGTCGAGAACATCGTTCAGGTCGAGAGATGCCGGCAGGGTTTGCGCGACGCGATGCAGCGAGTAGAGGAGGGAGTTCGCATCCGTGAGTCGTTCCATGCGATTCATCGCCAACGATCGCTGCCGGCCCGCCTCGCCGGTGATGCGACGTGTTTGGCCCGCGATCAGGCCAACGACCACCAAAATCACGGCCCACTGCAAGATTCGTTGTATGGGTGCGAGTTCGAGGCCGGTCTGGCTGAGCTGAAATGCGGACGGCACCAGGGTCGCTACCAGCGCGACACGAACCGCATAGACGTAGCCACGAGCAAACCCAGCAACGATGATGGGCACCGTGAGCGAGACCGCCAGGGGAGAGTTCCACAGGCCCGTCATCGCGATCGACGAAACGCTCATCGCTATCTCGATGAGGATCGCGCCGTCACATGTGATCTGCTGATCGAAGCGAATGGGTCTCGCGTGTCGAGTGATCGTGAGAGCAAAGAACCCGAGAAGGAGAGTCGATAGAACATCGTCGCCGCCATCGACTATGGCCGGCGTGGCGATGATGATCAACAGGCCGAGAACGCCCCATCGGATGATGGCGATGACCTGCTGGAACACCTCGGTTTGGTCCGGTGTTTCGATCAGATCTTGGTCGAGACGGGCGTTCGATGAGATCCGTTCGCCTCGAATCGCAAGCCGGGGGAGAAGTGGCGCGCCACTATTCGATCGACGACGCAATCGTTCCGCGTCATCTGGGGTCATCGTCGAGGTGAAGTCTTGTTCGTCCATAGTGAGTCGCTAGACCTATCGGCACGTAGGCCGAACGACTTAGACCCGTCGGGACGAGCGACCGGGCACCGCCTCGGGCGTACCAGGCGAGCATCGAGGAGCGCAGCGACGGATTGCGAGCGCTGGAGGGCGAAGCCCGGGAAACGCTGTAGATTCAGCCAGATGTTGGAGTTTGGGCTGACCGGTGGAATCGGGTCGGGTAAATCCACTGTTTCGGCACTTCTGTCCGGGCGCGGAGCGGTCGTTATCGATGGCGATGCAATCGTGCGCGACCTTCAGCGTCCAGGCGAACTAGTGTTCGATAAGATGGTCGAACGATGGGGAACCGAAATTGTCAACGACGACGGAACCCTGAACAGGGGCGCTGTGGCGGGCATCGTGTTTAGCGACGATGAGGAGCTAAGCGCCCTTAACGCGATCGTGCACCCAGCGGTCGGCCAGGAGACCCAACGCCGCGTCGACGAAGTGCGAGGCACCGACACGATCGTGGTTCACGACATTCCGTTGCTCGTCGTGCCGGGGGGAGAGCTCCTCAGCAGCCGAGACGTTTTGACGTGGGGCGGAATCGTCGTGGTCGACACGCCCGAGGATCTTGCGATCCAACGGGTGATGGACTCTCGAGAGATGGACCGCGAATCGATCGTCGCTCGAATGAGCGCGCAGGCAACTCGTGACGAGCGGAAAGCCGTCGCAAGTTTCTTAATCGATAACTCTGGCGACCTCGATGCGCTCGGTGCCCAGGTCGACGAATGTTGGGAATGGATGACCGGCCTCGCCGGATCGAGCGATGTGGAAGACGGAGAGGCCGCAGATATCACGGCCACCGGCCCTAGCGGATCGAGCGATGTGGAAGACGAAGATCCCACATGAAAGCCATAACTTCCAATGAACGCTCGTCACGCCCCTTCGAGATGGTCACCGACTTCGAACCCGCCGGTGATCAGCCAACCGCGATCGCTTCGCTGTCCGAGGGCATAGAACGCGGCGACAAGTTTCAAACGTTGCTCGGCATCACCGGTTCGGGCAAGAGCGCCACGATCGCATGGACGATCGAGCAGGTCCAACGTCCGACTCTGGTGATCGCCCCGAACAAGTCTCTGGCCGCACAACTCGCGAACGAGCTCCGCGAGTTCTTCCCAAACAACCGGGTCGAGTACTTCGTGAGTTACTACGACTATTACCAGCCCGAGGCCTACATGGCGTCGAGCGACACCTACATCGAGAAGGATTCTTCGGTCAACGACGAGATCGACCGGCTCCGTCATTCGGCAACGTCCTCCTTGCTGACCCGCCGCGACACGATCGTTGTTGCGTCCGTGTCGTGCATCTACGGCCTTGGCGCACCCGAAGAGTACGAAGCGCTTTTGCTTACCTTGCGCCCCGGTCAGGAGATCGATCAGCGCGAAATTCTCCGCAAGCTCGTCGACATGCAATACGAGCGCAACGACCTGAACCTTGTACGGGCCAAGTTTCGGGTTCGCGGCGACACGATCGAAGTGCATCCGGCCTACGACGAGACCGTTGTCCGCATCGAGATGTTCGGCGACGAGATCGAGCAGATCACCCGCATCGATCCGCTCACGGGCGAACGTGTTGCTCAGCTCGACGAGGTGTCGATCTTTGCCGCTACACATTACGTAGCGGGTGAGGAGCGGCTTCGGAACGCGATCGTCGGTATCGAGAAGGAGCTCCAAGTTCGGCTCTCGACATTTGAAGACGAAGGCAAGCTGCTCGAAGCGCAACGGCTTCGTATGCGCACGCAGTACGACCTCGAGATGATGGCCGAGGTCGGCTATTGCAATGGCATCGAGAACTACTCCATGCACCTCGATGGACGGTCGACCGGTGAGCGGCCGTTCACGCTGATCGACTACTTCCCCGACGACTTCCTTATGGTGCTCGACGAATCACATGTCGCGGTGCCCCAGATTCACGGGCAACATGCGGGCGACCGCAGCCGAAAAGACATCCTGGTTGAACACGGCTTCCGCTTGCCATCGGCGATCGACAACCGCCCGCTTCGTTTCGACGAGTGGCTGGAAATCACGAACCAAGTCGTGTTCCTGTCGGCCACGCCTGGGCCGTACGAGCTCGATATCTCCGATCAGGTCGTCGAGCAGATCGTTCGTCCTACCGGGCTGATCGACCCCGAGGTCGTGGTCCGGCCGACCAAGGGCCAGATCGACGACTTGGTCGAGATGATCAGAGGGCGCGCGGAGAACGATCAGCGAGTGCTCGTAACGACCCTCACGAAGAAGATGTCTGAGGATCTCACCGACTACCTTCTCGAGCTCGGTCTCCGCGTCCGTTACCTGCATTCCGAGGTCGACACTCTGGAGCGGATCGAGATCCTTCGCGATCTTCGTCTTGGAGAATTCGATGTGCTCGTCGGCATCAATCTGTTGCGTGAGGGACTCGATCTTCCCGAGGTTTCTTTGGTGGCGATTCTCGACGCCGACAAGGAAGGCTTCCTCCGAAGCCAGACCTCATTGATCCAGATGATTGGGCGTGCGGCCCGAAACGTCGACGGTCAGGTCGTCATGTACGCCGACAAGGTCACCGATTCGATGCAGCGGGCGATCAGCGAGACGATGCGCCGCCGCGGCGTGCAGGTCGAGCACAACGCGAAACACGGCATCAATCCCCAGACGGTCCGCAAGGCCGTCACCGACATCTTGGCGATGCTGCGCCCCGCTGCCGACAACACCGCTCCCCGGCCTGGCAAGGGAAGCCGAAATCGTGGTCTTGACGACAGTCGGCGCGTCGTCGATGCCGAAGGCATGGGACGAACCGATTTGGAGAAGCTCATCCGCACACTGGAAGAGGAAATGCTCGTGGCGTCAGGCGAGCTCAAGTTCGAATACGCTGCGCGACTCCGCGACGAGGTCAAAGACCTCAAGCGCGAGCTGCGTGAAATGGTTTAGGCGCACCAGCGCCGACATTGACAGTTCAGAGGAACGTACACATGGCAGATCGTTTGGTGGTGCAAGGCGCGCGCGAACACAACTTGCGCAACGTCGACATCGACCTTCCGAGAGACAAACTCATCGTCTTCACGGGCCTCTCGGGATCTGGTAAGTCGTCGCTCGCCTTCGACACGATCTACGCCGAGGGCCAGCGTCGCTACGTCGAATCGCTGAGTGCCTATGCACGCCAGTTCCTCGGCCAAATGGATAAACCCGATGTCGACTTCATCGAGGGGTTGTCCCCGGCGATCTCGATCGACCAGAAGAGCGCGTCTCGTAACCCGCGCTCGACCGTCGGCACCGTAACGGAGGTCTACGACTACCTCCGCTTGCTTTATGCGCGAATCGGCGTGGCCCACGACCCCGAGACCGGTGAGCGCCTCGAGCGCCAGACGCCTCAGCAGATCGTCGACCGGGTGCTGTTGATGGACGAGGGAACAAGGTTCCAGGTCCTCGCGCCGGTCGTTCGTGGTCGAAAGGGCACCTACGACACGCTCCTCGCCGACCTCGCAGGTCAAGGCTTCGCGAGAGCGATCGTCGATGGCGACCAGATCGAGCTCGAACAGCTGGATGACCTCGATCTCGACCTGGAACGTTACGAGACGCACACGATCCAGATCGTGGTCGATCGCCTCGTGTTGCGCGATGGCATCGAGCGGCGCCTGACCGAGTCAATGGAGACCGCTCTGGCCTTGGCCGATGGGGTAGCGGAGATCCAGATCATGCCTGGACGCGACGATGAGGACGCCGAACCCGAGGTTGTGGTGTTCAGTCAGCATCTGTCGCGCCCGTCCGACGGCAAGTCGTTCGAAGAGCTCGCTCCCCGTAACTTCTCGTTCAACTCTCCCTACGGTGCCTGCACACATTGTGATGGTTTGGGCACGGTCTTTGAGGTCGACGAACAACTCGTCGTCCCAGATATCGAGGCCACGATCGATGGCGGAGCCATCGCCCCATGGGCTGGTGGCCGAAGCCGCTACTTCAGCCGGCTCGTCGAAGCGGTCTGCGAGGAGAAGAACATTCCCCTCGACAAGCCATGGGAGAAACTTCCAAAGGTGCAACAACAGCTGCTTTTGCGCGGTGGCATGAAGGAGCGCATCACGGTTCGGTACAAGAACCGTTTTGGTCGTGCTCGGACCTATCAGGCCAAGTTCGAAGGCGTAATTCCGTATCTGCAGCGTCGTCACCAAGAGGCCGAGTCGGACAGCCAGCGTGACCAGATCGAGGGGTACATGCGCACGGTGCATTGCCCGCATTGCGATGGCGCCCGGCTCAACCCACTTTCGCTCGCGGTCACGATCGACAACCTCACGATCCACGACGTGTGTTCGATGTCGATCGGTGAGGCAGCCAAGACGCTCAACAACCTTTCCCTGAGCGACCGCGACATGATCATCGCTGAACAGGTCGTGAAGGAAGTCAACGCTCGAATGGGTTTCCTGCTCGACGTGGGCCTCGACTATTTGTCGCTGTCGAGAAACGCAGCGACGCTCGCTGGTGGCGAGGCACAACGAATCCGTCTCGCAAGCCAGATCGGTAGTGGCCTCGTCGGTGTGCTCTACGTGCTCGACGAGCCATCGATCGGGCTTCATCAGCGCGACAACCAACGTTTGATCGAAACCCTTCTTCGACTCCGAGACCTCGGCAACACCGTCCTCGTCGTCGAACATGACGAAGAGACGATCAAGATTGCTGATCACGTGGTCGACATTGGTCCAGGCGCCGGAGAACATGGTGGTCTCATCGTTCATTCGGGAACCGTCAAGGGCCTGATGAAGAACAAACAGTCGATGACCGGTCAGTACCTCTCGGGCCGTCGATCGATCCCCGTTCCCGAGATACGTCGGACGCCGACCGAAGAGTCGATCTGGGTGCGGGGCGCGCGAGAGAACAACCTCAAGAATATCGATGTCGAGATTCCGCTCGGCGTGTTCGTCGGTATCACCGGTGTGTCGGGGTCGGGGAAGTCATCGCTGATCAACCAGATTCTGCTGCCGAGCCTCATGCAGAAGATCTACAACTCCAAGATGCCTCCCGGCTTGCATAAGAAGGTCGAGGGGGTCGAGCACGTCGACAAAGTGATCGCGATCGATCAATCTCCGATCGGTAGAACACCACGTTCGAACCCGGCCACTTACACGGGAGTGTTCGACCACATTCGCAAACTCTTTGCACAGACGACCGAGGCGAAGGTCCGCGGGTATCTCCCTGGCCGCTTCAGCTTCAACGTGAAGGGTGGTCGGTGTGAGGCATGTTCTGGCGACGGCACGATCAAGATCGAGATGCACTTTCTTCCCGATGTATACGTGCCGTGCGAGGTCTGTACCGGTAAGCGATACAACCGCGACACGCTCGATATCTTGTTCAAGGGCAAGAACATCGCTGAAGTGCTCGATATGCCAATCGAGCAGGGCCTGGCCTTCTTCGAGAACCAACCGCCGATCGCTCGACACCTGCAGACGTTGGTCGATGTGGGTTTGGGTTATGTTCGCCTTGGTCAGCCAGCGCCGACGTTGTCAGGCGGTGAGGCACAGCGAGTGAAGCTGTCTTCCGAGCTGGCCAAGCGTTCTACCGGCCACACCATGTACATCTTGGACGAGCCGACGACCGGCCTGCACTTCGAAGACATTCGTCGTCTCCTCACGGTTCTCAGTCGCTTGGTCGATCAGGGAAACACGGTGGTGGTGATCGAGCACAATCTCGATGTCATCAAGACGGCCGATCATCTGATCGATATGGGCCCCGAGGGTGGGACCGGCGGCGGTCGCATTCTTGCGGTGGGGACGCCGGAATATCTAGCGAGCGTTCCCGAGAGCCACACCGGCCGGTACTTGGCCAAACTCTTGCCCGCCTGAGAATTCAAGAATCGGCCCATTCCGCCGATTGAGCGGGATGTCAGAAGATGCCGCTGGATCTACGATTCTTCGACGTCGCCCATGGTCGGTCGTATCGGTCGTCCTCGCGTCGGGATTTTTGTTCGGCGTGGTTTCGAACGCGATCAAGAAGGAGACGATCGGGATCGACTTCGGCGTATTCCACGCTGGCGGCTCGCTCATTCGGACGAGCGGTTATGACGCCGTCTACAACACAACGACCTTCTCGAACTTTCTCACCACCGAGTACTTTCCATCGCTCGTTGGGTCTCGGACCGTCTCACACTTCATCAGTACGCCGACGTTTGGCTGGTTTAGTCAGGTGTTGAGTCTTGTGCCGTTCACAGCGGCGTTCGTCCTTTGGCTCCTACTCGGTGCGTTCGCGCTCGTTTCGGCGTGTCGACATCTCGGTCTCCCGCGATGGACGCCGGTGGTACTTCTCATCAGCCCCATCATGGCGCTGAACACGAGCCTCGGCCAGACCGGCCCCTTCGCGCTCCTTTTGTTCGCCTACATACATCGCGAAACCGTCGAAGACCGCCCGTTTCGTCTCGGAGTCCTGTCTGGGTTGTTCATCCTCAAGCCGCCGCTCGCGCTCGGTTACGGGTTGTTGTGGTTGATTTGGTCGCGTCGATACCTGCATTCGCTGCTCGCTGCAGCGTTCACCGGGCTTTTGCTCTCCGTGCCGACCTTCATCGGAGGTCTTCAGCCGTGGCGTGGCTTCATCGGGGCGATGGAAGAACGAGCCGATGCCGAGTCAGCATGGTCGCAACAGTCGTCCTCGGTTCCCGAGTTCCTGAAACTGTTCCTTCCCAATGCTCCCTCCTGGGTGACGGTGCTCTCTTGGGGTATCGGACTTGGCGCCGCTGCGATGCTCGTGCTGGTCGCGCAACGCCGTTTCGGTCATGACGCAGAGGTGATGTCAGCCGCGGCCGTCGTTGCGACCGTCGTCGCGTCGCCGCACCTCCTCGTGTATGACTCGCTCATCCTTCTTGTGCCGGCGGCGGTCGCTTACCGTCGCGGCCTGCTCACCGGAGACCGCGCTGGGCTGCTCGCCGCGATCATGACGGCCTCGTTCGCCTTCGGACCAGTGATCTACAACCTGCAATACGACGTGGCTGGTCGAGGGATCGGCATGGAACTTCCCGCGCTCGTCGCGTGTGTCTGGCTACTCGTTCGCTGGAACGAGCAGAAGCAGGCCGAGGCCGAACCGTTACTCGCGGTACTGGCGGATGCGTGAGCCGTCGATGGTGAGAGCGAGTACCTGATCGTCGGCGAGGAGTCGTTCGTCGACGGCATGCAAGGTCGATTCGGCGAGGTTGTCGGCGAGGTTGGGCGCGAATTGTCCGGCGAGGGTTCCCCAACCGTTCTGCACAGAAACGGTGACCGCTCCGATGAGGCTGTCGTTGGTCCATACGCCCCAGCTTCGACGGCTGGCATCGGTGAGGGGGAGCGGGTCAGGCAGA
This sequence comes from Verrucomicrobiales bacterium, assembly GCA_047638715.1. Taxonomy (GTDB): domain Bacteria; phylum Actinomycetota; class Acidimicrobiia; order Acidimicrobiales; family SHLQ01; genus SHLQ01. The sequence continues at coordinate 23,958 of JBLIMK010000014.1, forward strand.
TGGCCAAGACCTTCGGTGAGTGCTGGAAGTGATGCGGCGACGTTTTCGCGGGCGACCCGAAGCCGAACTGCGCCGCTATGTGTTTCGGGCCTGTCGTGGGCGAGCAGGTCGTGCCAAGAAATTGATAGATCGCCGCCGCTGCTATTCAGCAACGCGGTCATCGATTCCAGTGCGGCCGGACCCGTGACCCGCCAGTCGTGATCCTCGTAGTCGCCCGAGGCAACGACTGACTGCAAGTTGTAATTCGCTGGCCGGCGCTGGACATAGGTGGTGACTCCAGCTCGCTCGGAGCCAGGAGTGGCTTGCTCGGCAGCGTCAAGGAGTGCATCGGAGCGGATGACCTCCACATCGAGTCCTTTGGGATGAGTCCGAAGCAGCGTGTTCGATGTGTAGTCGGCGCCGGTCTCGATGTGCTTGGCCACGACATCGGCCACGACGTGGTGGTCGATAAAGGGAGAATCGGCAGTGACGCGCACGAGGTGTTCAGCCGGATAGTCGGCAATCACCTCGACGAAGCGGGCGAGGATGTCATCGGAAGGTCCACGCACGGTCGCGGCGCCGTTGTTGCGTGCGATCGCCTCGATGTCCTGGTCGCCTGGAAGATCGGAAACAGCAACGAGGAGTGGCCCGTCGGCGAAGCCGGACAGACGTTGGAGCGCGGCATCGAGCACTGTGCCGCCAGCAAACGGTAGTAGTTGAAGGTCGCGACGGTTCGTTCCGTCATGGCCTGCTTGAACGACGAGCAGAATGCTCACGGTAAATCCTCCTGGAACCGCCCGAAGCCCAAGTACGAGGCTCACGCTAGCGGGTTAGGTTAGACGGGTGGTAGAGCGTCCGCCGACAGGTTCGATTCCAGATGCCCCTGGGTCGTACCAATTTCGTGATCGCGATGGTCGAATTATCTATGTGGGCAAGGCGAAGAGCCTTCGAAGCCGACTGAGTAACTACTTTCAAAAGAACCTTCCGCTTCGCACGGCGACGATGGTCCGAACGGCTGAATCGGTCGAATGGATCCAGGTCGAGAACGAGCTTGAAGCATTGATGCTCGAGTACACGCTGATCAAAGAGCATCGGCCACGTTTCAACATCCGACTCGTCGATGACAAGAGTTATCCGTTTCTCGCGATCAGTGAGTCCGATGAGTGGCCGCGGGCGATGGTGATGCGCGGCAAGAAACGAAAGGGCGTTCGTTACTACGGGCCGTTTGGCCATGCGTATGCAATTCGCGAGACGCTCGACCTGTTGTTGCGGACGTTTCCGGTCCGAACATGTTCGGACAACAAACTCGAGCGGCACGCAAAACTCGGTCGACCATGTCTGCTCTTCCACATCGAGAAGTGCTCGGGGCCTTGCGTCGGAGAAATTTCGGCCGAGGATTATGACGCGCTCGTCGCCGAGCTGATCGGCTTTCTCGACGGCGAGACCGACGCTGTTGTCGCTGAGCTCGAGTCTCGGATGGCCGCAGCGGCCGAAGCGTACGAGTTCGAGCTCGCAGCCCGACTGCGCGACCAGATGGCCTCGGTCCGAAAAGCGATCGAAAAGCAGCAAATGGTGGGCCCACGTACCGATGACTACGACGTCATCGGGATGCACGGAGACGAGCTGGAATCGGCGGTGCAAGTTTTCTTCGTTCGACGGGGCCGCGTCGTTGGACGGCGAGGTTTCATCGTCGACAAAGTGGAAGATCTGTCCGATGGCGAGCTCATCGACAGAATCCTCGAAGGCATCTACTCCGATGAACCGGCGGTCGGGTATCCCAAGCAGGTCATTGTGCCGATGGCCTCCAGCGACCCCGAGCTCTACTCCGCCTGGATGGGAGAACTTCGCGGGTCGGCGGTCAGTGTCCGTGTCCCGCAGCGCGGCGACAAACGTGCCCTTCTGGAAACGGTCACGCGGAATGCAAAGGAGTCCTTCAATCGGCATCGTCTCAAGCGGGCCTCGGATCACAACAGTCGCGCGAAGGCTCTGAACGAGCTGCAGGAATACCTTGGTCTCGATGAATCCCCGTTGCGGATCGAGTGTTACGACATGAGCCACATTCAGGGAACCGATTACGTCGGCTCGATGGTGGTCGTCGAAGATGGTCTCGCGAAGCGGTCGGATTACCGGCGCTTCAAAATCAAGACGGTCGATGGCAACAACGATTACGCGGCCATGGCCGAAGTGCTGGAGCGACGCCTCACGAACTACTTGTCGGATCGTCGCAAACCGGTCGAGGAGCGTGGGAAGTTCGCATATCCGCCGAACTTGATCGTCGTCGATGGCGGCAAGGGTCAACTTTCAGCCTCGCTCGAGGTACTGCAGTCGCTCGGGCTCGAGGACGAAATTCCGATCGTCTCGTTGGCCAAACAGTTCGAAGAGGTGTACGTGCCCGGCCGGTCGGCGCCGATTCGGATTCCGCGTCAGTCCGAAGCGCTCTATCTGCTCCAACGCCTCCGCGACGAGTCGCATCGTTTCGCGATCGCGTATCATCGCCAACTTCGCGGAAAGCGCATGACCAAGTCGGCGCTCGACGGTATTTCGGGGCTTGGTCCGAGCAGGAAGGAGCGTCTGTTGAAGGAGTTCGGCAGTGTCCGGGCGGTGAAACAGGCGAGCGAGGACGACTTGAGAGCCTTTGGCTGGCTTCCCAATGATGTTGCCGAGAACGTTTGGAACCATCTGCACTCGGCGTAGGCGCGGACGTCCCGCTACAATCGAGCGCGATGAGCGAAAACTGGGTCGGGCCTGGCTGGTGGATGGCCAGCGACGGGAAGTGGTATCCACCCCGCGTCACGGCTGACGCCAAGGAGGCCGCGAGCGGAGCTGGCTCGACGCGCTGGAGCCGACGTACGCCTGATGGTGAGCCGATTCCGGGTTCGAGGCCCATGAGCTTGTCTGAGGAACAAGCGGAACTTCTCGCGACTCGTGCCGAACGGGCAGCTTCCGTGGCGAACAGGCCAGCGCCGGTTAGCCGGGAAGCCAAAGAGTCTCTAGAAATAGTCGAGCTCGATGAGCCGATCGATCTTCGATCGGGCGCGCAAGCGACATCCGACCTGCGGCCGGCGTCGATCGAAAACGTTCCCAGCTTTGTTGCGATCGAGGGCGCCGGTGTTTCATTCGAAGGCGCCGCCGAGGCCCATGCTGTGTCGCCCCCGGCCGCTTTCACCGGGCCCCCGTCGGGCCGCCTCGGTTTTCTAGAGTCTGCGCTACCTGCACCATCGTTCGATAGGGCAGACCTGCCAAATCTGCCAGAAATCCCGACGATGGCAGAGGTGCCCGACTCACAAATGCTCACGTCGCTCGACGATCGCGTCGATGACAGGGGTATCGACACCACGGACACAGGCTCGGAGGTCGACATCTACGCGGGCCACACCCCAATAGACGAGGTCAAAGATGACACGTCCGGTCTTCAGCGCGGGGAGCCTCGGGTAGCACCGCGTCTGTCGATTGCTATGAACGGCGCTCCATCTGCTGCCCCCAATCGCGCTGCACCGGCGCCGCTGGTCCACGCGGTCCTTCCGGCCCTTGTCGAGCGGGCGCCTGAACGGAGTAGATCTGGCCCGATTTTGCTCGCACTCGCGACGGCACTCGCGATCGCATCCGGTGTGCTCGGCGCTCTCTGGATGCGGGACCGCTCCGACGTTGCCGAGCTTCGTGCGGAGCTCGTACAAGCGGAGGCGCCATCGAACGAGGTGACCCCAGACGTCGATATCGAAGAACTGAACGATCAAATCCGGACGGTCACGCTCGAGAACGAGCGCCTTCAGCAACAGCTGAACGACATGAGCGCACTCGTTCTGGAACTTCCTGCGGGCCGAGTGATCGAGATCGAGGTGCCGTTCACCCCGATCTTCGCGGATGAAGAAAACGGCAGGCTTATCGCCATGAGCGCCGATGGTGAGTACATTGTTTGGGGCGAGGGTGTCGACGGGCCGATTACCGATTCCGGCTCGATCGTCGGAACCCCGACCGGATTGTTCGCCGCAACGCGCAAGGCGTGGGTGACCACGGACACAGGCCGAATCGACGTCTTATCGCTGGTTGCGGACGAGCCAGGGCTTCCGTCTGTCGAGTTTGGCCCGACCGAGTTTCTTGCCGCCGGAGAGCGCGGCTACTGGACGTTCAACGGCGCGACCGGAGAGGTCGTGCGCCTGCGCAAGAGCGACGGCGGGATCACCGCTAGCGTGGGCATCCCCGTGCCGGTCATCGACCTGACGATCGGCGCGGGCTCGGTGTGGGCGCTCGGCGACGATGGACGCGTCTACCGGATCAACACTGCTGACTTCACGGTGCAACCCTTCGATGTTGGAGCCGATCTGATCAGTGTCACTGCCGGTCCCGATGCGCTTTGGACGTTGTCGGCCGCCGATGGCTCGCTTCGTCGAGTCGATCCGGTCAGCGGCGAGGTTCTCGTGACCGTTCCTGTGGGCAGAGACCCGATCGACGCGACGTTTGCCGGTAGTTCGGTCTGGGTGGCGCTGCGTTCTGGCGCTTCACTCATCGAGGTCGACACCCGAACGAGCGCCGTGGTGAGCCGGACCACGCTTCAAAGCGAGCCTACGGCGTTGCACCAAGGCGATTCTGGCGTGTTTGTTACGACGGAGGGGGAGGTTCGGCTTCTCCAGGTCGCCTCGCTCACCGCTCCCAATACATTGGGCGACGATGCGGATTCGGCCGAGGACGCAACCGACGACGCCGACTCGTGACGAACGACGGCGCGCTGGCCGGACTCGATCAACAGGGCGCACCATCGTTATGGGAAGAGCACGCCGACTGGTGGCAGCGCGAGTTCACCGAGGGTGCCGACCCAGAATATGAAGAGCAGATTCTGCCGCTTGCTCGCCAACTCCTCCATGGCTACGAGATGGTGCTCGATCTCGGAGCCGGCGAAGGACAGATCGCGCGCCTAGTTTCCAGCGATGGTGCGAAGGTTGTCGGCGTCGATCCGACCTGGACACAGGTGCAGGTGGCGTCGGAACGTGCCGGCGGTCCGAGTTACGCGGTCGCTGGCGCTGCCGAATTGCCTCATCCCGATGCAACGTTTGATGCGGTCGTCGCGTGTTTGGTGTTCGAGCACATCGATCCGCTCGAGCCAGCGGTGGCCGAGGTGGCGAGAGTCCTTCGACCAGGGGGACGATTCGCCTTCTTCTTGAACCATCCTCTCTTGCAGACGCCGGGAAGCGGATGGATCGACGATCACATGATCGAACCGCCCGAGCAATACTGGCGGATCGGCGATTATCTGATGGAGTCGTCGACCGTCGAGGAAGTGCACAAGGACGTGTTCATTCCCTTCGTGCACCGGCCGCTCCATCGATACGTCAACACGCTCGCTGCTCATGGGTTGGCGCTGCGCGAGATGCACGAGCCTTCGCCTCCACAGGGATTCTTGGACAAGTCGCCGTTTTATGCCGCCGCCGCGGCAATTCCGCGACTCTTGGTTTTGGTATGCGAGCGAGAGGCGACCCAATGAGCGAATTCTTGGTCGTGACAGGCAACTCTGGGGCCGGAAGGTCGCACGCCGCGAACGTGCTTGAAGATCTTGGATGGTTCGTCATCGACAACCTGCCACCCGCACTGATTTCCAAGGTCGGCGAACTGGCAGATGCGCCCGGGTCGAGCATTGCGAACGTGGCGCTCGCTGTGCCCGGCGGATCGAACGTCGGCGAGTTGCTCGAAGCCATCGCGGCCTTGCGTAGTTCGGGAGCGCGGGTCCGAATTCTGTTTCTCGAAGCATCGACGGCACGGTTGGTGCAGCGGTACGAGTCCACGAGGCGCCGGCATCCGTTCGGCGACATGGGGCTGACCGAGGCGATCGAGGGCGAACGAGTCGCGCTCGAAGCGGTGAAGGCAGAGAGCGATGTCGCCATCGATACCTCCGATCTCAACGTGCATCAGCTCCGAGATCGTTTGGTTGAACTGTTTGGAACGGACTCTCCGAGCGGCGGGATGCAGACGAAGATCATTTCGTTTGGCTACAAGCACGGGCTGCCGCTCGATGTCGACATCGTCTTCGATTGCAGGTTCCTTCCGAACCCACATTGGGTTGAAGAACTCCGACCCCTCACCGGTGTTGATGCTCCCGTTCGCGAGTACGTCTTGGCTCAACCGCTGACGGCCGCGTTCCTCGAGCGGATGGAGCGAATGCTTGGGCTGGTGATGCCCGCCTACGTGCAAGAGGGCAAGTCGTATCTCACCATCGCTTTCGGATGTACTGGTGGGCAGCATCGATCGGTTGCCATTGCCGAAGAGGTCGCCTCAATTCTGGGTCGGACCGGGCACGAACCGACCGTCCAGCACCGTGATGTGGCCAAGGCGTCTAGCTCAGGCTGAGAGCCCCCATCTATTCTGGAGATAGACCGTCTCGCAGGCCCATGCAATTCGTATGCGACATCGGTCCTGTCGGCGCTGTATGGCGGGTCCTGCGCTGTAGACACAGAGGGAAGACACGCCCCCGAAAGGACGAGCATCAATGACCGTTCGTGTAGCTATCAATGGCTTTGGCCGCATTGGCCGCAACTATCTCCGAGCCGCAAAGGCCACCAACGCCGACGTAGAATTCGTTGTTGTAAACGATCTCGGATCCATCGAGATGATGGCCTCACTGTTGCAAAACGACAGCGTCCACGGCCGGTTCCCGGAAAAGATTTCGGCCGGCAAGAAAGAACTGCGAGTCGGCAGCGATCGCATCATCGTGCTCTGCGAGCGCAACCCCGAGAACCTTCCTTGGGAAGAACTGAAGATCGATGTTGTCATCGAGTCGACGGGTGTCTTCAACTCTAAGGAAGCCGCAAGTGCGCACCTCCGAGCTGGCGCCAAGAAGGTGCTCATCTCGGCGCCGGCCACCTGTGACGCCACGTTCGTGCTCGGGGTCAACGACGACACGTACAACCCCGCCAAGCACCACGTCATCTCGAACGCTTCGTGCACGACGAACTGTTTCGTGCCGATGGTGAAGGTGCTCGACGATGCGTTCGGCATCGTCGAGGGTCTCATGACCACCGCTCATGGCTACACGGGTGATCAAAACATCGTCGATGGTCCACATTCGAAAGATCCGCGGCGTGCCCGCGCTGCGGCCGTGAACATCGTCCCGACGAGCACTGGGGCTGCGAGTTCCGCTGGAGTCGTGCTCAAGAACATGGCTGGCAAGCTCGACGGCATGGCGCTCCGAGTGCCGATTCCCGACGGTTCACTCACCGATTTCACTGCTGTGCTGAAGAAGCCTGCGACGGTCGAACAGATCAACGCTGCGTTCAAGGCTGCTTCCACCAAGGGTCCGATGAAGAAGGTTCTCGACTACACCGATGAACCCCTCGTTTCCTCCGACATCGTTGGTCGAACAGCTTCGTGCACGTTTGACTCCGGTCTAACCATGAGCCTGGGTACGCTCGTGAAGATCGCGGGCTGGTACGACAACGAGATGGGTTACTCCGCTCGCCTCGTCGAACTGACCGAGATCGTGGGCAAGAAGAAGGCTCCCGCAAAGAAGACCCCAGCTAAGAAGTAGCGATACTGCACGCGTGCAATCCGCACGTCGGCAAGCTGCATCAAAAGAAGAAAGCGTCGCTAACTCGTGAGCGTTCCACAACTCGAAGATCTGGGAGACGTCAACGGCAAGAAGGTTCTGGTTCGAACCGACTTCAACGTGCCGTTGATCGATGGTGAGATCACCGACGACCTTCGCGTCCGAGCGGCACTACCGACACTGCGTTGGCTTCAAGATCACGGTGCCGAAGTCACGGCGATGAGCCACCTCGGGCGTCCGAAGGGCGAGCCGAACCCTGCGTTCAGTATCGCTCCGGTTCGCCAGCGCCTCGAGTCACTTCTTCCTGGCATTCAGCTTCTCGACAACTTGCGCTTCGATCCAGGCGAGACCTCGAACGATCCGGCCTTCGTGCAGCAGCTGATCGAAGGACAAGACCTGTACGTCAACGACGCGTTCGGTGCGTCGCATCGCGCACATGCGTCGATCGTTGGGCCGCCGCAGCATCTGCCGTCGGCTGCCGGCCGGCTCCTCGCCAAAGAGGTCGAGATCCTCATGAGTGTTCGAAATAAGGCTCGCCGGCCATTCGTTGCGATCATGGGCGGCTCCAAAGTCAGCGACAAGGTCGCCGTTATCGATGCGCTCGCCGAGCGGGTCGACACGCTACTCATCGGTGGTGGAATGGCGTTCACGTTCTTCGCTGCCATGGGGCATCCGGTCGGGAACTCACTGCTCGAAGAATCGATGGTCGACTACTGCCGCGAGTTGTTGGCAAGCGACAAACCAATCGTGTTGCCGTCCGACATCACCGCACTCGGACCCGGCGGCGAACTGTTCAACCCTGAGGCTGGGGGAGAGGTTCGCCAGGTCGGCCAAAGTGTGCCCGAGGGTTGGATGGGCGTCGACATCGGACCAGGCACCGCTGCGGAATTCAGCGACATCATCGCCGAGGCACAAACCGTGTTTTGGAATGGGCCTCTGGGTGTGTTCGAAGACCCCCGCTTCGAGGCTGGAACAAAACATGTTGCCCATGCCGTTGGTGAGGGGCATGGATTCAGCGTCGTCGGTGGCGGCGATAGCGCTGCTGCCGCGAAACAGTTCGGTGTCGCCGAAGATATGGACCACGTGTCGACCGGCGGTGGCGCATCGCTCGAACTCTTGGATAAGGGCGATCTTCCCGGTCTTGCCGCTCTCCGTGGAGAGTTCGCCCAAGGCTGATAGAAGTAAGCTTCATGTGCCGGATTTCCCCGGCTCTCGTTTCGACTATGCAGCTCTCGACCGGAAGTGTCGAGCAAGAGAAAGAATCCTTTCGTGGCAGACCGCAAGCCATTGATCAGTGGCAACTGGAAGATGAACTTCAATCACTTTGAGGCTATCCAGCTCGTGCAGAAGTTGAGTTATGCCCTCACCAGGGACGACGTGGATGCGGTCGATGTGTCGATCCACCCTCCGTTCACTGATCTTCGCTCCGTGCAGACCGTTCTGGAGGCCGACAAGATTCCGATCTCGTTAGGCGCACAGAATTGCCATTGGGAAGCGAAGGGTGCGTTCACCGGCGAGGTTTCGCCAATAATGCTCGCGAAGCTCAATGTGTCGTACGTGATTGCGGGGCATAGTGAACGTCGTCAGCTCTTTGGCGAGACGAACGAACAAGTCAACCGCAAGGTCAAGGCAATTCTTAAGGCGGAGATGACGCCGATCATGGCGTGCGGCGAGACCCTTGAGCAACGCGAGGCGGGCGAGATGCAGTCGCATATCGATACCCAGATTCGTCAGGGTCTCGCGAGCGTGAAGGCCGACGACGTCGCCGGCATGGTCATTGCCTACGAGCCGATCTGGGCGATTGGCACGGGCGCTACGGCGACCCCTGACGATGCCCAAGAAGTGTGTGCTTTAGTGCGGTCGATCGTGCTCGATTTGTACAACAAACCAACTGCTGACGCCGTTCGAATTCAGTACGGGGGCTCGGTCAAACCCGGCACAGCGCCAGAGCTCTTGAACCAACCCGACATCGATGGCGCACTGATCGGTGGTGCAGCGTTATCGTCTGAAGATTTCGCGCACTGCATTCGGTACCGACTTCGGTAACATAGCTGGTCGACAAGGAGCGAGAATGTTCTGGTTTGTACTTATCATCCACGTGCTGCTGAGCCTTGGGCTCATCTTTCTCGTGCTCCTGCACAGCGGTAAAGGCGGCGGCTTGTCCGACATGTTCGGTGGCGGCCTCGGCGCGACGTCGGCAGGATCGACGGTCGTCGAGCAAAACCTGAACCGGATCACGGTGCTCGTGGCGACCTCATTTTCGTTCACCACGGTTGCTCTGGCACTCCTCTTCGATTTCGGCTGATTCTCCCGGTCTTCGCCCTCCAGCGGTGGTAGCTGGGGCTTCAGCAAACTCAGAAATATGGGTCTGCTGCCGATAGGCGAGGGTGTATCGCCCTCTTCGCTCCGTATTTTTCGCGACTGCTGTGCTTGCTGTTTCGTGCTCCACGACCTCGAGCTCCGATGAAGCACAGCCCGCCGGCACGTCGCCAGGGGCTGTGACGACCACGACCGGGATTCCTGACGTTCTGGCGTTCGCCGACGTGCCTCTGACCCTTCGCATCAGCGTTCCGACGATGGATTTCATCGAGCCGCACCTCGTCGACGAAACAAACACGGTGCAGGTGATGATCACCGATCTGCTTACCGACGGACTCGCGATTCGTCACGCAGCGAGCGGCATCGCTGAGCCCGGAATTGCAAGCTCGTGGTCGACGAGCTCGGACGGCCTGAGGTGGACATTCATCTTGGGCGATGTCTCTTTCAGCGATGGGACACCGATCTTGGCGGTCGACGTTGTTGCGAGCCTGAACCGGGTTGCAGCGCAGGGGGTGTCGTCGATCAGTGGCCCGAACCTCTGGCCCATCGTGGGCTGGGAAGATGCTGAGGCCGACTCGGTGGAGGGCATTCTTGCTCTCGATGATTCGACAGTGCAGCTCACGTTGTCGGAACGATTCGAGCCGTTGGCTCAGGTGCTTTCTGGCGTTTCCTTCGGAATTACTCCTGCCGAGAAGGGGGTTGTCGGCGAACTGCCGCTCGGTTCCGCCATCGATTTCAAGGCCACAGCATTGTGGGAAGACGGCGTTCGCTTTCAGGCCGAGCAAGTGAACGGCGAGATCTCGACGATCGAATTGTTCATCGACCCAGACCACACGCTCTTGGCCTCGGGCGAGACCGATCTTTCCGTGTCGTTCGATCCCGATCGACCGTTGGGCGATCTTCGAGGATCGACCGTGCAGCGTTCGGCGGACGCGTTCTTCGCGATGAATGCGAAGGTCGCTCCGTTCGATGACGTCATGATCCGCCAAGCGATCGTGAAGGTGATTGATCGGGAGTCGATTCGGGATGAGTTCTTCCCGAATGCTGGCGTCATGCAAGGCTTCGTCCCGCAACAGGTGCTTGGGGGAGTGGCCGATGCTTGCGCATCGTCGTGTGAGCGAGATCTCGATCAGGCGCAACTTCGCGTCGATGCCTCTCCAAGTCGTGACGTGCCTTTTACGGTTGACTATTTCACCGACCCCGCTTCGTTCGACGACTCTGAGCAACGTCTTGCCGAGTTCATTGCCTCGTCGCTGCGCGACGTCGGACTGGTCGCCACTGCTCGATCGCATACTCCTGAAGACTTTGGTTTGCGGGCGGCTCGTGGTGAGTTGGGACTGTTTCGTTTCGGTTCGGTCTCGACGACGCTGACCGCGGAGGCTGACCTCGGAGCGATGTTCCACACCGCCGGTCGTGACAACCTCACGGGTACGTCGATCGCGCGCTTCGACGCGCTCATCGCTGCTTCTCGCACGGAGCCGAACCCGGTCGTGCGCGCATCGATCTACGAACAGGCCGAGCGGGTGCTGTTCGGCCAGGCAGTGGTCTTGCCTTTGGTCGAGTTCCGGCATCACCTCGCATTCGGTCCGACACTCGTTGGCGCTGGACTCGAACCCGATGGATCGCTCGACCTCGATGCCATGGAGTTCTCTCCCGAGAACTAATTCGGCCTGAGACGCTTCGGGGGTCACTCGAGCCAATCGAAAAGGTCGTCGCGGATTGTTCCGGCCGCTGTTTCGCGTTGATGCGGACCGGCTGGCGACGATGCAGGTGTACTTTCGGCTCGAGGTCTTCGACCTGTGGGTGCGATTTCGGCCGATGTTGCGGCTCTGAGCCGCCAACTCCTCGTTTGTTCGTCTTTGAACAGCGTTTGACGGTTGTCGTGGATTCGGTGGTGACAGTCGACGCAGACGAGAGCGAGCTGGTCGATGTTCGTCTCACCTCGGATTGGCGCCTCGTAAGGCAGGATGTGATGCGCTTCGCACTCGGTGTGGTCCGCTGCACAGAGAACACAGCCTTGATCTCTCACAATCAGAGCGGTCCATTGCCCCGCTGTGGCGTGACGTCGTGCTCGACCCTGCCAGAGAACGGCACCGGTGCCGGAGACCAATTGAGCGGCATGGTCGCTGATGCAGCGGTAGTACTCGGCAACGGCGACAGGGACACGGCCGGTTCCGATGAGCTCGACTTCCCATGCCGCCAGAGTCTCTGGGTCGTCGGTGATGTCGCTGAGATGTCCGGTGAACACCATGAGCGGTCGTTGCCCCGGCCGATTTACCTTTGCGGGTGCTGGCTTGCCTCTTGGCGTGCTCGATGCACTCATGTGAGAGTCACCGGCACCCGAACCGGCGCAAGGTGATGTCTCGGGAGCTGTCGTATCGGGAGCTGAAGGTGCGCTGTCGGACGGATCGCCGACGAGCTGCCCGATTGCCGCATCGAACATGCGCTGGTGGTGTGTGCGCTCGTGGTTGCCGTCGGCGACGTCTCGGCCACCGTCCTTGCGATACATGGCGTCCGCGCGTCGGCGAATCGTCCTCAACGCCGCGTCGATCGAGATGTCGTCTCCTTCGAGAATGATCTGACTCATGCCGCCGACCGTCCGAGAGCGAATGACCGTGCGGAGTCGGCGCTGTCGTTGGTGTCGGGTTTCCCTGTCCGAGGCAGACTCGTGCTGGTCGACATACTTCTTCACGACCGCCCGACCTTGATCGGGGTTTCCGGCAGCGACGTCGCGAATCAGTTCGGGATCCGAAGCTGCGATGCCGCCCGTCTGCTCGGAAGCATCGGCGAGCAGGTCGACGTGTTCGCTCGACAATTCCCCCGAGGTGAGCTTTGCGGCGAGGCCGGGGTTCCTTCCGACTGCGCTTCCTCGGCGAGTCCGCTTCTTCGCCTCGTTCTTCGATACCCGACCAGACCCTTTGATGATGCCTTCGGTCGAGCGGTCGGAGTGGCCGGCCTGCTTTCGCTGAGCGATGAGGAGGGACTCGACGGCCGTGAGCTGGTCTCGGTAGTCCTGGATGGCTGCCATGGCGGGCCCGAACGCTGCGGACGTCAGGTGGCCCACCACAGCCGCCATCGAGGAATCGGCGGACAGACGCCAATCGTCGGTGTGCGTTCCCGACGGATTTGTGTTGTCGAATACTGCTACCAACGCCATGCACACGAAGCTAGTGAGGGGGTGTGACACTCAACTTTGGGTCGCATCGGATGCGGAATGAAAGGGTCAGCTGGTTGGGTAGGAGAGTCGCAGCGGCTACGATATGCCGTCGGTTCAGAGAGATCTGGACTGCCACGTCGGAGTGGCGGAATTGGCAGACGCGCCAGCTTGAGGGGCTGGTGTCCTTAGGGACGTGGGGGTTCAAGTCCCCCCTCCGACACAACAAAACCGTTGCAAACACAGGGCCTGAGGGCCCCAAAACGCGCCTAGGTGTGTCGTTTGCAAACGGATTTGCTAACGGGAGCTTTGGAAGCGGCAAAATCTGCCGTGGCCAACCGCCCTAAATGATGAGCACGGCGCCCTGGCTACGAGCTGCGTTCGCCGCCACAAGAGTTCGTGAAGATATTGTCGACCGTGGACCATCGGAGGCCTGAGGGTGCCGAGAAACTCATCCGCCCTGCGTTTTCAAAGAAGATTTAGCTTGCGACGGCCATCCACGGCGTCTCAGCCTGTGGAGTTAGGGTACGACTCGCCCCTCCGACACAACAAAAACCGTTGCAAACAAAGGGCTCCAGGGTCCCAAAACACGCTCAGGTGTGTCGTTTGCAAACGGATTTGCTAACGGGAGCTTTTTGAGGCGGAAAATCTGCCGTGGCCAACCGCCCTAGATGATGAGCGCGGCACCCTGGCTACGAGCTGCGTTCGGCGCCACAAGAGTTTGTGAAGATGTTGTCGACCGTGGACCATCGGCGGTCGGGCACTTCGCCGGTTCCCGATTCGACGATCGCGCCTGCGGGCTCGCGATTATGCGCCTGAAGGGGCCGAATATTCATCCGGGCTGTTATCGGCTGGTCGACGTGGTCTTGCTCGCCGTAGCGGTGGCCTTGTGGGCGCGTTGAAGCAGCGGGTTGCGGTGGCGTTTGGGTCAGGCTGCTGGCTGGTATTGGTTGATGAGCCCGTTGCAGGTTGTGGTTCGCTCGATTCGACGGTTTGGTCGGATCGGTGTGACGTTGCCGTTGTCGTTCGGGGCTCGTTGGCCGATTCCGCGATGCGGTCGTTGGGTGTTGTAGTGCTCGATGTATTCCTCGAGCAGTCGTCGAAGTTGTGTTTCGTTCGAGACGATGGTCCGGTCCAGGAGTTCGTGGCGCAGGGGGCGCACCCATCGTTCGGCGTACGCGTTGGCTTGAGGAGAGCGCGGTGGTATCCGGATCGCGGTAATTCCGGACCCGGCAAGAACCGCGTCGAATGGGCGGGTGAATTGTCCGGCTCCGTCTCGGATCAGAAATCGGAACCGATGACCGGCGTCGAGGCGCATCATGAGGTTGCGTGCGGCTTGGGTCGTCCACGGGCCAGTGGGGTTCGCGGTGATCCCGAGAAGGTGGACGCGTCTGGTGGCGTGTTCGATCACGAACAGCACATGCAACCGTTTGAGTAACACGGTGTCGACGCAAGCGAAGTCGGTGGCGATGATCGCCTGTGATTGGGATCGAATGAACTGGGACCAGGTCGGTCCGGTCCGATCACGGGTCGGGTTGATACCGGCTGCTTTGATGATTTTCCAGATTGTTGAGGCGGCGATGGTGTGGCCGAGTCGTTGGAGTTCTCCGTGGATTCTTCGGTATCCCCAGTTCGGGTTCTCGTTGGCGAACCGAATGATCCGGGTTCGTAGCTGGTAGTTGATGGGTGGCCGTCCTCGAGGTTTGCTCTGTGGCTGTGTCCAGTGGCGTGCGATCCGGCGTCGATGCCAGCGCAGAACGGTGTCTGGTTTCACGATCAGAAACGTGCTGCGTTGACGTGCCCGACTCATGACTGACCCGAGAAGACCAAGGATGGTGCGGTCCGTGTTGGAGAGCCGTGGTCGGTTGATCTGACGTTGCAGGACCAAGATTTGGTGGCGGAGAGCGAGGATCTCTGCGTCACGGTCGTCGCCTGAAGCAAAAAAGCAATCCGATTTTGGTCAAGATCAGGCGGCTGAGTGCATCGAATACGGGCATAGCCGGCGGATGGTAGCCAGATGCTTTGTGTCCTGAAACCGTTGAAAAGACGACACGGATGAATTTACGGCCCCTTCAGGGCAAGCGTTGCGGCATTGGTGCCGTTCGATTTGCGATCAAGCTGGGCCAGGCTCATCGCTGCTCGGAGTTCGAGAAACGGCGCAGGCTGTTGTCGGGCGATCGCGATGGCGTGTTCGAAGCTAGTTCTCGCAGCGTCGAGGTTGGCCGGGTCGCTTGCCAATGAAAGCTCGCCAAGCACACGATGAAACTCGGGATCCCACCAGTGTGCTCCGGAGACTTCCGACATGCTCAGCTGTTTCCTGATGTGGGACACCGCTTCGTCGAATCTGCCCGCCCCGGCAAGGGTTGTGGCGAATGCTGAATCGAGCGGGAAACACCAAGCGCCCCAGAACTCCTGCCACACGGGGGCAGCTTCGATCATGAGCTGAAGGCCTGTAGAGGCATCGCCGTTGATCAGTAGGGCGTTCGCTCGAAAGCCGTTGGCATAAGCAGACGCAAATTCGGGCAGCGTGTCGTCATCGACCAGCGCCTGAAGAATGTCGGCGAGGGCGAGGAGTTCGGTGGCATCGTCGTCGAGCAGAGCGATGTTCAACGCGCTGTTGAAGCTTTCGAGTCGGGTGTAGGGGTGGCCTAACTCCTTGGCCAACTCGATGGCCGAAGACGAGCGAGTTCTGGCCAACTCTGGCGCCCCTAGCATCCACAGGGCCATTGCATCGACGTTGCGGGCGCATACCCCAGGGTCATGACCTCCATACGAGAAGGTCAGCCAGTGGTGCTCGGACGGCTGGTACTGCTCAATGCAGATCTGCGTGTGTTCGCGTACCGCCGCCGGGTTGCCAGCTAATGACAGGCCAGACCATTGGACGTGATGGGCCTCGAGCTTGAGGGGCAGATCGTCGAGACGTTTGGAGAGGTCGAAGAGTTCGTTGCCAAGCTGCTGGGCGGTGTTGATCTCGCCCCTCATAAGGTGCACGAACCACAGCCCCCATGTCGCCTCGAACTGCTGGCGTGTCGTACCGTGCGCCTCAGCGAGTCCACGAGCCCTCTTGCATGCAGCCTCAACCGTTGGGTCTGCCGGTCCCACACTCTGGACCAATGCGCTGACGGTGCGGAGCTCGACAGCCAACTCATGGTCTGGCCGGTCGCTATCGCCGAGGTGAGCCAGGCACGATCGCGTTTGATCCAGGTAATCGAGTGCATCGGCGAATGCTGCAGCGCTGAGCGCAGAGTCCGTCGCTCGGATCCACGCGTCTATCGCCTGAGCGTGCTGCCCGGCGCCAGCGTGGTGGCGTGCGAGTAGTTCGGGTGAGAAGTGATCTCCTTCAGAGCTGAGTGTCTCGAGGAGTTCGGCGATTCGGCGGTGATGCTCGCAGCGGACGCTGTCGGGTATCTCGCTATAGGCGACTTCCTGAGTGAGGGCGTGCTTGAACACATACCCAGGTTCTCGTTGATATCGAGAAGCGAAGATGAGTTCGGCAGCTTGGAGTTCATTGAGATCATCGGAACGGCTGACCAGCGAGTCTCCGATCAGCGGGTGGAGAAGCGACGCAGGGACATCACGGCCGAAGACTGCTGCGACCGACAGGACGTCTCGAGCACCTTCGGACAGTCGGTCGATTCGATCTGCGACAAGCGCGTGAACCGACGAGGGCACGAGGCCGTGTGCTGCCTCATCGGTAATGCTCAACTTGCCGTCTGAACCGACAAGCGTGCCCGCTGCCAAAGCCGACCGAACGACTTCTTCGATGAACAGCGGTGTACCTCCAGAGCGACCGGCTACCGAGGACTTCCAACGCTCGACACTGGCATTGTCGCCGACGAGATGGTCCATCATCTTGAGGGAGTCTTCGGAACCGAGTGCGTCGATTCGCAGCTGGGTGTAGTAGCTCTTTGTCGCCCAGGGGTCGACGAAACCGGGCCGGTAGGTAACGACTACGACACATGGTCGACCGGCGATCTGGGTGGTGATGGAGTTGACGAGGTTTCTCGTTGACTCGTCGGCCCAATGGAGGTCTTCGAAGACGATGAGCAATGGTTGCTCGTGGTCTTCGAGAAGGATGTCGCGAAGCGTCGAGATCGATCGTGAACGGCGGAGCTCGGGGTCGAGCGTGGTCCACTCCTCGTCGGCGCGCTCTGGGCGAAGGGCCGCTTGCAGCGCCGGTTCGTCGACTTGCAGATCTGGATGTAGACGCAGCCTGTCGATGACGGCACTTCGAACGGGGAAGAACGGCGTGCGAGCTTCCAGTGGCGACGACGCCGCGATGACGGTCTCGAAGCCACGGTGCGCCGCAAGTAAGAGTGCTTCGTGGACGAGTCTTGACTTGCCGGCGCCAGGCTCTCCGTTCAACGCGACGAGCTGCCCGTCGCCGTGTGTGGCCTTGTCCAACAGGTCAGCGATGCGGTTGATCTCGAACGTGCGCCCGAAGAGGGGAGTGAGGCCCCGCTCGACCCGGGCCTCCCATGGAGTGCTCCAACCAGCTTCGGCGCCCAACGAGAAGAGCGGACCGATGTCGGTCCCAGCGAGCGGTCGGTCACAGCGGTGCACGCCGACCAAACCCTGGGCGAGATTTCGGGTGTCGCCGGTGAGGAGAACTTCGCTGGGCTTGGCAGCAATGGCGAGTGAGATGACGCTCTCCAACGGAGCACCATGCACGGTCAGCCCACGATAGCTGGGCGCTGCTCCAGACAGGATCTCGCCGCTGGCGATCCCGATGCGCCAGACGGAGTCGAGCCGGTCGTCGGCATGACCGGAGTCCCGAGCCAAAGCTTTGCGAATATCAATAGCCGCTTGAACAGCCCGCATCGCGTGGTGTTCTTGTGCGTTCGGAGCACCGAACACTCCGATGGTCGCACCGCTCTCGTGAATCGGGAATCCGCCATGAAGATGGATGACTTCGTAGATGACCTCGCTGATTGCGGAGGTGGAGCGCTGCCAGGCTTCGGGTCCCATGGACGAAGAGTTGCCGGCGTTGACTCGATACGTGCAGCGCAGAAGCGTCGCCAGTTTGACGCTGGGACGGGTACTTGCGGCATGGTCTCCACGATCATTGGCTGGACTACGGCTGTCGGAGGTTACTGACGCAATCAGTCGGTACCCGGATTTGTGGACCGTTTCGATCACGCGTGGTGCACGTGCTTTGTCGTCAAACGCGCGCCGGACTTTGATCACCGCCGCCGAGACTGCATCGTCGCCCACAAAAGCGCCTCCCCAGACCCTGTCGAGCAGCTCAGCGCGTGAAACGACCGTCCCTGGTTGCGCTGCCAGCTCGGCTAAGACCGCCATGGCCTTTGGCTCGAGATGCCTGCTGATCTTGCCCTTCGTGATCTGATTCGCGGTGGAGTCGAGTTGCCAGCCATCAATTACGAGATCGTCCACCGTAGGAACTTAGTAGGAATTCCTTCATCGGGCCTTCAGGACTAATTGCGAGGCGATCCACAAGATGGAAACAAGCAACCAAGGACCAGTCTCATGACGAAATATCGCAATCGCCTTCCACAGCTCGACGGAGGCCTGTTTCTCAACGACGCAGGGCTCGAAACAGACTTGATCTTCAACCATGGAATCGACATCCCGGAGTTTGCTGCTCACACGCTCTTGGATGATGAAGATGGTCGGGCAGCGCTCCAGCGATATATGGAGGGCTTCCTCTCGCTCGCCAATGAAACGGGAGCGGGCTTCGTGCTCGACACCCAAACCTGGCGTGCCCAGACACACTTTTCTGAAGAACTTGGTCAGGACGCATCCGCTCTCCGCAAAGCCAACCTGGCAGCGGTCGAATTCGCCGCAACGCTCCGAGACAAGTACGCCTCGAATGCCGGGCAGATTGTGATCAACGGCCTGATCGGACCCCGGGGCGATGCCTATGCCCCCGATGAGGAAATCGCGGCAATGGAAGCGCAGGCCTATCACGGTGAACAGCTGGGGTGGCTAGCCGAGACCGATGTTGACATGGTGACCGCCCTGACCTTCACGCAGGCTGACGAAGCAATCGGTGTTGTTCGTGCGGCGGTTGACCTTGGCCTTCCTGTTGTCGTCTCTTTCACAGTCGAGACCGACGGCAATCTGCCGACTGGGCAGCCACTGGCTGAGGCCATCGCCACAGTCGATGCTGCGACTGACGCTGCGGCCGCCTACTTCATGGTGAACTGCGCCCACCCCGATCATTTCGTCGGGCTCATGGTCGACCAGCCGTGGGCTCACCGGATTCGTGGGTTGCGCTGCAACGCATCGAGGATGAGCCATGCCGAGCTTGACGAAGCCGAGGTCCTCGACGACGGCAACCCGGCAGAGTTGGCAGCGGGCTACGCGCGCCTGAAGACCACGCTGCCGTGGCTGAATGTCTTCGGTGGCTGCTGTGGCTCAGACCTACGGCATGTGACCGCCATCGCCGCGGCCGTCTCCGAGTGACGCCCGATCCGGAAAGGAAGATCATGACCACCAACGCAGAGATCCCGCGCTTCTCCTGCAACGACCGGGAGTCCGAGATGTTCAAAGCCATCGAGGAGACCGGGGTCGTCATCGTTGAGGACCTCATCGACCAAGACGCAGTTGACGCCATCCTCACAGAAGCCGAGGCGCATCTTCGACGGGTCGACCCGGAGATGATCCACATCAATGAGGTCCTCCAGGGCTTCTACGCGGGGGCCAGGAACGTCACCGGTCTTGCCAGTAAGTCACCAACGTTCGTGAACGCCCTGCTGCTGAGCCCCCTCCTGTTGGGGGCGGCCGAGGCGATCGTCGGTCCAGCGTGCGCGAGCCTCAGCCTCAACGTAGGACAACTCATCGTGCGGGAGCCTGGAGCCGAGCAACAATGGCTCCACCGCGACGACGATGTCTGGTCATTTGTGCCCGACCCGCACCCCCAACTCGAGCTCAGCTCAGTGACGGCCCTATGCGAATTCAGCCGCGAGAACGGGGCAACCGTCGCTGCGCCCGGAAGTCACCGTTGGGAACCGGGGAGGCAGCCCGAGCCCGACGAATTGGCCTATGCGGAAATGCCCGCAGGAGCGGCGATCGTCTACCTCGGCTCGACCATACATGGCGGCGGGTTGAACAGCACCCAGCAAGCTCGGGCCGGTGTCCACATGAGCTTCGTCGCTGGATGGCTCCGAACCGAGGAGAACAACTGCCTTTCGACACCGCCCGCAATTGCACGCTCCCTACCCCGCCGCGCCCAGGAACTCCTGGGGTACGGAATGCACGACGCAGCGGCATTAGGTGGCGGCTATCTCGGGGCCGTCGATCTGCGCGACCCGGTAGACCTGCTCGCTGCTGGCGAGCTTTGAACAAAGTCTGGTCTCGAACGTAGCTGTCTCGACCTCGCTTCTGAGCCGGTGACCAGGCGTTTCAATCAGCCTGCGGGCAGTTCGACGATCCAAGGGGCGCGTGTACTTTGGGTTAAACTCGCCCCTCCGACACAAGCGTTAGTACATGCGTCATCTACACAGACGCTAGGCGAGTCCAAGCACCGTGATGAGCGCGTCGTCGATCGACCACAGCTCGTCGGCTGAGAGGTATCCGACTACGTCGCCAAGTCGTTGCACGTCGACAGCTCCGAGT